>DASZUU010000030.1:0-54356 GCA_035547425.1 Alloacidobacterium sp. | reverse complement strand
GGGCTGGCGCGCAAACGCGAGCAGGACGCGCAATATCCGCCCACGGGCATCGATGTCGGAGGTATGTACCTCGGCCTGCCGGTGACAGTCAAAGGCGCAAATGGCTACTCCATGAGCGGCCAGGCGATTTTGAACTACGATTCGCCGTATTATCCATTTGTAACCGATCAGGTTTCAAATCGCGACAATCTTTACGCGCAGACTGACTTCCAGTTCACACCGCATCTAATGGCTATTGCGGGCTTCCGTTATGAGAATGAGCGAGGAGCCTATCGCTACCCGGGTTATATCAATGACACGCTGGAGCGCTCCAACTACGACTACATGTTGCAGCTTGGAGGCGACTTCAGAAACCGCCTCTTCTATTCTCTGGGTGGAGGCATCGAGAAGAATCAAATTTACGGCACGGAAGGAACGCCGCGCATCGGTTTGTCCTATTACGTAGTGCGACCGGGTGCCGGACACTTCCACGGCACCAAGCTGAACTTCAACTTCGCCAAGGGCGTGAAAGAGCCAAACCTGAATAACCAGTTCAGTTCGCTCTACAATTTCCTCTATCAGTATGGCGGAACAGCTGCGGTACAGCAGTACGGCATTCAGCCCATCGGCGCGGAGCGCACGCGCAGTTATGACGGCGGCGTAGAGCAGAGCTTTTTCAGCGAACGCCTGCTGATGCACGTGACTTATTTCCACAATGAATTCGGCAACCAGATTGAAGGAGTGCCGAGCAGCGCAGCCGTGCAGCTATTGCCGAACCTTACACCGGTGCAGCAACAGGAATTGCTGGCTCTTCTTACCGCATCCGGTTTTTCTCCGGTTCTCAATTCGCAGGACTTCCGTGCACAAGGCGTTGAGACGGAGTTGCAGTATGGCCTCGGCAGAAATATCTTCCTGCGCGGAGGCTACACCTACCTGGATTCTGTCGTGCAGCACTCGTTTACATCGGACGCACTGCAGCCGGTTTACAATCCGCTGATTCCCGGTGTTCCCATCGGCGAATACTCGCCGTTGCGAGGAGCGAGGCCCTTCCGCCGTCCTCCGCACACGGGTTTTATTTCTGCCACCTACACAGGCAAACAGTGGACTCTGATCGGTAACGCAGCGTTTTCGAGCCGCAGCGATGATTCCACTTTCATTGACCAGTACACCAACGTGAGCTTCGACAACTCAATGCTGCTGCCGAACCGGAACCTCGATTATGGCTATGCCAAGCTAGATTTCGGCGCGGTCTATCAGATGAGTCATTGGCTGGGCGTTTATGCGCAGCTCAATAATGTCACCAGCAACCAGCATATTGGTCCAATCGGATATCCATCGCTGCCATTCAACTTTCGCACCGGCTTACGCTTCGCCTTAGGGAAGAACATAAAGTAGCCGCTTGGGCGGGAGGCAGCGTCATTTCTTCCGCTCAGATGTAGTTTTCCAGCGGCGCTGAATTGCATACAATCGAATCATGGTTTCCATGCAGCGCCGTATTTCTGTTTTGTCGCTTTCCCTGTTGCTGGCTTCGCCGCTTCTTTCCGCGCAGACCGCGAAGCGCGGACGTAAATATACGCCACCGCCGCCAACCTGCAAGATCACGGTTACCGTGACGAAAGCCTCCAATGGCAAGCCCGTGGAGAATGCCGGCGTCGTCTTTCATCCGCTTAAGAACGGAAAAGACGATGGCAACATGGAGCTGAAAACGAATGAGGAAGGCAAAGCCGTGCTTGACGTAATTCCGGTCGGAGACACTGTCCGGCTGCAGATTATTGCGCGCGGTTTCCAGACCTATGGCGCCGATTATCAGGTCGATAGCCCCACAAAGGATATCGAGGTCAAGCTGCTGCCTCCGGGGCACCAATATTCAATCTACGAAAAGCATGACGGCTCACAGATCGGCGGCCACGATGAAGCGCAGCCTGCCGATCAGGATGCGAAGCCGCACTAGAAACTGTGGCCCGTGCATTGCAAAACGCCTAAAAACCTGCTCCACGGGCCGACAGCTTCCTGATACTGGAATGCCATGATTCTGGAAATTTGATGCAGATGCGTCAGATCATGAGTCGCCCAGGTTGCCAGCAAGCTGGATAAAGTTACCGTCCCCAGAACGGGATGACTGCCGCGTCTGGCCATGTCGTCAGGTTGAAGATTCAACGCTCGGAGCTCATCGAGAGCAGCGGAGCGTACTTCTGCAAATTCATCCAAAAGCTGAGATAGCGATTTTCCTTCACTCTCGTGGAACTGCGCCTCACGGTTAAAGCGCGGGAATGGCTGCGATTCGCCGAACTGCAGAATAATTTTTGCGCGAGGTAACCAGTCGGTGCGATCGCCATGAACCAGGTGTCCGACAACGTCAAATACCGTCCAGGTTTTATCGCCTTCGTTTCGGTGTGTCCATGTTTCCGGCAGATCGCGTAAAAGTGCGTTGAGCGTAGCCGGGGTACGTGAAAGCAGCGTGATGGTATGTTCGAGATTCTGTTCCATGTCAATTCCGCGAATCGTTAGTGACTGCTCCAGGTTTTGTCGGCAGAGGTGCAAATTGTTTCAAGCGGGCATTCCACGCATTTCGGTTTGCGAGTAATGCAAATTTGCCGGCCATGGTGAATGATTTCGTGCGAGTAGGCGATCCAATGATCTTTTGGAATGATCTTGATGAGGTCCTGCTCCACATTTTTCGGTTCCGTAGCTTGTGTCAAATGCAGCCGCCGCGAGATTCGCAGAACATGTGTATCCACAACAATGCCCTCCGCCAGGCCGTAGGCCACGCCTAAAACAACATTGGCCGTCTTGCGAGCCGCTCCCGGAACGGTGGTCAGTTCAGCCAGTGTGCGCGGCACTTTGCCGCCGAACTCGCTGGTAATCTTTTTAGCCGCGCCTATGATCGATTTTGCCTTATTGCGATAAAAGCCCGTGGAGCGGATCAGTTCTTCGATTTCCGCCTGTGAGGCTTCCGACATCGCTTTCGGCGTAGGGAATTGACGAAATAAATCAGGCGTCACCATATTCACTCGCACGTCAGTGCATTGTGCCGAAAGAATCGTAGCAACCAGCAGTTCCCATGCATTGCGATGGTGCAGGGCGCATTCAGCTTTCGGATATGTGGCAGCAAGAATATCCAGAATTTTTGCGATCCGTTCTGGGGCAAGGTCGTGTTTCGGATCGAATTTCTCTTTTTTCCCTGCCTGTTTACCTGCAGTATCTCCCGGCTTGGCCAAAACGGCATTCATATTTATGGATTTAGCAGACTTTATTGGGGCAGCTTTCCTGGCGGGCATAGAGATGTTGTACCGCAAATGCATGAAAGAGTTAAATTTTGCATATAGGTAGAAATATATATTTTTATGGTAGAATTCTTCCATGAGCCTGAATATTAAGAATCCCGAAACTTACAAGCTGGTTCATGAGCTTGCGGAGCTCACCGGTAAAACGATGACGGCAGCCGTGACAGAAGCCGTGCAGGAACGCTTAAACCGTATCCGCCGGGAACAGGGAGACAATCTGGCAAATAAGTTGATGAAAATAGGAAAGGACTGTGCAACGCGCTTACAGGAGCCATATCGCTCGATAGATCATGGTGATCTTCTTTACGATGAAAAGGGCTTGCCGCGATGATTGTGGATGCCACCGCCCTGATTGCGATTCTGCGGGATGAGCCTGACGCCCTAAAGTATGCAAAAGCTCTGGCATCTGCCGCCCGGAACCGCATTTCTGCTGTGAATTTTGTAGAGGCTGCTGTTGTGATCGATGGAAGCCGCAACGCCATTGCCAGCCGCCGCTTCGATGATTTGGTCCGCGAGGCGCGAGTCTCCGTTGAGCCCGTGACAGAAGAGCAGGCAAGAATTGCGCGCGAGGCCTATCGGGATTTTGGAAAGGAAAGCGGCCATACTGCCAGGCTTAATTTTGGCGACTGCTTTGCCTATGCTCTGGCGAAGGCAGCCAATGAGCCACTGTTATTCAAAGGGGAAGACTTCACGCATACAGATGTGGCCTCGGTACTCTGACTCATTATTTCTCCCTGCGAATCAGCCGGATAGCATCTTCCGGGCAGGCGATCACGCATAAATTGCAGGCATGGCAGGCCTCCGGACGTACAACAAATGCCTGCCACTTACCTATAAGCTTGTGGGCTTTTCGCGGAAGCATGGGCAGCATAGCCAGATCGAGTGCGGTAATCCGTTGCATCGCAAAGACATCGAATGGGCAGACAGCCACGCAATCCTGCTTGCCGTCGCAGCGGTTTCGATCGATGATGGGGAGCGCCGTTCCGGCCGCAGGTTGGCATTGGCTGGGGAGTCGCGCCATAACAGATAGGATGCGAACAGGTATACTCAAACACGAATGACCGAAAAAATCCTGGCCGTTCTTGCCTCGTTTATTATTGCCACCATTTCCAATTCTGGATATGTCGGGATTGCGCTTTTAATGGCGATTGAATCGACCTGTATTCCCCTGCCGTCAGAAATCATCATGCCGTTTTCCGGCTATCTGGTGCATACCGGTCAACTAAAGCTGATATGGGTAGCAACCGCCGGTGCTTTAGGCTGCAATCTGGGTTCCCTCGTCGCGTACTGGATCGGCGCCCTGGGGGGCCGTCCTTTTATCATGAAATATGGCCGTTTTGTGCTGTTAAATCATCATGATTTGGACCGCGCGGATCACTTTTTCCGCCGTTTTGGCGGCATCACCGTTTTTATCGGCAGGCTGTTGCCGATTGTGCGCACCTTCATCGCGCTCCCGGCGGGCATTGCCCGAATGCCGCAATTGCGTTTTCATATCTATACATTTTTAGGTTCGTGGCCCTGGTGTTATGCGCTGGCTTACGCAGGTATGAAATTAGGACAGGCATGGGAAACCGACCCACGCTTCAAAGCAGCATTCCATCGCGTTCATCTTGCGGTAGAAGTGGTATTGCTGGTGGGCGTGATGTGGTTTGTCTGGACGCATTGGAAGAATCGTGTTCGCCCGGAAGAAGCCTGATCAAAAAATCCATCTGCTCTATGGATTTTCCATTCACACCACGTTCATTACCATTCAGGCCGCCGGAATTGCCAAAGCATGCTTCCACGGCAGAAACTACTGTATTTGAAATAGCCTCAACTTGATCTGATAGGACGGTACATAAGGAATGTCTACGCCGAAAGACAGCGGCAAGCCAGCCGCTGCACAATCAAAAGTCCAGCCTGCAACAGGAAAATTGGGAGTGATGACAGTTGGCATGGGTGCGGTAGCTACCACACTGATTGCCGGCGTGGAGGCCGTCCGCAAGGGACTGGCCAAGCCCATAGGCTCATTGACGCAGATGGGAACCATTCGTCTGGGCAAGCGCACCGACGGGCGTAGTCCACTGATTAAGGATTTTGTGCCTCTTGCTGATCTGAATGATGTTGTCTTTACCGGCTGGGAGATTTTTCCGGAAGATATGTACGAGGCGGCGCAACATGCCCAGGTACTCGACAATGAGCAGCTGAAGTCGATGCGGCCCTTTCTGGAGAACATCAAGCCTTTGCCCGCCGTTTTCGATCAGCATTATGTAAAGCGACTGAACGGCACGCACGTCAAGAAAGGCAAAAGCAAGTGCGATCTGGCGCAACAGGTGCGTTCGGATATCCAGGCCTTCAAGTCGCAGGTCGATCGCGTGGTTGTGATCTGGTGCGGATCGACAGAAATCTTCCTGGAGCCTTCAGCCGTTCACCAATCCATAGAAGCTTTCGAAAAGGGATTGGTCGAAGATGACCCGAATATCGCGCCTTCCCAGATTTATGCGTACGCTGCTCTGAAAGAAGGCGTCCCCTTTGCCAATGGCGCGCCGAACCTGACCGTCGATCTGCCTTGCATGCAACAGCTTTCCAAGCTGACCGGCGCGCCGATCTGCGGCAAAGACTTCAAAACCGGTCAGACTTTCATGAAGACAGTGCTCGCTCCAGCCTTTAAAACGCGCATGTTGGGAGTTTCCGGCTGGTACTCGACCAACATTCTCGGCAACCGCGACGGCGAAGTGCTGGACGATCCGGAGTCCTTCAAAACGAAGGAAGAATCAAAGCTCGGCGTGCTCGATTTCATCCTGCAACCTGAGCTTTATCCTGATCTGTACAAGGATATTTATCACAAAGTTCGTATCAACTATTACCCCCCGCGTGGCGATAACAAAGAAGGTTGGGACAACATCGACATCTTCGGATGGCTCGGCTATCCCATGCAGATCAAGGTTGATTTCCTTTGCCGTGACTCGATTCTGGCCGCCCCGCTGGCGCTCGATCTGGTCCTTTTCCTCGATCTGGCGCAGCGTTCTCCAGAATTGAAGCACCTCGGCATTCAGGAGTGGCTCAGCTTCTACTTCAAATCGCCGATGACTGCCGAAGGGCTGTATCCGGAGCATGACCTGTTCATCCAGTCGATGAAGCTGAAGAACACGCTGCGCCACATCATGGGCGAGGATCTGATCACTCACCTGGGGCTGGAATACTACGACTGAATTGCTTAGTGGCGGAATATAGCGACGCAACTCTTTAGGTGCGCCGCTTTTTATTACCAGAATGGGGCAGACGGCGATATCCTGAAGGACAGGAGGACTAATAGTGGCGACATCGACACATGTGCCAGTTGAGGTATATCTGCGGTCTTCCTATGAGCCGGATGCGGAGTATGTGGACGGCGAGATCGAGGAGCGTCCGGTGGGTGAACTAGATCATGCTGCTTGGCAAGCGGCAATTCAGAAATGGTTTTGGAAGCACGAGCTGGAATGGGATATCAGTGCATTACCGGAACTCCGCATTCAGGTAGCATCTGCCCGATTCCGAGTTCCAGATGTGACTGTGCTGGAAGCTTCACATCTGATGGAACAAATTATTACTCATGCTCCAATCGCTGTTTTCGAAGTGCTTTCGCCTGAAGATACGGTGAAACGGCTGAAGCACAAGTTAGAAGACTATGCGGCTATGGGTATTCCTCAAATCTGGGTAGTCGATCCTGAGGATGGAAGCTTTTCGCGCTATGAGAATAAGCAGTTGCTGATCCGTGACCGTTTTGAAGAGCCTGGGCGCGGGATTGCGTTTGCGGTGAGTGAGATTGCGAAGTTGCTCAGGCGATAAATGGAGAGCGCGTTACCCGGCGTGGCAGACATTTCGGTGTCATGCTGCGGCATACATGTGAAATACAGCGTATGAAGCACCTAGCTTCTTTGATGTAATGGTATTTTCGCAACTTCCGACATCGTCACTTCTTCAATCCTGAAGCGAATGGCACCGGAATGGAAGATCATTTGGAATTTGCTGCGCCTGTTTTGGTGCTGGGCGATTGTTGAAGTCTTGGCGCTGAAAGAATATCTGCGGCACTTTCTGCGCGAACGAAATGCCTTCATCAAGCAAGTGGCCGAGTCGGAGTCTTGGCGGAAGTATCTATCTGATTAATCTGCACCAATTTCGGCACTACTTTTCCTCATCCGAATCACAGCTTGCGCTTTTGCTTCGCCTGAAGCAGATCACTCCGCAGCACTAAAATATCCATATCCTCATGGCTGAATTTACTCATCTGCACCTGCACACCGACTACTCGCTGCTCGATGGAGCGTGCGATGTGGACAAGCTTGTAAACCGCGTAGCCGATATCGGCCAGCAGGCGGTCGCCATTACCGACCACGGCAATATCTACGGTGCAGTGCATTTTTTTGACGCGGCGAAGAAGCGCGGCGTGAAACCGATTCTTGGCTGCGAACTGTACATCTGCAAGAAAGAAGACCATCGCGCCGATCCGCAGGGCGATGACTACAACCATCTTCTTGTCCTGGCTGAAAACGAAGAAGGCTACCGCAATCTGGTACGGATTACTTCCGAAGCATCACTGCATGGTTTTTATCGCAAGCCCCGCATCAGCAAAAAGTATCTGGCAGAGCATTCCGCAGGGCTGATTGGCTTTTCCGGTTGTCTCGCCGGCGAGCTGTGCGAGAACCTGATGGCAGGGAAGTATGAGGCCGCGCGCTCCACGGCAGCGCAATATCAGGACATCTTCGGCAAAGGCAATTTCTTCCTCGAAATTCAGGATCAGGGGCTGGAGCTCGAAAAGAAAATCCATGCCGATCTTTTCCGGCTGGAAAAAGAGCTGGACATTCCGCTTGTTGCCACGAATGATAGCCATTACCTTTGCGAAGACGATTCGCACGCGCACGAAGTCCTGCTCTGCGTGCAAACGGCGTCTTCGATTCACGACCCCAAGCGCTTCAAGTTCGACTCCGACCAGTTTTACGTCAAGACCGCCAAGGAGATGGAGAAGCTCTTCTCGCACGCGCCGCAGGTCGTAAGCCGCACCATGCAGTTTGCCGAGCGCTGCAATCTCAAGCTGACAAAAGTCGACAATCCATTCCCTGAATTTGCCGTGCCGCCCGGGCACACCATCGACAGCTACTTCGAGCAGGTTTGCCGCGAAGGCTTCCGCAAGCGTCTCGATACCTCCATCCGCCATTTGCAGGACAACGGTCTGCTGCGCCAGCCGATCTCGGAATACGAAGCGCGACTGGAGCGGGAGCTTTCGATCATCAAGCAGATGAAGTTTCCCGGCTACTTCCTCATCGTGTGGGACTTCATCCGTTATGCAAAAGAACACAACATTCCCGTAGGCCCGGGACGTGGTTCGGCTGCAGGGTCGCTCGTCAGCTATGTCATGGAGATCACCGATATCGATCCGCTGCAGAACGCGCTGCTCTTTGAGCGCTTCCTGAATCCGGAGCGCGTCTCGATGCCCGATATCGATATCGACTTCGACATGAACCGGCGTGGCGAGGTGATTGAATACGTCACCCGCAAGTACGGGCGCGAACAGGTAGCGCAGATTATTACGTTCAACACGATGGCTGCGAAGGCCGCCATCAAGGATGTAGGCCGCGCTTTGGAAATGCCCTATGGCGACGTGGACCGCATCGCCAAGCTGGTGCCGACCACAATTGGCGTGACCATCGAGCAAGCCCTGAAAGATTCGCCGCCACTGCAGGAGGCATACGATTCGACACCGCAGGTCCGCGAGCTGATCGACACGGCGAAGAAGCTCGAAGGGCTGGTGCGCGGTGCCGGCGTACACGCAGCCGGCGTGGTGATTGCGCCGCGCCCGCTGACCGATCTGGTGCCGGTAGTTCGCAGCAAGAACGACGAAATTGTGACCGCCTACGACATGAAGGCGGTCGAAAAGATGGGCCTGCTCAAGATGGATTTTCTTGGGCTGACCACGCTCACCGTCATCGATGACTGCCTGAAGCTTATCAAGCGCAATCGCAATGAAGAACTGGACATGGCGAAGATTCCGCTCGATGACCAGAAGACCTATGAGCAGGTCTTCCATCGCGCTCTTACATCCGGAGTCTTCCAGTTTGAATCGGGCGGCATGCGCGATGTTCTGCGGCGCTATAAACCGACCACAGTGGAAGACCTGACCGCTCTGAACGCGCTGTATCGCCCGGGCCCGATTCAGGGTGGCATGATCGATGACTTCATCGAGCGCAAGTGGGGCCGCAGAAAAGTTGAATACGATCTGCCGCCGATGGAAACCATTCTGAAGGAGACGCTGGGCGTCATCGTCTATCAGGAACAGGTGATGCAGATTGCGAACGCGGTTGCAGGCTATTCGCTGGGCGAAGCCGATCTGCTGCGTCGCGCCATGGGTAAGAAAAATCTGGAGGAGATGACGAAGCAGCGTGAGCGGTTCGTTTCCGGCGCTGCTGCGAACAAATATCCGAAAGATATTGTGACCAAGGTCTTCGACCTGATGGAGCAGTTTGCCGGATACGGCTTCAATAAGTCGCACTCGGCTGCGTATGCCATTCTCGCCTATCACACGGCTTACTTAAAGACGCACTATCCGGTTGAGTTTATGGCCGCGCTGCTGACCTCCGAAATCTCCAAGCCGGAAAACGTCGTGAAGTACATCAAGGAATGCCGCGAAATGGAGATTCCGGTCGAGCCGCCCGATGTGCTCTTCAGCGATGCTGATTTTACGCCGCACGGCAACGCCATTCGCTTCGGGTTGACGGCAATCAAAAACGTTGGGCGCAACGCCATCGATTCCATCCTGGCTGCACGCAACGAGCTGGCGCAGAAAAACAAAAGCTTCGCCTCATTCTGGGAATTCTGCGAGAAAGTTGACCTGCGCCTGATGAATAAGCGAGTCATTGAATCGCTCATCAAAGCGGGTGCGCTCGATTCATTTGGCCGTCGCTCCGCGCTGATGGCCTCAATCGATAAAGCAATCGAAAGAGCGCAGAAAACGCAGCGCGATCTTGAATCGGGACAACATGGTTTATTCGGAATTTTTGACGATCATCCAGCGACTGCCGCGAAAGCGGATGACCTGCCGAACGTTCCCGATTGGGATGAGCACCAGCGCCTGCAGTATGAAAAAGAGGTGCTCGGCTTCTTTGTCTCGGGCCATCCTCTGGACAAGTATGCGGAAAAGCTCCGGAACCTGCCCGGCGTGATCGACACAGCGACCGCAATGGAAACCAAGCCGTCTCCAAGCCCTGTGCGGCGCGGACAGGCCCCCGAGCCGGATACTGCAATCGCCGGGGTTATCGTTGGATTGAAAGTGGCAAAGTCGAAGCGCTCCGGGGAACTCTACGCGCAGGCTTCGCTCGAAGACGCAACAGGTAAGATCGATCTCATCTGCTTCCCGAAAGATTACGAGCGCCTGAAGGAAAGTCTGAAGATCGAAGTTCCGGTGATCGTGCGCGGACAGCTACGCGCCGAGGAAGACGCAGCGCCAAAGCTGGCAGTCATGTCGATTCAGGCGCTGGAAGACGTGAAGGTGCGCCTGCCGCAGAATGTCCGTATCCGCATACCGCTGGAACGTGCCAGCGAAGCAACCCTGATTGAATTGCAGCAGATGATCGCTGCTTCGCCGGGGCCCGGCAAGATGATGTTCAACCTGGAGCAGAAAGGCGAGTTCTGTGTCATGCTGGAGCCGATGGGGATGACAGTAGCCGCGGATCGTGCATTTATCGATCGCGCAGAAGCGTTGCTGGGCAGGGGCATGGTGCAGGCGCTGGATTAGTACACGCTAAAAGCCGGATAGCTGAAAACCGGACGGCGAAGAAGCGGGTAGCCATTGAGTTGTGGCTAAAAAGCGGATGGCGTAAATCGCGCGGCAGCGGGCAACCCGTTTTATAGCCGCCCGGTTTTAGCCTGGGAGTAATCTCCATTGCACCTCGCCTCTGCAGAGCCATTTGTCTCCAATCCATTCCGCCCATACAATCAAAAAGTAAGACTTGCAGCGTCTATGACTGAGCAGGCAGGCAACGTAGAACAGATTCAGGCAGTAGCCGAGGCTACTCCTGCGGCGTGGGTGAAAACGGAACTGGCACGGAATCCGCAGCGTCCGTATCCGATGGACTTTATCGAAAACATATTCACCGACTTCAGCGAAATTCACGGCGATCGTGCCTTTGGTGACGATGCGGCGATGGCCTGCGGCATGGCCCGCTTCCATGGCGAAGAGGTCATGGTGATCGGTAACCTTAAAGGCCGCACCATGAAGGAGCGCATCGAGCGCAAGTTCGGCTCGCCTGATCCAGAGGGCTATCGCAAGGCCCTGCGCGTAATGAAGATTGCCGAAAAGTTTTCGCGCCCCATCTTCACGTTTATCGATCTCGCCGGCGCCAATCCCGGCATTGGCGCTGAAGAGCGCGGACAGGCCGAAGCCATCGCGCGCAATCTCATTGAAATGTCGCGGCTCCGGGTGCCGATCATCGCCACCATTACCGGCGAAGGCGGCTCAGGCGGCGCCTTGGCCCTGGCCGTCGCGGACCGCGTGCTGATCTTCGAGAATGCCATCTACTCTGTCATCTCGCCCGAAGGCTGCGCCTCCATTATGTGGCGTGATGCCTCCAGGCGTGCGCAGGCGGCAGAAGCGCTGAAGATCACGGCGCAGGATGTGAAGTCGCTCGGATGTGTCGACGACATCGTCCCTGAGCCGGAAGGTGGCGCGCAGACGAATGTTGAACAAACTGAACAGCTTCTCGATGAAAAGCTAAAGTGGCACTTTAATGAAATCAAGGCTCTTTCCCTTGATGATCTGCTGCGTCGACGCTACGAAAAATTCCGCAATATCGCACAGTTTTATACGACATAATGGCTATCGCTAACTTGAGATTCGTGGGAGCGAAAGGATGAAGTCTCCCGGTCGCCTGCGCTCCTTCAGCTGGTTTGTTATTGCGGCTATCTACTTCGCATTTGCGCAGCAAATATCTCTGCGGGCTGCCAACGGCCTCAGCTCCGGCGACTGGTTTCAACCGGTCAACGTCCTCATTTTTCTCTTCCTGCTATTGGTTGGATTCGCAGCCATGGGCTATGCCGGGCAGGGGCAGCACGAGCCTTTAGAGGCAATGGGGCTGATCCGCCGCGAAGGCTGGAAGCGCGAGGCGGCGATTGGAGCGGCTCTCGGCTGGAGCGGCGTTCTGGCTTGCGTGCTGCCCATGGCGCTCTTCGGTGGACTCGTCGTCAGTTTCTGGACCAACGCGCACCAGGTCTTTCTCTCATTTCTAAATGTTTTTACGCTTGCCATTGCTGCGTTGGCAGAAGAAGTGGCGTTCCGCGGATATCCGTTTCAGCGGCTCATTGATGCTATCGGCCCCACAATGGCGACGCTAGTCATGTCCATCATGTTCGCCGTCATGCATCTGTTGAATACCGATGCGACGGCCGCCAGCACTCTGGTCACGATTCTTGCCGGGTGGCTGCTCTCCATTGCGTATCTTCGCACCAGGGCGCTCTGGCTTCCGTGGGGCTTCCACTTTGCCTGGAACGCGAGCATGGCTTTGCTGTTTGGGCTGCCGGTCAGCGGAATTACCACGTTCAACTCCGTCGTCACAACGCGAGCTCATGGGCCGATGTGGCTTACCGGTGGAGGCTACGGCCCAGAGGGCAGCGCTGTTGCTGTGATCGTGCTTCCGATCATGATGATTGCCTTAATCAAGGCAACCCGCGATTATGCGCATAAATATGCGCAGCCGGTCATTATTCCCGGTGGAATTCCAGTCGATGTAGACGCGATTGCGCGCCGCCAGCACGAAGCCGCTATGGGCAGTGCGGCCACTCCTCCCAGCGAACCAAAACTGGTGCAGATTTTGCCCGCCAACAGTGCGTTTCCGGCTGCGCCCCCAGTCTCGGAATCTGAAAAATCGCAGAGCTCCGAATAAATCTCACGCAAGTGATTTCATTCCATTCAAAACAAACCATGCACGATCTGGCGAGCGGCACTTGCAAATCGCCGTGAATAGAGCCATGCTTATAGTCCGAAAGACTTTGAGGGCCTCATCATGCAGGGGTTCGCAACGCACGGCGCCATCAGCCACAGCCTGTTGCGAGTAACAGCCATAGCAACAGCGCTCCTGTTTTTTGCTGCGCTTTTTTTCGGCACTGCAGCCTCACAAGTATTCACGGTTAGCCCGGAAAAAATCCAGGGGCATTATCTCGAATTCCATCCTACCCATGTAGATTTGCCCACAGAGCCGCTGACCACCCGTGGCCGCCAGGAGCTGATTCGTTTCCTCACCGCCGAGCAGGGATTTGCCATGCGTCCATTGCCCCTGGCCAGCAAGGGGCTGGTGCTGCACGCCAATGGCGATATGCAGCCCAGCGGTGCGGATTACGTGAATGAGATTAACGAACGGGGCACAGCCGCCAAGCCGGGCGATCGCTGCGTTATCACCGATGTAAAAATCGAGAGCAACAAAATCGTTTTTCTGTTGAATGGCGGCCCGGACCATAAGCATAAGTGGTTGCGCCACATCTCCATCGGCGCCGACCCCAATTACACCACACCGGTTGTTCAGGATAATGGACAGGAGCCGGTCGGCTCGCGGCTCACGCTTGTGTTTCCGCATAATGTTCCTGAAATTTCAGGCCAGCAGGTGGAAGCGCTGCTTGCCCCCATCCTCGGCTTTGGCGTCAAGTCTCCCATTCAGGCATATACGGACACCCTGCCTCCGGCTTTAAAGCAGGCAATTCTCAACCACCATGTCCTGGTGGGCATGAGCACCGATATGGTGATCTATGCCATGGGCGCCCCTCAGGAAAAAGTGCGCGAACGTGAAGGGCAGATGCCCTTTGAGGAATGGATTTACGGCGAGGCTCCCAATCCGGTCGAGTTCGTACGCATCAATGGCAATCGCGTTATCAGGGTGGAAATAGCCGAGGTTGGCAAGGAACCCGTCATTCGCGCAGAAAATGAGATGGGCGATTATTGGAGCACAGTGCCGAATCCCAATGTACACATGGTGAAAATGGGAGATGAAGACCCGGCCGCCGAAGCCAAACAGTCTGCGCCTCAGGCGCCCCCTTCGCTCCGCATGCCGGGAGAGAAGCTTCCAACAGATAACGACAAGAATCATCCGACGATGCAGCCTGTTCAATTCCCTGCGGGAATGGGGACAGGATCAGGCTCGGATCAGCAGAAGCAGCAACCACCGGCATCTCCTGCTCCTGCTTCCACTCCTGCGGCGCCAACTCCGCAGCAGCAATATATTGCCGTGGGGTCTGTTCTGCCGCACTAATTTCTTACGAGTGTAGAGCCACCGTTCGATCTGGTAATGCGTCCCGCTTTAACGCGAGAGCGTGAGACAGTGGAAACCATGGTCGACTGCGCCGGGCAATCCGTACGTGCCTGTGAACAGCCCTGCTATGGATGACCTCTTTAGCATGTTCGATTTTCCCAACAACCGTTAAAGAAAAAAGCAGAAAGCCTTCAGCGTCGATTGCGTTGGAGGCTTTTCTTTTACCGCGTGTCGTTCCACGCATCTCTGAAAAGCAATTCGAGCTGCTCCCGCCTGATACAGTATCCTGACATATATGTTGGATTACGAAATTATGCCGTCACAGCTGGCGGAACTTCTTTCCAGTGGCGATCGAAAAGACCTTGTTTTATTGGATGTCCGCGAGCCCGGAGAATATGCCATAGCACGCATTGAAGGCAGCACGCTAATGCCGATGGGCGAAGTGCCCAGCCGCGCAAATCAGGAGCTTGACCCCGATGCTCACATCGTTACGATCTGCCATCATGGTGTTCGCTCCATGAATGTAGCAGTATGGCTGCGCAACCAGGGCTTTGAGCGCGCGCAGTCTCTTCGTGGCGGCATTGATGCATGGGCAGTATCGGTGGAACCGGCGATGGCGCGGTACTGAAACTCAATGACAAAACGACGCAAGTTGATCCTCCACTGGATTCCTGCGGTGATTGGAATCATCGTAATTCTGATTGAGTCGACCGGTGCGATGTCGGCCTCCAATACGAGCCGCTGGCTGCTTCCTCTCTGGACAAAATTGTTTGGTCCTGTGACTCCGGAGCGCTGGACCGTGATTCATCATTACATTCGCAAGACGGGGCACTTCGTAGGTTATGGATTGGTGAGCCTTGGATTTTTTGAAGGCTGGCGAATCACCTTTGTAGACAAAATGCAAAGCCGCAGCCAATTGTTGCTTCGTGCCGCGCCGTTAGCATTGCTGTGTACTTTACTGCTTGCTTCGTGGGATGAATGGCACCAGTCTCTTATTCCGGGCCGCACAAGCAAGGTCGCAGATGTCGGCATCGATTTCTCAGGCGCTATTGTGGCGCATATCGTTTTGCTGGCGGTGTTGCTGATCGTATGGCATCTCCGAACAAGGCGCAGCGCCCGCTCCTAGCGATACACTAGGATGTTTGCCATGGGAGAATAAATATGCCGACTGCTATTGAGTACGCGCGCAAAGAATATTCGCGCTTTCTGGACGAGTTGAAGAGCTTGCTCCGCATTCCATCTGTTTCCACGCTGCCCGAACATAAGGGCGATGTCCGTCATACAGCTGAATTGCTGGCTGCTGAGCTGAAGCGTATCGGCATGGAGAATGTGCGCCTGATCGAAGGTGAAGGGCATCCGCTGGTCTACGCGGACTGGCTGCATGCTGAAGGCAGACCAACCGGCCTTTGCTATGGCCACTACGATGTACAGCCTCCCGACCCGTTAGATGAATGGCTCACCCCACCCTTTGAGCCGACCGAACGGAACGGCAATATCTACGCCCGCGGCGCCGTCGATGATAAGGGTCAGATGTACATGCACATCAAGGCATTAGAGGCTCTTTTTGCCGCCAATGAAGGCAAGCTGCCGCTGAATATCCGCGTCATTCTTGAAGGCGAAGAAGAGGTGGGCGGCGAATCGATCGCCAAATTTGTGCGCGAGCATTCCGAAGAGTTGAAAGCTGACTTTGCTCTTGTTTCCGATTCGGAAATGTTCGCGCCGGAGCTGCCTACGCTTTGCGTCGGTTTGCGCGGCATGATCTATACCGAAATTGAAGTGCGCGGCGCAAAAAACGATCTTCACTCAGGCATGTACGGCGGCGCTGCGCCAAATCCCTTTGTCGCGCTGGCACAGATCATCGCACAGCTCAAGGATAAAGACGGACGCATTCTCATCCCCGGCTTCTATGACAAAGTGCGGAAGCCGAGCGCCGATGAGTTGAAGGCATGGAAAAACCTGCCTTTTGATGAAGAGCACTATCGCTTGAATGAGGTCGGTTCCTCCGCGCTCACGGGCGAGCCGGGCTACTCCGTGCTGGAACGCACGTGGGCTCGTCCCACGCTGGATGTTCACGGTATGCCGGGAGGCTTTACCGGCGCAGGCGCAAAGACTGTAATTCCAGCGAAAGCCGTGGCAAAGGTTTCCATGCGGCTTGTGCCGGACATGACGCCGCAGGAAGCATTTGCGCAGTACAGAAGCTATGTGGAATCGCTGAAACCGGCTGGAGTCGAGATCGAAGTCCGCCTGATTCATTCCGGAGATCCGATTGTGGTCGGCACCGACAACGAGTACATCAAGGCTGCCACTGTGGCGCTCAAGAAAATTTGGAATAAGGACACCGTCTTCATCCGCTCCGGCGGCTCAATTCCCATTGTTGGCGATTTCGAGCGTCACCTGAAAATTCCCACTGTCCTGATGGGGTTTGGATTGCCCGACGACAATCTGCACGCGCCCAATGAGAAATTCCATCTGGCAAATTTCTATCGCGGCATCGAGTCGATCATTACTTTCTTTGAAGAGATAGGGAAGTGAACGGTTTCGTTCTTGCAGGCGGCCGCAGCACTCGCATGGGGCGCGATAAAGCCCTCCTGCAGTATGCAGGTCGCCCGCTCATTGAGCATGCGGTGCAGTTGTTGAACAAAGCCGGGTTCGCCCCGCATATCGTTGGATCACGGCCTGATCTGTGTGCCTACGCGCACATTATCGAGGACCGGCATCCAGCCTGCGGCCCGCTAGGCGGCATCGAGGCTGCGCTGGCATCCAGCGATAGCGAGTGGAACGCTTTTCTGCCGGTCGACCTGCCGCACCTGCCGGTTGCTTTTCTACAGTATTTGCGGCAGCGCGCAGCAATTACAGCAGCGGCAGCAACGATTCCACTGATAGCCGGCAGGCCTCAGCCGCTCTGCGCTGTCTATCATCGCAGCCTGCTGGCAGGTATAAGCCGCTCGATCGAAAAGCAGGATTTCAAGGTAATGCACGGTATCGCAGGCGCAGTTCCGGCATCAGAGATAGACATGTTCAACGTAGAATCGGTCATAACCGCATACAATCATTCGTTTTCGCTTCCCTTATATCGATGGTTTCATAATTTGAATACGCCGCAGGATTTGGCTTAAGTCAGCGCGCTGGTAAGCTGTTGAAAAGGAGAGACCGGCTACATTGAGTACTATTCCCATCATCGTCGTGGATGAAAAAAAGAGCGAATCGAAGCCGGAGCCTTATATCGCCTTTGAAAAGGTCTCGAAATCATTCGGCGATCTCGTTGTGCTCGATGAAGTAAGTTTTTACGTGCTTCCCGGCGAGACGCTTTGCATCCTGGGACGAAGCGGCGTGGGCAAATCCGTATCGTTGCAGCAGATTATGGGCTTCTTAAAGCCCGATACCGGGAAAATTCTGGTCGCCGGAGAAAATATCTGCGGCTATACCGAAGAGCAGATGCAGGCGATCCGTCGCAAGGTCACAATGGTTTTTCAAAACGGAGCACTCTTCGATTCGCTAACAGTCGGAGAAAATGTGGCTTTTCCGTTACGCGAGCGTGGCGAACTGATGGAAGACCAGATCCAGCAGATAGTCAACGGTTTGCTCGAAATGGTTGGGGTCGCCGGAATGAAGGACCTGCTGCCCTCCGATCTCTCCACCGGCATGAAGCGCTCCGTTGCCATTGCGCGCGCGCTTTCAGCGCAGCCGGAGGCGATTCTCTATGACGAGCCGACCACCATGGTCGATCCGTTGATAGCGCGCCTGCTTGGCGACCTGATTCAAAAGCTGAAGCATCAGCTGCATCTCACCAGCATCGTAGTGACGCACGACATGCGCTTTGCCAAGAAGCTTGCCGATCGCGTGCTCTTTCTGCATCAGGCTAAGGCCCACTTCTTCGGCACAATGGAAGAGATGGAGCGTTCCGACGACGAAGTTGTGCGCCAATTCCTTGACCTCGACGCGCTCGTTCTGCCGGAAGCATAGATATGACAGAAACAAAAAAGAAACACACAACTGCCGCCGATTTTATCGGTACCTGGAAGCTGATCGATTACGCTTTTCTGCATGAAGACGGCACGGTAGAAAAGCCCTGGGGCGACCACGTTGTCGGTTATCTGCTTTACTCCGCCGAAGGCTACATGAGCGGCAATCTTAGCCCCGCCGGTCGCAGGCACAATGTCGAAAAGAAAGACACAAAAGCACGTCGCAAACGCGATTATATTGCCTATGCAGGGCCCTACACCGTAGAAGGCGACACCATCACCCATCATGTGGAAGTAAGTCTCTTTGCCAACTGGCTTGGAACGGCGCAGCTTCGTTATCACCAGCGCATCGGAAATAAGATGATCCTGCGAACGCCGCCGATCTCTTCTGCGCGAGGCGCTGTTGCCGTGCAGCTGACTTGGCAAAAGGTAACGCAATAAGGGGAGCTGTTATCCGGAAGTGGCCGTTGTTACACTAAAAACGTGAAGATTGCGCTTGCTCAGATCAATCCAACCATTGGTGATTTCACCGGAAACATCGAGAAGATCATTGCATTTACGCGCGATGCTGCCGCCGGAGGAGCCGACCTTGTGCTCTTTCCCGAGCTGGCTGTTTGCGGCTATCCCCCGGCAGATTTTCTCGATAAGCCCTCTTTCATCGCGCGATCCGAAGAAGCCATTACGGAATTGGTGTCCGCCACTTCAGAGCTGGGTATCGCGAGCATCGTCGGTTACGTAACCCACGCTCCCGCCGGTTCGGGAAAGCGTGTGATGAATTCCGCAGCCTTGTTGAAAGGCGGCGAGATCGAGTTCGTGCAATCGAAAATGCTTCTTCCGTTCTACGACGTTTTCGATGAGCAGCGATATTTTGCTCCTGCGGAAAAGCAGCGTATCGTGCATTTCTGCGGTCGGCGCGCGGCTCTCACCATCTGCGAAGACGCATGGAACGACAAAAACTTTTGGCATAAGCGGCTCTACGGAATCGACCCCATAGAAGAGCTGATGCGCGAAGGCGGCGACTTTATCCTGAACATCTCCGCATCGCCATATTGGCGTGGAAAGCGCAAGACACGGCGCGAAATGCTGGCAGCCATTGCGCGTCATCATCGCGCGCCCGTGGTTATGGTCAACCAGGTAGGCGGCAACGATAGCCTGATCTTCGATGGATCCAGTTTAGCCATTGCCGCGGACGGAACCGTGCTGGCCCAGGCTAAGTCATTCGCGGAAGATTTGATCTTTTGCGACTTTGCTTCGCGTACAGGAGACATGCACTACCAGACAGACAACGTGGATGAAGCCATCTACAGTGCTCTTGTTCTGGGTACAAGGGACTATGTTCGTAAATGCGGCTTTTCCAAAGTCCTGGTTGGACTGAGCGGCGGAATTGATTCCGCACTGGTCGCATCTATCGCTGTCGATGCCTTGGGAAAAGAAAATGTCACCGGCATCGGCATGCCAAGCCCGTATTCATCGACGGGGTCAATCGATGACAGCCGCCATCTTGCGGAAAATCTTGGAATCAAGTTCGAAATTATTCCCATCAGCGATCTTTTTTCCGGTTACGGAAAGGCGCTGGAGCCGCTCTTCACCGGCCTTAAGCCTGACATCACGGAAGAAAACATCCAGTCGCGCATTCGCGGCAACTTGCTCATGGCACTGTCGAACAAGTTTAATGCGCTGGTGCTGACCACCGGAAACAAATCAGAAATGTCGGTCGGCTACTGTACCCTCTACGGAGATATGGTGGGCGCGCTTGCCGTGATCGGCGATGTGGTAAAGACACGCGTTTACGATCTCTGCCGCTTCGTGAACCAAAATGGTGAGCGCATACCTCGCGCCATTCTCGAGAAACCCCCCTCGGCGGAATTGCGTCCCGATCAAAAGGACACAGATTCGCTGCCGCCCTATGAAGTGCTCGATCCAATTCTCGAAGCATACGTCGAACGCTATGAAACCCCTGAGGAGATTGCCGCAAAGCAGCATGTCGATCTTCAGCTGGTGCGGAAGGTAGTCAAATTGGTGGAACGCAGTGAATACAAGCGACAGCAGGCTGCTCCCGTGCTGAAGGTCACCATGAAAGCTTTTGGGCCCGGCAGGCGTTTCCCCATAGCAGTAAAAGTTCAGGTATAGAAACATTTTTAAACGACTGCTTCGGCAGAAAGGAATTCGATGCAATTCAATTCATCATTTCGCAAGACACTGCTTGCGATGACGCTCGCAGCTGCGGCTGCGCCGCTTTTAAACGCACAGTCCACCACGGAAGAGGTGCCCTCTGCGCCCGCTGCGGCACCTGCTCCCGCGCCCGGAGTACCGCAGTTTCCGCCCGCAGACCCATCCAATTTCACCGCTGCCACGCCCAGCAAGCAAACGGTCGATGCTTTTCTGCATGAGCTATGGGGATATGACACAGACCGCGTCTGGCAAGTGCAGGCTATCCAGACGACGGCTGCGCCCGGCGTAAGCAAGGTGACTGTCCTCGCTGCGCAAAAGAAGAACCCCCAGCAGATCGGAAGCCTGCAATTCTTTACAACTCCCGACGGTCAGCATCTCATTTCCACAGATGTCATGCCTTTTGGCGCGCGCCCTTTCGATGCGCAGCATAAAGTCCTGGAGGCGGAAGCGAATGGCCCATCAAAAGGAGCCGCAGCTAAGAATCTCTTGCTGGTTGAATTCGCCGACTTCCAATGCCCGCACTGCAAGGCTGCGCAACCCACCGTGCAGCGGCTGTTGCAGGATTTTCCCAACGCGCATTATGTCTTTGAAAATCTTCCGCTGACCTCGATCCACTCGGAAGCTTTAAAGGCCGCTCTCTACAGCGTATGCGTGGCAAAGCAGAATGGAAATGATGCCTTCTTCAAATTTGCCGATCTGGTCTTTGACAATCAGCAGGGCCTGACGCCTCAGACGTCCGATATAACTTTGAACGACGCCGCCACCAAAGCAGGAGCAGACGCGGCGAAGATAGGCTCCTGCGCGCTGACTCCTGAAGCAAAAGCCAGCGTGCAGGCATCCATCGAACTGGCCCGGAAGCTCAATGTCAACGAAACGCCAACCCTCTACGTAAACGGTCGCGGCATTCCTCTCGGTGGCGTGCCGTATGAAACGTTGAAAGCAATTGTGCAGTTTCAGGCGCAGGACGATAAATAAATCGCCGAATAAAAAATCAACAAAGCCCCGCTTGTGTCATCAGTGCGGGGCTTTTTACTTTAAGGATGTACAGGAAGCATTACCAGCTGGCTTGCGGGTTTTGTATGGCTCAATCGCACAATGTGCGGAGTGATTAAAATCACAAGCTTCGATACATCCACTTCCCCCTGCTTGTTCGTAGTCGATTGAAAGCCCGGTAACTCGCTCAATCCGGGAATACCGCTCACCGCGGCGCTCTGTTGTTTTGTCATGTTGCTGATTACCATGGCGCTCTCGCCTTGTGGCAGAGTCACGGATCCCTGGTATTGCTGGCTGCTGAGAATAGGATTGCCGTTCAGCGTCTGCCCGCTCAAAGCTTCAATCTTCAAATCAAGCTTCAACGCTACGTCCTTATTCTGCTGGATGTGCGGAGTGGCCTTCAGCGTCAATCCCAAATCCTGATATTGCACCTGGGGAATCGTTTCATTCAGCGAACTTTGCAGCGCGGAAGAATTGATGCCGAGACTCGCCAGGGAACTGGAGAGGCCTGCCTGCGACAAGCCCGGTATGTTCAGTGAGGTTCCGGTCAATCCGGAATAAGTGGATGTAATGATGGGGTAGCGCGTACCGCTGCGAATCGTTGCATCTTCCTGGTCCTGCACGCGCAGTTGCATAGTATCCAGCAATCGATTATCCGACGAGTTGAGGCTTAGATTAGCGGTTGCGCCTTGATTGAGCGTCAGTCCGCTCTCCGTAATGCCGCCGCCAAACAGCGCGAATGGCTGATTAAAAACTGTATTGGATACCAGCCCGCTGGCGACCAGAATTGCCACGATAGCAACATCGTCCCCGGCATTGGCAAGCCCGGATGCGATAATCTGCTGCACTGCGCTTTGGTTTGCCTGGATTATCTGGTTGACCTCGGTGGGAACGTTGAAAACCGTCGTCTGCAGCGGAAGCTGCGCCCCGATGTTTGTATTGCGCGTGCGCGCTATTTGAAACAGCCGCACATCCAGCAGCACCTGGCTGCGGCCATTCAGCATATCCACAAACGTATGATTCATCGCGTCGACACGGCTCTGCGGAGCCCGAACCGTCAACGTATGCTCCTCTGCCTGCACAGCTGCTTGCTGCGCCTCAAAAACATTGCGCGCTACGTTGCCCATATCGTTCATTTCTGTAGCGGTCAGGCCCGGCAGGTAGATCGTCTCCATGACAATGCGCTCAAACTTCGCGCGATTTTCTTTCGTGTCCAGCGCAACCAGCACACGCTTTTCATCGAGAGGGACGAAGAACGTGTTCGTGCTCATCTTCAGCATCTGCGCGGCTTGCGCAAAGTCAGCATCATCGGCATCGAATCGAATCAGCTGGTTTCGTACGGAAGAATCGAAGACCGGTATGATGTCGTAAGCGGAAAGCACCCGGCGTAGTACCTGTTGCCCCGCCTGGTGAAAATGAAAGCTCTGCCTGCCGGGTTTGGGAAGCAATCGAACCGGAGGTCCGGCTTCTTCCGCAGCGGGGAGCGCGACAGCATTATCGCTGGTTGCGACATCCCGCGACAGTTCATCGACGTGCTGCTGCACAATAGGATTTTTAGGATCGATCAGGTAAGCTTCGGCAAGCATGCCGCGCGCCGCATCATCGTGCCCCAGAAGGCGCTGTTTGCTGGCCTCCTGTACAAGCTGTGTCAGTCGATGCTCTTTTGTGATCGCAAGCGCGTCCGCATAGTTCTGATCATCCGGATCAAGCTCCACTGCGCGGGAGAACAGTTTTTCTGCGGCGCGCAGGTCATCTTTCTTAAGAGCTTTGGCTCCTTCAAGAAATATTTTTGACGCTTCATTCCGTTGATGCAGAGAAACGGATGTATGCTCTTCCGGCTTTGTCTGCGGCGGCGGAGATGCAGGTGTCTGCGCATCTATAGAAGAAGCCAGCAGCAGCGCCGCGCTCAGAACCAGAAACGTATTGCCGCGGATCATACAGCGTGTGTAAGCAGCGCAGACAGGCTGCTGACACAAACCTCCGGCTTATGTTCCATCAGCTGATCGAAAGAATAGTGCCCCGTAGCAACTGCGATCGTCGGCAGTTGATGCGCCTTGGCTGCGCTGATGTCAAACGGTGTGTCGCCCACTACACAGATGGACGCATCTTCTCCCGCGATCGCTCGTGCCTGCCGCGCCGCATCGGCGATCATATCGGCGCGAACATTGAAGCGATCGCTGAAGCCTCCAAATGTAAACCAGTCGCGAATGCCGAGAACTTCCAGTTTGAGCCAGCCAATCGACTCGAGATTGCCCGTGCCCACGCCCAATGCCGCGCCTTTGCCGTGCAGGTAAGCAAGCATCTCATCCACGCCCGGCATCTTCGCCAGGTTCATCTGGTCGCGTTGTGCTGCGACTGTGGTACGCATATGTTCCAGAACATCTTCCAACTGCGGCTGCCAATGTTCGGGATCGAGCTCTGTCAGGCGAAATGCATCATACAGAATGCCGGGATCTGTATTGCCGCTCAGGGTCACGCCATCCAGCACCAGCTCGCGGCCCATAACGCCGCGCACAGCTGTAAAAAATGATTCGTAGTGAATTCGATCGCGGCTGCGCAGCAATGTGCCGTCAATGTCGAAGAGGTAAGCATCCTGCGCATCCCAGCGAAAACCATCCTGAATAAAAACACGAGGATCGTCATTCGCTTCCGGGAATACAGGATTAACTGGAGTAGTACTGGTCTTGTCGAGAGCCATGGTCGCTGCCTCTAGGATAAAGCAGCAACCATGACTTCAGCGAATCTTCCGGATTAACGCACGATCTGCTTGACCTCGAAGATGGGGCGTTCACTGCGCGGCGGCCGCTTCAGCCCATGACGAACCTGCATCGGGTCGATATCCAGCTCCGCAATCGTGCGGCTGAGCGTATTGCGGTGCATGCCTAATTCTTTAGCTGCCTTACACTGATTTCCCTTATGGTGCGCAAGCACGGCGAGCAGATAACGGCGCTTGAATTCACGCACGGCTTCCGTGTAGGTAATGCCGCCGGCGTGCATCGCTGTCACAAGGGTTTCCAGTTCGCGTTTCACAAATTCCTCTCTCTCATGCCGGGTATGTTCCCGGTTTTATTTCTGATTGTTGCAAGGGCCCGCAAGTAACCGCCGCATTCGGTTTCAACCACTCCGGCTGCGCGTCACGAATCACTTTCACACCCTCCCGTATCCGCTCTCCAAGCTCAGCGGGAGTCACTACAGATGCTTCATGCGCCGCTGATAAAAAATACGGCGCAAGCTTCGACTGCTCCATCCATGTAACGTGAGGCAGAAAAGCCGAAATTGCCATCACTCCCAACGTTACCAGCGCACAGCCTTTCAGCAGGCCGAAAGCAGCGCCTGCAAAACGGTCTGCCCATCCTAAACCAATCGAACGGACCGACCAGCGAATCAACCTGCCTGCGAGTCCTGCTACGATCATCACCGCTATGGCTATGGTAATAAATGCAACCGCTTCAGCCGCTCCCGGTGAATGGATCCATCTCTCCAGCCAGGGAAGAATCTTCTGATAGTTCCAACTCGCCAGCAGCACTCCCAGTACAACACCCGCCAGCGAAAATGCTTCTACAAAAAAACCATGTTTAGCCGCGCTCAGTACAGAGACGATCAGGATAATCGCAATTGCCCAATCCATCAGTGCCATGCCCGGTCCGCTACCTCTTACAACACAAGCGATTTACCTGTGAGCAATTCATAAGCCTGCAAGTATTTCTGCTGCGTCTTGCCTACGACATCATCCGGCAAACCCGGCGCTGGAGCCTGTTTGTTCCAGCGAATACTCTCCAGATAATCTCGCACAAACTGTTTATCGAATGAAGGCTGTGCGCCGCCTGGCGCATATCCATCGCGCGGCCAGAAGCGCGAAGAATCCGGCGTCAGCACTTCATCCGCAAGAATGATGCCCTCTGCCGTCGTGCCGAATTCAAACTTGGTATCCGCAAGAATCAAACCGCGGCTCTCCGCATAGGCAGAGGCCTTGCCGTAAATTGCAAGGCTCAGGTCCCGCAGCGTTTCGGCAGATTTTTTTCCGACAAGCGTCGCCATCTCGTCGAAAGAAATGTTTTCATCATGCTTGCCGTGCAGGCTCTTCGTCGCTGGCGTAAAAATCGGCTCCGGCAGCTTGTCTCCTTCGCGTAGCCCTTTCGGCAACGCAATGCCGCATACCGCGCCTGTGGCCTGATAATCCTTCCAGCCCGATCCGGAAAGATAGCCGCGCACCACGCATTCCGTAGGAAACATCTGCGCGCGTTTTACCAGCATGGATCGTCCGCGCAGCTCTTCTGCATACCCGCGCAGCTCGCTCGGATATTTTTCAACATCCGCTGTGATCAGGTGGTTCGGAACGATATCTTTCAAAAAATCGAACCAGAACAGCGATATCTGCGTGAGCACCTTGCCCTTGCCAGGAATTCCGGTTGCAAGTACATGATCGAAAGCCGAGATGCGATCCGTTGCCACCAGCAATAAAAACTCGCCGACTGAGTATAAGTCGCGCACTTTTCCGCGCGCGTGCAAAACAAGATCGTCGAATTCGGTTTCAAGAAGAGCTGGCAAGGGAATCGTACCTTTCGTAGAGAGGCTGAAAGTTGATTCTGCTTCTGTCGGAGCAGTTTGTCAACGCATCCACAGCAGTGAAAAATGTAACGATGTAACGCCTTGTCATGGACGCTATGCGAATGTCAATAGAGAAGAGTGATGCAGGAGAAGAAAGTAATTGCGGCGATAATAATTTTTATTGCAGGCGATAAATTCCGTCGCAAGCAGCCTTGCCGGTATGGCAAAGAGCAGCAGAATTTTGCGGCAGAATCTCAACGTGGCACTTTATATTTCGAGCACAACGCTGAGATTCCGCCTCGCATCTTTATGCCGTCGCTCTTCTCGGCTCCTGTAGTTTTTCCTGTCCGCCAAGCCGCACACTCACAATCTTGGACACGCCGGGCTCCTGCATCGTCACGCCGTAAATCATGTCTCCGGCGCTCATCATGCGCTTCGAGTGCGTGACCATCACAAACTGCGTATCGGTAGACATGCTGCGAAGCATATCCGCCAGCCTGCCCACGTTTGTCTCATCCAGCGGCGCATCCACTTCGTCCAGCACGCAGAACGGGCTCGGCTGATATTGGAAGATGCCCATCAACAGCGAGAGCGCGGTCAGTGCTTTTTCGCCGCCTGATAGCAGGAAGACGTTTTGCAGCTTCTTGCCCGGTGGCTGTGCCACGATATCAACACCGCTGTCAGCCGTGTTCTCTTCATCGGTGAGCCGCATAAATGCCTGGCCGCCGCCAAAGAGCCGCGAGAACGTTGTGCTGAAGTTTTCGTTGATGCGAACAAATGCCTCATCGAACTTGGTGCGCGAAATTTCGTCGATCTCTTTGATCGTCGCTTGTGTATTTTCAATCGAGTCGAGCAGATCCTTGCGCTGCGTCTCCAGGAACTGATGCCTCTGCTCTGTTTCTTTAAATTCTTCCAGAGCCATCATATTCACTGGGCCCATCGATTCCAGCTTCTGCTTGAATCCACGGCAGGCTTCGTCTTCTGCCATGAGAGGCTCGCCTTCAATGCGGACAATCTCAGTGTCCTCGCGCAGCGTTACAGCTTCCACGCCGAGGTCATTCACGCAAGCCTCTTCGAGATGTTTGATATCGGCGATGAGCGTCGCGTCGCTCGAGCTATGCTGGCTGCGATCTTCGCGCATCGCATCCGTCTCAGCGCGCAATGTCTTCAGCTTTAGCTCAGTTTCGGCCAGACCCGCGCGCAGCGCCTTGGCTTCTTCTGTCAACTGCGCCACTTCCTGCTGCGCCTGCTCGCGAATCTTCGCCAGTTCCTCGCGCCGCACAGCCAGCTGTTCGTTCTCTTCAGCGCGCTGCTGCTGTTCGCTGATAGCAGCGGCCAGCTGTTGTTGCAATTGCGCTACACGCCGTTCCAGATCGCTGTACATGCGATCGATGCGGGCATACGCGGCCTCTGCGCCGCGTCGACGTTCCTCCAGCCCGGCAAGCTCGGCAGAAACCTGCGCAGCTTCCTGCTGCGCGGCTTCGCGCGTCCTGCGCAGTTCTTCCACCTGCTGCTGAATCTCTTCAAGAGACTTTTCCGCGGCAATGCGCTCGGCCTCGCGACGCTCAATCTCTTCGCGTTTTTCTTCAATGAACGCCTGTTTCGCGTTGCGTTGATCCTTGTTGCGCTCGCTCTGCAGGTTCCATTCCTGCAGGCGCCGCTCCAGTCGCTGCACCTCGGAATCCATCTGCCTCAAGGCTGCGCTCTGGTTGGCGCTTTCCCGTTCAGCATTGCGCCGCTCTTCCGTCTTGATGTCGAGTTGTCTCGTTAATTCCGCAATGTCTCGGGCAAGGGAAGCGGCGGTGATATCAGCCTGCCCCAGCTCCTTCTCGACAGCTTCCAGCTTCTGCTGCGTCTCGCGCAAATCACGCTTGAGCGCCAGCGGTCCGGCATTGCTCGGCTTGCCGCCCGTCACCGTGACGTTGTGAAAGCATTCGCCCGAGGGCGCCAGAAAAAACGCATTCGGATTTTCCAGCGCCAGGCCGCGTGCCGTTTCATTGTCCGGCGTCACATAACCATCGCGCAGCTTCGGAAGAATGACTTCCAGCGATTTGCCGAAGCCATCCAGCACGCGAATGCAATTCTTCAGCGGCACTACGCCCTGTTGCTGCTCGTAATCATTTCCAGCTTCGCTCCCGGCAAAAGAAAACTTCGCCTGCGCATCTTCCGGATGTACAAGGAACGTAGCGCGACCATTCACATCGCCCTTCAGCAAACGCATGCCTTCATGTGCCGCGTCCCAGCTCTTCACCACGATGTAATTCAGCTCATCGCGCAGAAATTCGTCGACTACGTTTTCATGCTGCCCGGTTACTTCAAGAAAGTCCGCCAGCGTGCCGACCGGAGCAAGCCCTCCGCCCAGCGAATTGGCTCGAAGCAGCTTCCGCACCGTATCGGTGGAATAGCTGTGCTCGCGAATCAGCCCTTCCAGCGAATTGCGGCGTCCTGTCAGCGTCGCATGCTCGGCGCGAAGCTGATCTCCGCGCTTTTTCGCCTCTGCTTCAGCCGTGCGCTTGGCCGCAATCTCGCTGCGCACAGTTTCAATCTCCGATTCAAGCCGTTTCAGCGTCTCGGTGACCGACTCAAACTTCATCGAAACCTGTCCGCGCTCTGCGCCCAGCGATTCAAGATCGCGCTTGACCGACTCCATCTCCGCTGCCAATCGCTGCGCGTCGCGGTCCAGCGATGCCAGCGATTCTTCCGCCTGCGTTGTCTGGTTGCGCGTCTGGCCCACCTGCTGCATCAGCTGCATTGCCTGCCTGCGTGCAGCTTCCGTGCGCTGTTCCGCCGCGGCCACAGCCTGCACCGCATCGCGTGCCTGCTGGTGCTTTACCTGTGCCTGCTGGCGGAAATTCTCCGCCTCTGCGGCAGCATTCTCCAGAAAGGCGCGATTCGATTCGCGTTCTGCCTTCAGCCCTTCAAATTGCTGTTTTGCCTGTTCCAGTTCGGTGGAGTTCGTCTCCGCGCGCGCCTCTAATTCAGCAATGCGCTCCTGGTTCGCATTCTGGCGCGAAGTGGCTCGCTCCAACTCCACTGCGCTTTGATTCGCGCGCGCCGATGCTTCCTTTGCCGCAGCGTCCAGCTCATATCCGCGCTGCATGCCGGTCGTATGCTCTGCATCGAGCAGTTCTACCTGCTCGCTGTGCGCGTCAATTTTTTGCGAAAGGGAAGCGATCTCCTCTTCGTGCTTCGCATGCTCGGCATCCATCTGCGCCAGCTTGCTGGCCAGCACAACGCGCAGCCGCGAACGCATCTCATCGCGCAAAGCAGCATAGCGCTCGGCCTTGGCTGCCTGCCGTTTCAGCGATCCCATCTGCCGCGTTACTTCTTCAAAAATGTCGTTGACGCGAGCTAGATTTTGTTTCGCCTGCTCCAAACGAAGCTCCGCCAGCCGCTTCTTGGTCTTGAATCGGGTAATGCCCGCGGCCTCTTCGATAATCGCGCGCCGGTCATGCGGCTTCGAGCTCAGCAGCTGTCCGATGCGCTCCTGCCCAATAATCGCGTAAGACTCCGGCCCAAGACCGGTGCCCATGAAGATGTCCTGAATATCGCGCAGGCGGCAAAGCTTGCCGTTAAGCAGATATTCGCTGTCGCCCGTCCGGAAGAGGCGGCGTGTGACAATAATCTCGCCCTTCTGCGGTGTCTTGCGAAATTTGCGGCGACGAATCTTCAGCACAACATTGTTGGCCGCCTCGCCCTCCGCAGCCTGCGTTTCCGCCGCCGTGCCTTCGCCTTCGATTACCTGGCCCGGCTGCGATTCGGCGATGATCTCTTCCACTTCAGCCGCCCGCTGCTCCCGCAGTTTTTCTTCGTCCCAGTCCGTATCCAGTTCGTTTTCAATCACTACTTCCGGCTCATCCAGGAGCGGGCCGCCCGCGTAGGCATCCGGATCGATCAGCGTAATCGAAACCTCCGCCATGCCCAGCGGCTTGCGGTCGCGCGTTCCGGCAAAGATGACGTCTTCCATCTTGCCGCCGCGCAGCGTTTTCGCGCTCTGCTCGCCCAGAACCCAGGTAACGCCATCCAGAATGTTCGATTTTCCGCAGCCATTCGGGCCTACCACAATGGCAATGCCTTCGCCGGGAAGCACGACTTCCGTGCGGTCGCAAAAGGATTTGAATCCCAGGATCTGGATTTTTTTTAGCTTCAGCATGCGGTTTTCTTTACTCCTTTAAACCGGAGGGTGCGCGAACAGGCGTCTTCAGTTGAAACTCTAGCCTTGTAGGAAGGCGGAATCAACATTCCAGCCACAACATCTTGTGGATAAGCCGTCCCAAATTCCACAAATAGGCTTGCTCCACAGATGATTGTCTCAAAAGCAGGCCAATCCTGTTCTTTTTCGGGCTGGTTGTCGCGGAGAATTGCTGCCGGATGCTCCTCTATTAGACGCCTTTTGTGCACAAAAACAAGCCAAAATCCTGCAAAAAGATGCCTTTTCTGGTGCCTTTTGGGAAGCAGTCTACTAATCCCATTGACACTCTATCCATAGATTATCTATATATACGGCATGCCGAAGAAATCCGAATTGCTTCCCGGAACGCTGGACATGCTCATCCTGAAGACCCTGACGCGCGCCCCCATGCACGGCTATGGCATTGCGCAATCCATCAAGCGAATCTCGGACGATGTGCTGACGGTAGAAGAAGGCTCGCTATACCCCGCTTTGCAGCGGCTGCTGCTGCAGGGCTGGGTCAAAGCCGAATGGAAAAAGACTGAAACCAACCGCCGCGCCCGCTACTACACGCTTACAGCCGAAGGGAGCAAGCAACTGGGCGAAGAGCTTTCTCAATTTGAGGTCATGATCGCGGCCATAGGACGGGTATTGCAGGACGCCTAGCGAAAGCGGTCGTACCGGATTCACCCAACAAACATCGGTGCCCGGGAATTTTCTCTGAAGTCTTGCAGGAGATGGGAATGCGCTTTTTCAGAAAGCTGGCGTTACTGTTCCGCCGCGATAAGTTCTCGGGCGAGCTGGACGAAGAGATGGCCTTCCATCGAGAGCTCGCAGAAAGGGAACTGATAGCCGACGGAATGGATGCGCAGGCTGCCCGACATGCAGCGCGGAGGCGATTCGGAAATGAGACGCGCCTGCGCGAGCAGAGCCATGAAGCTGCCGGTTTCCGGCTTGAAAATGTACTGCAGGATTCGCGCTTTGCGCTTCGTCAATTGAGGAAGAATCCGGGATTCACCGTGACAGCGATGCTCGTCATGGCTTTGGGAATCGCCTCCAGCGTGACGATCTTTGCCTTTGTCGATGCGGCACTGCTGCAGCCTTTGCCGTATGAAAATCCCTCTCGCCTGGTGCATGTTACCGAAAGCTCCAGCACCTGCGCCGACTGTGTGCTTTCCTATCCTGACTATCAGGACTGGAAGAAGAGCAACAAGGTTTTCAGTGCATTTGAGGTCTGGGAGCCTACTTCGTATCTCTGGAAAAGCGCTGCCGGAGTAGAGTCTCTTCGCGCCGGCCGCGTCAGTGGCGGCTTCTTTCACGCTCTGGGCGTAACCCCCGCGCTGGGTCGAGCCTTCACCGATGCCGATGACACGCCTGCCGCGCCGCGTACCGTCGTGCTTCCCTACGGCACATGGCAAAGATGGTTTGGAGGCCGAAAAAACATTCTCGGGCAATCCATCATCCTGGATGCGCAGGCCTATACCGTCATCGGCGTTCTGCCGAAAGGCTTTCACTTCGCATTCCGATCTGCCGAGCTATGGGTGACGATCCATAATCCCGATGCCTGCGATCAGGATCGAGCCTGCCGAAGCTTCTCCGGCGTAGCGCGCCTGAAAGACGATATTTCTGTTAGCACCGCGTTGGCCGATATGAAATCGATTGCGGCCCGCCTTGAAGCCGAATACCCGCAGTCCAATCAAGGTCAGAGCGCGATGGTCATGCCGCTGCAAGAGGCCATTGTCAGTGATATCCGTCCCATTCTGCTTGTACTGGCGTGTGGCGCGGGTCTTCATTTGCTGATTGCATTTGCGAATGAAGCAAGCCTCTTGCTGGTTCGCGCAGAAAACCGCAGGCGAGAGATTGCCTTACGCGGCGCTCTGGGCGCATCCAAAGCGCGGCTTGTACGACAGTTCGTAACAGAAGGAATCGTGCTGGTCGTCGTATCCGCTGCAGGCGGACTGGCAACCGCATATGTGGGCATTCGGTTGCTGTTTTCACTGATTCCGGAACGCCTGATGCGCGGCCTGCCGTTTCTCGAAAGCGTCGGACTGCACTCGCACACGCTTCTCTTCGCCTTTGCCGTTTCCTTACTGGGTATTGCAATATTCACCGTGACACCATGGCTGCGCCTATCGGCAGCGAATCTGCGCGACGATCTCGCGGAAGGAGGTCGCACCGCAGCAGGCACAACCTGGAAGCGATTCGGCTCCCATCTAGTCGCCGCCGAACTGGCCATCGCTGCCGTTCTGCTTGCGGGCGCAGGCTTGCTGGGCAAGAGCTTCTACCGGCTGCTGCATGTGGATTTGAATTTCCAGCCCGATCATATAGCCACACTGGAAGTCGACGTTCCGAGCAGCAGCTATCCAGACCGGCAGCGCATCACGCTTCTGCAAAAGATTTTGCAGCGGGTTTCCATAATGCCGGGAGTAATTGCCGCCGGCCAGACTACGAACCTTCCAGTAACATGCAACTGCTCTACCGCAGAGTTCAGAGTGCAGGGAAAGCCGTGGAACGGCGAGCACAATCTTGCGAACGAGCGCTCGATCAGCCCCGACTATTTCCGCGTATTGCAGGCAAAGCTCATCAGCGGACGATTCTTTACCGAAGCCGATGACGCAACGCGAGCGCCCGTCGTCATCATCAATCGAACGCTGGCGCGTCAATACTTCCCCAATGAAGATCCTCTCGGCAAGACCATCGGCGATAAAAATCTGGCGCAGTCGTCGCTGGCGCAGATCGTAGGCGTGGTCGATGACGTGCGCGAAAGCGGCCTCGACGAGCAAATTCTTCCGGCTATATACCGTCCCTTCAATCAAAGTCCGGGAACCATCTTCCTTACGGTTCGTACCCGGCTGAAGCCTGTGCGGATGCTCCCGGTGCTCGTCGCTGCCGTTCATCAGGCCGATCCCAATGTGGGGGTAAGAAACGAATTCACCATCATCGAGCACATCAACGATACGAAATCTCCTACCTGCACCGCGCATCGGCGTGGATGGCAGGCGGCTTTGCCGCTATGGCATTGCTGCTCGGCGTTGTGGGATTGTACGGCGTCATCGCGTATTCGGTGAGCCGGCGAACGCGAGAGATCGGCGTGCGCATGGCACTGGGAGCACAGCGCGGAGCCGTCTACAGGCTCATTCTTGGCGAAGCGGGAAAGCTGGCCGGATTCGGTTTGTCTGCGGGCCTGGGGCTTTCGCTCTTCGCAGCCATGCTGTTGCGCCGGCTGCTCTTCGGCGTGCAGTCGTGGGATACAGGAATCCTCGCCGGAGTTGTCATTGTGCTTACCGTTGCTGCATTGCTGGCGAGCTATTTCCCGGCGCGCCGAGCTGCATCGGTCGATCCTGTAGAGGCTTTGCGAAGCGAGTAGCGGAGAACGATATGAACGTATTTGTGCGGTGGTTTCGGAAGCTGGCGATTTTTATCCGAGGGGAGCAGTTCCGTAATGAGCTGGAGGAAGAAATGGCCTTTCATCGGGAAGAGGCAGAGAGGGAATTAGCCGCAGACGGAATGGAAGCGAAGGAAGCCCAACATGCGGCACGGCGGCGTCTCGGCAATGAGGCGCTCTTGCGCGACCAGAGCCAAGAGGCTGTCAGCTTCTGGTTCGAAGGTGTTTTGCAGGATTTCCGCTTCGCGCTGCGGCAGCTATGCAAGAATCCCGGCTTCGCCGCCACGGCAATTCTGATCCTTGCGCTTGGCATGGGCGCCGGCGTGGCCATCTTCGGTTTTGTCGATGCGGCGCTCATCAAGCCGCTGCCGTATAAGAATCCCTCCCGGCTGGTCGGCCTGTATGAGAGCATTCCGCTTGGCCCGCGCTTTCATCTTTCGTACCCCGATTATCTCGATTGGAAGCGGATGAACACCGGCTTTCAATCTCTGGATGTCTATGCGCCTTACGGCTTTACCCTCAGCGATGCAAACGGCGCGCAGCAAGTGGACGGAGCCAGTGTCAGCGCGACCTTTTTCCGCACGCTCGGCGTGACGCCCATCCTGGGAAGAGATTTTCATCCGGATGAAGACCGGAAGAATGCCGCGCGGGCGGTGATTCTGAGCTATGGCGCATGGCAACGGCGCTACGGTGGAAGGCGCGATGTGCTTGGCCAAACCGTCGTTCTGGACAGCAATCCTGCGACGATTGTCGGTGTGCTGCCGCGCGAGTTCCATTTCGCTCCAGCCGAGCCTGCCGATTATTACGAGACACTGCAGTCGCATATTAACGATTGCCGCGGATGCCATCCTTTCTGGGGCATCGCGCGGTTGAAAGACGGCGTGAGTTACAACGCGGCGTATGACAACATCAAGGCCATCGCCTTTCAGCTGGAAAAAGAGTATCCCGGCTCGAACCGCGATCAGCACGCTTACATGCTGCCTTTGACCGAAGTGATACTCGGCGATATTCGCCCGATTCTGCTTGTATTGCTGGCCGGGGCTGCATTGCTGTTGCTGATTGCCGCGGTGAACGTCTCCAGCCTGCTTTTGGTGCGCTCAGAAAGCCGCAGGCGCGAGATCGCCGTGCGCGGCGCGCTGGGAGCGTCACGCGGGCGGCTGATGCGTCAGTTCATCACCGAAGGATTGGTGCTGGTCTCAGCCGGAAGCTTGTTGGGCATCGCCTTGGCAACGTGGGTGATGCAGATTTTTGCACGGCATATTCCGCGAGAGATGATGGACACGATGCCGTACCTGCGCGGGTTGGGATTGAATGGCCGCGTGCTGCTCTTCGCCTGCGCTATTTCATTGGCGACAGGTGTCGTCTTTTCACTGGTTCCCATGCTGCGCATGTCGTGGGCGGAGATACGCGCAGGATTGAGCGAAGGCGGACGCGGTTCCGCAGGTGTAATGTGGCGGCGCTTCGGCACGAACATGGTCGTGATCGAACTGATGACCGCGATGGTGCTGCTGGTCAGCGCAGGGCTGCTGGGCAAAAGCTTCTACCGGCTGCTGCACGTCGATATCGGCATGCAGCCGGATCATCTAGCCGTCATGCAGATTGGCGCGCCGCAGAGCAGCTATCCCAAAGATCCGCAGGTGATTGCCATGACGCGGCGGGTTGTCGCCGGCATTGCCGCGCTGCCCGGCGTGAAGTCGGTGGGCGTGACGCAGGATCTGCCTATCGGTACCGGCGATGACACGACTCAGTTTCGTGTCGTAGGACGGCCTTATCACGGTCAGCATGACGAAGTGGCGATTCGTGGCGTGAATGCCGCTTATTTTGCAACACTACGGACGCAGCTTCTGCATGGTCGATACTTTATTGAGAGTGAAGATGAGACGAAGCCGCGCGTTGTCATCATCAATGAGACCTTCGCGCGCACATACTTTCCCGGTGAAAATCCGATTGGCAGAGAGTTGATCTTCAACTCGGACAGCCCGCAGCCGCATATGCAGATTGTCGGCGTCATAAATGACATCAAAGAAGGCCAGTTGGACGCCGAGCCGCGTGCGGCCATGTATGTGCCTTTTTACCAGCGCCCGGATGCGTGGTTCTCGATGGTAGTGCGCACGACCGGGGCGGAACGCTCGCTGTTGCATGAGATGAGCGCGGCCGTGCATCAAATCGATCCCAACATTGCGACATACAACCTGGAAACGATGGGCGATCGCATCCACGATTCGCCTTCTTCGTACCTGCATCGCTCCTCGGCGTGGATTGTCGGAGGATTTGCGGCGATTGCGCTGGTGTTGAGCGTGGCGGGCCTCTACGGCGTGATTGCGTATTCGGTGAGCCGGCGAACACGGGAGATCGGCGTGCGCATGGCGCTTGGAGCGCAGCGCGCAGCCGTTTACAGCCTCATTCTTGGCGAAGCGGGAAGGCTCGTGATCATGGGCATCGGTATCGGTATAGCGCTTTCCATAGCAGCCGCCATGCTGATGCGCAGGCTGCTCTTCGGCGTGCAGGCGTGGGATGCGCCGACGCTGATCGTCGTAGCCGCTGTGCTGGCCGCAGCCGCGCTGGCGGCCAGCTTTGTTCCTGCCTATCGCGCAGCTACGGTGAATCCGGTAGAGGCGTTGCGGGCCGAGTAGGCGCGATTATGCAGGTATCTGGGCAATGCTCAGGGTATTGCCGTCAGGGTCTTTGAACCAGGCAATTTTCGCGCCTCCGGGCGCTGTCCAGATGCCGTCATCGTCCTGCGCGACATGTGAATAGCGCTCAAAATGCACCCCGGCGGCGGCAAGCTTGCGGACGGTCTTCGTAGTGTCCTCTACCTGCCAGCCGAGCACGGTATAGGGCTGCGGCTGGACGCTCTCCACCAGCGTAACTCGCAGCATAACGCCATTTACATCGAAGGCGAGCGCAAAATTATCCTCGCTGAGCAGCTTTAGACCGAGCGTGTCGCGGTAGAAGGCGCGGGCCCTGTCTGCGTCGGTGACTCCGACAAAGGCCATAATCTTTTCGCCGTCAAGCATGGAAGGCCTCGCAATCTTTTCCTGCCGAGTGTAGACCAAATCGTCTGCGCAGGGTAGGCTGAATGTTTCATACAGAACCTCATGGCTCTGCTCACCTTTCTCTACGCCTCGGTTGTCTTCTTGAGCGCGTTTCTGCTTTTTCTGGTGCAGCCCATCGTGGCCAAGCAACTGCTGCCCGTTCTGGGCGGTTCGGCTGCCGTCTGGACCACCTGCCTCGTCTTTTTTCAAACGGTGCTGCTGCTGGGCTATTTCTATGCGGACCGGCTCGTACACCGGCTAAAACCGCGTATGCAGGCGCTCACGCACGTCACCCTGCTGGCTGTGGCGCTGGCTACGCTGGGCCTGCATGTACGCGCCAGCGCATGGGCAGCCACGTGGCATCCCATGCTGACGGTGCTGGGGCTGTTAAGCCTGATTATCGGACTGCCGTATTTTGCTCTGTCCGCCACCACGCCCTTGCTTCAGGCATGGTTTACCGGCGGCTTTCAGGCTGAAAGGCCCTACCGGCTATTCGCGTTATCGAATATAGGCGCTCTGCTGGCTTTATTGCTCTATCCCGTATGGGCCGAGCCGCACCTCACACTGCGTATGCAGACACGCCTCTGGTCGTCGGCATTCTTTCTCTTTGCCGTACTATGCGGCGGCATTGCCTGGAGCATCCGGCAGACGCTTCCCGACCATCCGGCAGTTCCGGCGGTTGCGGAAAAGGTATCACCCCGGCAAAGAGCGCTATGGCTGCTGCTTCCCGCATGCGCCTCCCTGCTGCTGTGCGCCTTCACCAACCATCTCAGCCAGAATGTGGCAGCCATTCCGCTGCTCTGGATTCTGCCGCTGGCCGCCTACCTGCTCAGTTTTATCGTCGCATTCCATTCCGAGCGCGCCTACCCGCGCTGGCTCATGATGCGGCTCGTAGCCTGCGTGTTGGGCATCCTTGGCTACGTGGTGTACGACGTGCATGGATCGCTGCCCGTGCCCATATCGGTGCCGCTTTATTGTGTGAGCCTCTTCCTCCTGTGCTTCTTTTTTCATGCAGAGCTATACCGCCTGCGTCCGGCAGAAGGATCGGCTACCGGCTTCTATCTCACGCTTTCGCTGGGCTCGGCGCTCGGCTCATTATTCGTCGGCATGCTTGCGCCCAATATTTTCCGCGCCAATTATGAATTGGCCATCGGGTTGGTGCTTTCCGCGGTGCTGGCAGTTGTCGTCTGCTGGAACTTCGGCATCGCCGCGCGCATTTTCTGGAGCCTCGGCGCCCTGGCGCTCGTCTGGGTGGGCATCGTGCAGGCGCGCGCATGGCGCCAGGATGCTATCTTGCAGCTGCGCAGCTTTTACGGCACCCTCCGCGTCACCGAAACCCATTGGCCCCCGGAGGCGGAGACAACACGCACGCTCTTTCACGGAACCATCCAGCACGGCGCCCAGTTCTTCGGCAACGGCATGCGGATGCAGCCGCGCTCGTACTACGCGCCTTTTTCCGGAGCCGGGCTGGCATTGCGTTTCTGCTGTGGTGACCAGCCTCGCCGTGTGGGCATTGTCGGCCTTGGCGCCGGCGCTCTTGCCGCCTATGGAAAACCCGGAGACAATTTTCGATTTTATGAAATCGATCCGCAGGTCGAACAGATTGCCCGCGAGCTGTTTACGTATCTCCGTGAAACTCCCGCGAAGGCAGACGTTGTATTAGGCGACGCGAGATATTCCATCAGCCGCGAAAACGGCAACCCCTTCAACGTGCTGATCGTGGATGCCTTTTCCGGCGACATGGTGCCCGTGCATTTGCTCACCTCCCAGGCCCTGGCACTGTATCGCAAGCATCTCGCGCCGGACGGCATCATCGCCTTCCACGTATCCAGCCAATATCTGGAGTTGGAGCCGGTGCTCGCCCGCGAAGCGCAGCAGGCAGGCATGCAGGCCATTACGATCTTCTCGAAAGGCGATGAGCAGCAGGGAATTTTTATGGCCGAGTGGATATTACTGACCACCAACCGGCATTTTCTGGCGCAACCGGAAGTCAGCCATGCTGCCCGCATATCGCAAACCCGCAGCAATGTGGGCCTGTGGACAGATGATTATTCCAGCATTTTGCCGATCTTAAAGTGGGACTGGCGGCCTCACTGAGGCATGGTCTTTTCCTGCGGCAACTGGAGATGGGATGCGGGGATGATCGTTACCCGAGGAGGCGGCGGCGGTGGAATGACGTTGACTCGAGGCTGCGGGCCCGGAGGAATGACCTTTGCATCAGGAGGCGCTTGCGGCGGGATGACCCTTGCCTGGATTGCCGTCGATGACGTAATTGTATTGGACGCTACCGTCGAGGATGGCGAATGGACGGCGGCAGCAGGCGGAGCCGCTGCGCCGGGAACCGTGACCTTCCCGACAAAACGCCGGTCGCTGCCGGCACTCACCACTTCTCCCGCGCTGTTATAGCGGATCTGCCATAGGTCATATTCGCTGGCGGAGTGAGGCTCGGCAAAACTGACCTCATTTGTATCCTGCCCAACGCGGATCACCGGCGCCGGAGCTGTAAGCAACTGCGCATCGGTCATAGACCGACGGGGAAACTGCGGCTGGCCACCCGTCATTTCCGCGTAGCAGGCAGAAAGAAGCAGCCACTTGCCGTTTACGTTGCTGTTTTCCTTCGCCACATCGGCAGGAACAAGCTGGCGAAATAACTGAAAATTTCGCGGATCGCCCGCAGCCGGCTTGAAGCGCGTGGTTCCATGGTTTAAGACCGGCACAATCCGGACGCGTTCACGAGAGCGGGGAACGATGGCCACAAAAAGGGAATCGGAGCCCGCCGCATCCTTGCTGAAATAGCGCAGCATGACGGTATCCGGCATCAGCGGGCAAACAGATTGCTCGTAGGTCCAGGCAGCGCTCATGTCGTAACCGTAAAAGGTCGCTTTCGACACAATTTCATCTGCTCTGCTGGCGATCAGGGCGCTATCTTCGGGGTTTATTTGGTTCTGCGGGCGATGTTCCAGAGAAAAATTGCGCAAATCTTCGCGAGTGGATGAATCCTGGGCCGATGCGCCGAAAAGCGATGCTCCCAGAATAAGAACCATGGCCGGAATGCTCAGAAACTTCATCGCGTCTTTACTTTAGCACTGTATCGCCAGGGAAATACCGCCCGCGCATTCTTCTTAACAATTCGCTGTAGTTCCTTGCCAAAACAGAAGCGGCAGCCGTAGCTGCCGCTTCTTAGGGATAGGCAAATGAATTACTTGCCGGTGGGGCGGCGATGCGTGGTCGCGCGCCGTGCCGGAGTCTTCTTTGCCGGTGCCGGGAGTTCGCCGTCCTTGAGGATGATCATGGCCGGGCTCTGAGTGTATGAGTCGAAGGTGCCCACGTAGGTCACATTCGCGCCAGCCGCCGGAACTTCCTTCAAGGGGGTCTTCATGTTGATTGTGAAGTCCGCCTTCTGCGACTGCTTGGCGTCATCGGAGACGGCCAGCTGTACGCTGTCGGCAGTAGCTGAAATGACGGTGCCGGGTACTTCTGCGGTTACGTCCTTTAGAACATCCCAAACCTTGCCCGCATCTTCCGGCGTGCCGTTTGCAAGGATGAACTCCTTATCCGCCAGCGCCAGGTTCTTGAGGTCAGGCGTGCTCGTCACAGCCTTGTGCGCCAGTTCCTGCGGCGAGGGCGGCGGCGGAGCAGCAACCGGCTTATAGGAATCCGGCGGGAAAAGGTTCGTCTTGGTCAGTGCCTGGATCGCTGCGTATCCGTCGAGATTCGTCTGGCAGGCCGAATCGTCTTGCGCGCAGTGGTACTTCTTGTACCAGTATTCTGCTGCCTTTTCGATCTGGTCTTTATAGCCCGCCGGAGCGAACTGCGCGGCGCGGGTCAAAAACCAGACACCGTTGACCAGGTCCTTGGGATCCTGGCTGACGTAAGCATTGCCCAGGTTGTAAGTCGCCAGCAGGCCCGGACCGGATTGCGTCTGGGCCGGATCGCTGTAAGCCTTCAGCTCGGCAGTGTAGGCGTCAATTGCAGCCTTGTAGTCTTTCTTGGAATTGGCGTCCGCGGCAATTGCGTCTTCAAAGATCGGAGTGGTCGCAGCCTTCAGCTTTTGAAAATCGGCATCGGAAACATTCGCGGGCTTCGGCGCTGCTAATGCCGCTTTTGCCCGGTTTGCCGCGTCATCCAGCTTGGAAGGGTCTTTCTTTTCCATGTAGACGACAATCGTGAGAGCGCGAAGGTTGTTTGGATTCACCTGCAGCAAGCGGTTCGCCGCATCCAGTTCCTTGTCTGCCTGGCCGGCCTGTTCATAGGCCGCCATCAACTGGACCAGCATGTCTTCCTTGACCACACTGTTCGGATACTGCTGAAGGAACTGCTCGATCGCTGATGCCTTGGCGGCCGGCGACGATTGTCCTACGGCGTTTGTATAGGCGTTGTATTCGGCAGGATCTTTTATGGTGATCTGGCCGGCTTGTGCACCCTGAGTCTGGCCATCATCCATAGCCAGGGCGGCAGGCAGATAATATGCGGCGCCGGTGGCCACGGCCAACACGGAAGCTACGACGACTTTCTTCATTCAACGCTCCTAGGAAAATTCCTGAATAATTGCTCGATGTGGATTGGAGGGTGCTCCACCTGCATTGAAACATAACAATCCGTGATTACGGAAGATGCTCCACGAATTCCAATGCGATTTGCTGAATTATAGAAACGAGCAGCTATGAGTGACAAGTAATCGGTTTCCATAATTTCGTCATTGCGCAAAATGAGATGCATGGCCACGATAAAACGTTGACCTGCCTCTGCTGCATACTGAAGACACCGGACGTGCAGAAAAAGTGCCCATCCGGGAAAGGAGCAGTGCAAAATGGAGCTGAAACATCAGGTGGCAGTGGTGACCGGCGCGGCGCGCGGCATCGGTGAGGCGATCAGTAAGCGGCTGGCGGCGATGGGAGCTACCGTCGTGCTGGCCGCGCGTAACACGGAGCAGCTGGAAAAGGTAAGAAGCGAGATCGCAGCCCGGAACGGTTCGGCTGTCGTGGTCCCGCTCGACCTGCGCGATGAGCAGTCCGTCGCAAGCCTGGGCCGGAAAATCGAAAAGGAGCATGGTCGCTGCGACATCCTTGTGAATAACGCCGGCATCGGCGTCCCCGGCAAGCCGCTCCATGAATTGCCTCCGGAAGAATGGGCCTTGATGATGGAAACCAACCTGCGCGGCCCTTATCTGATGATCCGCGCCCTGGTTCCGCTGATGATCGCGGCAAAATCCGGACATATCATCAATATTTCGTCGCTCGCCGGACACAACCCCCTGCCGGGCGGCGCCGCTTATTCCGCCACAAAATGGGGCTTGAACGGCCTGACCTATTCCATCGCCGAAGAGTTGCGGCCCCACAATATTCGCGTCTCCGCCGTTGCGCCCGGTTCCGTGAATACCCACTTTGAAGTAGGCGGCAGCAACAAAGACCCCAACAAAAAAATTCAGCCCGACGACGTAGCCCACGTCGTCGCCATGCTGGTCACGCAGGCTCCGCAGTCATTCGTCAGCGAAGTCCTGATGCGCCCCACGCAGAAGCCTTAGTTTGTATGGGCAAACGTAGAAGGCAGACACATTTCCTGCTTTTGAAAGAGCATGGCTTGAGGGCAAGCACTGGAGTTTTTTAGGGTAGAAGCACTGGGCTTTAGCCCAGTGAATTTCATCCTGACGCGAAGTGGAAAGGACCTGCTTTTTCGCAGGTCCTCCGCCATCTATGCAGGCTGCTGCTGTGTCATGCAGTGCAGCGCGCCCAATCCCCAGATGAAATCGCCGCAATGAATGCCGATGATTTTGTGGCCGGGAAACACTTCAGCAAGGATATTCAACGCCTTGCGATCATTGGCGTCGTTAAAAGTAGGAACCAGAACAATTCCATTGGCGATATAAAAATTGCCATAGCTGGCAGGCAGCCGCTGCCCTTCAAAGACAACCGGCGCAGGCATCGGCAACTCAACAATGCGGTAAGGCTCGCCTTGAAGATTGCGCGCCGAGCGCAGCCTGTCGAGGTTCTCCGCCAGCGGCAGGTGGTTGTCATCCTCCCGGTTCGGCTCCACCACGGTCACAATCGTGTTCTCGCCTGCAAAACGCGTGATGTCATCCACATGGCCGTGCGTGTCGTCTCCGGCAATGCCGTGATTCATCCAAAGCACCTGGTCGATGCCGAGATACTCGTGAAAGACTTTTTCCAATTGCTCGCGGCTGATGCCCGGATTGCGCTGCTGTACATCGCTCAACAGGCATTCTTCCGTCGTAATCAGCGTGCCCGCGCCATTCACATCAATCGAACCGCCTTCGAGCACGACGCGATGCTCACCGATCATCGGCGTGAATTGCGCTATGCCCAGTTCTTTGGCGACATGGCCGGGAATCTCGTTATCGAGCTGCCAGTTGTCGTATTTTGCCCAGGCATTGAATTTCCAGTTCGTCAGCGCCAGCGAATCGCCGTTCTTGATAAAGATCGGCCCCGAATCGCGCGTCCATACGCGATCCGTAGCCCATTCGTGGAAGTGCACGTTGGCAAGGTTTGCTCCCGACCTGCGCAGGATGCCGCGGGCGCGCGAAGCCGCAATTGCGTCGTTGACGAGGATATGCACTTGCTCTACATGCGACAGATGGCGAACGATATCCGCATACACCCACGGAATCGCCTGGAATTTTCCCGGCCAGTCATTGGCATTGTGCGGCCACGCAATCCACGTTGCAGTATGCGGATGCCATTCCGCAGGCATGCGGTAGCCAAGTCCGCGCGGCGTTTCTTTCGTTGCGCTCATTACTTCTCCAGGGTGCTTGCGTCAAGGAAGCGATGGACAATCGGCGCGTACGCATCGATGCGGCGGTCGCGCAGGAACGGCCAGTTGCGGCGCACATCTTCCATGGCGCGAAGATCGACTTCGCCAATCAGAATCTCTTCCTTGTCATGCGAAGCCTTCGCAATAATGCGCCCAAACGGATCGGCGATAAATGAGCCGCCCCAGAACTCAAGCCCCGGGCCTTCCACGCGATTGCCGCGCACATCGCCCTGCTCGTGTCCCACGCGATTGACAGCGCCTACAAACAATCCATTCGCAATCGCATGAGCGCGCTGAATCGTCTGCCACGCTTCATACTGCGCAGTTCCGAATTCTTCTTTTTCCGCCGGATGCCAGCCGATTGCAGTGGGATAAAAGAGCACGTTCGCGCCCTGGAGCGCCGTGATGCGCGCGCCCTCCGGGTACCACTGGTCCCAGCAGACCAGCGTGCCCACTTTTCCAAAAGCCGTGTCGAAGGCCTTGAATCCCAGATCGCCCGGCGTGAAGTAGAACTTCTCGTAATAAAGCGGATCGTCAGGAATGTGCATCTTGCGATACAGTCCGCCGAGCGTGCCGTCCTGCTGCAGAATAGCCGCCGTATTGTGATACAGACCGGCAGCGCGCCGCTCAAAAAGAGAAGCGATGACTACGACCTTCTCTTCGCGTGCAACCGCGCTCAAGCGCTCCGTGCTGGGGCCGGGAATCGGCTCGGCAATATCGAAAAGAGCAATGTCCTCGCGCTGGCAGAAGTACTGTGCGCGAAAAAGCTCAGGCAGGCAGACGACATTCGCGCCTTCACGGGCAGCTTCCCGCACGCGGTCTGCTGCTTTATCCAGGTTTGCGTCCGGGTCCGGGCTGCAGGACATCTGCACCAGGCCAATGCGGTAATTGGGATTGGATGGCATAATTTTTCTCAACAATACCTATACAGAAACTTTGCTAAAAGACAGAGAAAAGGCGCAGGCATTTGCGGCCCCGCGCCTTTGATTTCTATCGCATCTTTGCGCAAATTTGCGTTCTCGGCGCCTTTGCGGTGAAAAACAGATCCCGCTATAGGCAATACAGCAGACACTCAAATAACGTCTGTTCTGATTCTATTCAAAAATCAAAATTGCTGCTGCAATGGTCGTCGTCCAGCGGCCATTCTTGTCTCCAATGGCCGATTGGGTCACATTGGCAGTCCGCACAATTTTGTTCGAAATACGGTAGATTTCCTTCTTTTCGTCCCAGCTTTTATCCGGATCGAAATCGAGATCGAGCGTCGTAGCCAGCATCTCGGCAGCCAGTTCTTCCGCATATTCGCCCGCCTGCTCCTCGGTTTCGCCAAAGCTGTGATGCTCGCTCAGGTAGCCGTAGGTATTGCGGTCCGAAGGAATCGCCACGCCAATGCTCGAAGCGACCAGGCGGTGCGGCTCACGGGTCGAATTTTCAGCCACCACTGCAAACACCACTTCGCCGGGATGCAAATACTTGAGCCCTTCCTTCCGCGGAATCAATTTTGCCTGCGGCGGAAAAATCGACGAAACCCGAACCAGGTTCTGCGCGGCAATGCCGGCGTCGCGCAATGCCAGCTCGAAGGATGTAAGACGCTCCTTGTGCTTTCCCACACCCTTGGTAAAAAACAGCTGCTTCGGGACCATGTTTTTGCCCAATTTCCGTCCTCCGCTGAAACAATCGCTCCTGCATCAAATTTGATGCAGAAAGATCATACGGCACGTCAGGCAATCGCGCGCACGTTATCTCAGTGTCCCATCGCTTCCTGCGGCGCCTTCTTCATTGCCGGCGGCTTGCGCATGACAAACGGCAGCGGAATCAGGCAGGCAATAATAACGCTGAGCCACCAGAAGGCATTCATGTAACTCAGCATGGAAGATTGCTGCACCAATATCTGGTAGGCGTGGCCCACAGCCGTCTGTGCTGCCTGGTCGGAGCTCTGGCCCAGCTGCATCAGCGATGCTTTGGTAGCGTCCAGGAACTCCTGGTAGCGCAGGCTGCCGGAGACGACATTTGCTCCCAGCACCGACTGGTGCGTCTGCTGCGTGCGTTGCAGAAATGTCGTCAGCATGGCCGTGCCCACGCTGCCGCCCAGGTTGCGGGCAAAGTTCGAGAAGCTGGAAATCTGGTTATTCTTGTTAAATGGAACGCCGACATAGTTCAACGTGCTGATCGGGATAAAGACAAACGCCAGCCCGCTCACCTGGAACATGCGCCACAGCACAATTGTCCCAAAGCTGGTCTGCAGGTCGAGTCTCGTGAGGTTATAAAGCCCGAGCGCTGTAATGGTGTAGCCAATCGAGACAAGCAGCCGCGCATCCATCTTGCCGATCAGCCTGCCCGCAATCGGCATCATCATCATCATCATGAAACCCGCCGGAGAAAGCGCCTCGCCCGCCCGCTCCGCCGTGTAGCCCATCAGCACCTGCAGAAACTGCGGAATAAGCACGGTCGAGCCGAAAAGCACCATGCCCAGGATGAACTGCAGAAAGATCGCCGTACCGAAATTCCTGTTCTTCAGCAGCTTTAAATCCACCACCGGGTCTTCGTGGTTCCACTCCCAGATGACGAAAGCCACCAGCGTGCACATGGCAAGAATAAAGAAGGTGGTGATCTTCGTATCGCCGAACCAGTCCTTTTCCTGTCCTTTATCCAGCACAAATTCCAGGAAGCCGACGCCCACCGTGATCAGGCCCAGCCCAACCGTGTCGATTCTGCCAGCTTTCTTCCGCTGCTCCTGCAAATAGGGCGGGTCTTCCACCATGCGCTGCGTCAGCAGGATCGACAAAATGCCGATCGGAATATTGATGAAGAAAATCCAGTGCCAGTTAAAGTTGTCCGTGATCCAGCCGCCCAGCGTCGGCCCAATCGCCGGAGCCACCACCACCGCCATTCCGTAAACCGCAAACGCCTGTCCGCGCTTGCTGACGGGAAAGGTGTCGGCCAGGATCGCCTGCTCGCTCGGGGCCAGTCCGCCTCCGCCCGCCCCCTGCAGAATGCGCGCAAGAATCAGCATGGGAAGCGACTGCGCGATGCCGCACAGAAACGAGCAGACTGTGAACATGATCACGCAGGTCATGTAAAACCGCTTGCGGCCGTACCGTGTCGCCAGCCAGCCGGAAATCGGCAGTACGATGGCGCTCGATACCAGGTAACTGGTCAGCACCCAGGTCGCCTCTTCCTGGCTCGCGCCCAGCGATCCAGCCATATGCGGCAGCGCCACATTGGCAATGGAAGTGTCGAGCACCTCCATAAATGTGGCGAGCGTCACCGTGAGCGCTACCAGCCAGGGATTATGTTTGGGTTTCCAGTTGTGATAGTCCGTCTGGTGATCGGGCACTCGTTTACCGTCGCCTTTATTCTGGGAAAATTTACTTTTAAGTTAACTTCAGGTTACCAGCTTCCGGCGCGCATAAAGATGACACTATGTATATATTCATTGCTTCGCTTTTCGATGGAAACCGGGTATCTCTGACAACAGATAGAGTGCGCCGCCCGCGAGATTCAAAAATCGAATCATATTTGTGATCCCACATTCCAAAACCGGGTGCCCATCCTGAACGAAGAGAAGGGTGGGGGCATCAGTGTCCATTTCCGAACGGATGCTGCTCAAATCCGAACAATTCCGTATCTTCCCAATAAAGTCGTTTCTCCACCAAGTCCCGCCCCATGAGCCAGATACAACCCACAAAGCGATGGCCCGAAGCGTGCATCCGAAGCCGCTGGGAGAGTCTGTCATGGCATCGATCTTCGGTAATCTGCGCTACGCGCTGCGGCAATTGAAAAAGTCTCCAGGATTCACGGTAACCGCAATACTGACTCTGGCTCTGGGAATCGGCGCAAGCACCGCTATCTTCACCCTCTTCGATCAGGCTCTGCTGCGCAGCCTCCCCGTAAAAGACCCCCGGCAATTAACTCTGCTGCAATTCTCCGGCGATATTGTGGGCCATTTGAGCGATCAGGGCGGCGACCATCCCGGCGGGCGCGCCTACTTCTCCTACCCCATGTACCGCGACTTGCGCGATAAAAGCTCCGTCTTTGCCGGATTGATTGCCACCGCATCGCATTCCGCCGGTTTCAGCTGGCACAACAGCTCCGAGTCCGTTTCCGCCGAAATCGTAAGCGGCAATTATTTCGATGTCCTCGGCATTCGACCCGCCGCCGGAAGGCTTTTTTCTCCCGCCGATGAAACAGTTCAAGGGGCAAATCCCGTAGCTGTAATCAGCTTCGATTACTGGAAGCGCCGCTTCAGCGAAGATCCGTCCATCGTAGGACAAACCATCACCTTGAACGGAACCCCATTTACCGTGGTTGGCGTCGTGGCTCCCGGCTTCCATAGTGTTGTCTGGGGAAATCAGCCGCGCGTTTTCATCCCCATGACCATGCAGCAGTCGATTGCCCCCGGCAATGACATGACTGATCGGCAATCCTACTGGCTCAAAATCATTGGCCGCCTGCCTCACGGAGCCTCAACCAAACGCGCAGACGCCGCCCTCGCCCCGCTCTGGCACTCCCTGCGCGAGATGGAATTCAAAAACATCCACGATCAATCCGATCGCGCGCATCAGAGATTCGTCACAACTTCGCGCCTGAGCGTGGTCGACGCAGCCAGGGGCTTCTCGCCTTTGCGCGAAGAAGTGCAAACGCCCTTGCGCATTCTCATGGGCATGGTCCTTCTTCTTCTTGCCATGGCCGCTGTGAATATGGCCAGCCTTCTCCTGGTGCGCGCCGCAGGACGCGTGCGGGAGTTTTCCATGCGCTATGCGCTGGGCGCGAGCAAATTCGATATCGTCCGCCAGCTCCTCATCGAAGGATTGCTGCTGGGCATCGGCGGTGCCGTTCTCGGTTTGTTATTCGCGCCGCAAATGGTGCGCCTGCTGATTGCCTGGTTCTCGACCGCAACCCAGGACACGCCATATTCTTCTCAGCTCGATACGCGCATCCTGGCCTTTGCCCTCGGAACGGCATTGCTGGTAAGCATTCTCTTCAGCCTTGCGCCCGCCGTCCAATTCTTTAAGCCGAACCTCGTAGATTCCTTAAAGCAGCAAAGCGGGACGGGCAGCAGCGGCTCCCTTCAATTCCGCAGAAGCTGCGTGGCGCTGCAAATCGGCTTCACGCTCCTGCTTTTGGTAGGCGCCGGCCTTTTCATGCGCACCATACAGAATCTGCGCTCCGTCGATGCCGGATTTCCCACTGACCACCTGCTCAAATTCGACTTGTCGCCGCAGATGGCAGGCTATCAGGGCGATTCCATCACCACAGTCGAGCAGCGTGTTCTCGAATCCCTGCAGGCATTGCCGGGAGTGCGCAGCGTGGGAGCAACTACTGATCCGGAGCTTGTAGACGACGGTTCCAGCGGAAGCATGGACATCGCCGGATACACGCCCAGGCCCGACGAAGATGTAGATGCCGAACTGCCTTGGGTAAACCAGGACTACTTCTCCGCCATGGGCATCCCCTTAATCGTCGGGCGCGGATTTACAAAAGCGGATACCGCTACAGCGCAAAAAGTATCCGTAGTGAACGAGATGTTCGCGAAGAAATATTTCGGATCGGCAGCCAACGCATTAGGGCATCACGTAAGCCGCAGCCGTCGTCCCGCCACCGATACCATCATCGTCGGCGTCGTGCGGGATATCAGGCACGCTACCGTGCGCGATAATCCGACGCCTACCGTCTTCCGGACATTGCTGCAAAACGATAAGCCCGATGAGGTGGTCTACTATGTGCGCACCTGGCAGACACCCGAATCCACATCCCGCGAGATTCAGGCAGCCGTGCAGAACATCGATACCAAGTTGATCGTCGACGATATGCGCACGCTGCGGGACGAAATTGATGAAACCATAAGCTCGGAACGCATGATCGCTCTGCTCGCTTCTACGTTTGGCGTGCTGGCAGCGCTTCTGGCCGGCATTGGGCTTTACGGCGTGCTGGCCTATTCGACCGCGCAGCGCACCCGCGAAATTGGCATCCGCATGGCGCTGGGCGCGCAGCGCTTGACTGTGGCAAAGCTCATCCTGCGCGAAGTGCTGCTGCTCTCCGCCGGAACCGTTGTGATCACGCTGCCGATTGCCTTTCTGCTTACACGAACCCTGCGCGATCAGCTCTTCGGCGTCTCCCCGTCCGATCCGCTAGTGTACGCCGGCGGCATTCTCATGATCGGAGTCGTAGCCACGTTGGCCGCCCTGCTGCCCGCGCGCCGCGCGGCATCCGTCGAACCCATGAAGGCGCTGCGCACGGAATAACATCTGCAAACGGAGGACGATGATGGCTAATTTCTGGAACGATGTCCGTTACGCATGGCGTCAGCTAAGAAAGTCTCCCGGCTTCATGCTGACCGCGGTCTTGACACTGGCATTAGGCATCGGCGTGAACGCGGCGATTTTTACCGTGTTCAACAAGGTCCTGCTGCATACCATGCCGGTGCAGAAGCCCGGAGAACTGGTCCTCCTTGCCGCGCACTCTCAGTATGAAACCGGTTCGATCAGCACGGATGGCGGCGACAATCATCTGTACTTTTCCTATCCTGCCTATCGTTTTCTACACGACAATAATCATGCTCTCGAAGACCTGGCCGCCGCCATTCCCACATCGGCAAACCTCGTCAGTGTCAAGGATGCCGATCGTGTCAATGTACTGTTCACTACCGGCAATTATCTCAATCTTATGGGCGTGCGCCCGGTTCTGGGACGATTGCTGACACCCGCGGATGACGTCTATCACGCCGCGAATCCCGTCGCCGTCCTCAGCGAGGACTACTGGAAGAGCAAATTCGGCAGCGACCCCGCCATCCTGAATCAAACCGTCAAGATCAGCGGCGTCATGTTTACCGTCGTTGGAGTCGTGCGCCACAGCGGCCTGCTCGATTCCGAGCATCCCGCCGCTTTTCTCCCGCTTTCCACGGCGCAATCCATGTTTCCAAATGGAAAAGAGCGCTTGAATGATTCCTTATTTGCCTGGGCGATTCTCATCGGCAGGCTTCGCAATGGAGTAAGCCGCTCTCAGGCCGAAACCCAGTTGAATACCCTTGGGTGGAATTGGCGCCGCGACACGCTCCAGACCTACAGCCATCACATCGGCGACAAATCCGGGTGGCTGAAGACACATCTGTCCCTGCAAAGCGGCTCCCGTGGAGTTCAGGTCAATCCCGGCTTTGCCGTCAGTCATGTGCTCACATTCCGCATTGATGCATCTGCCCTGGGCAAAACCGATGCCGAAGTAAAGAGGAATACGAAACGCTCGCCGAAAGGATTCTCCATGAGCCCGGCGTGCAGCGTGTCGTGTACGCCATGAACGGCATGATGACCGGCAACCAATCAGGAAGCAACGTAACCGTTTCCGGCTATAAAGACACCGGCAACGAGCCAATGCCCGATCTCGATAACGCCAGCGCCGGCTTCTTCTCCGCGATGAAAATCCCTCTCATCGCCGGACGCGAATTCAACGATCGCGACACTCTCGCCTCGCCCAAAGTCGCCATCGTCGATCAGAAATTCGTGAACCTCTACTTCGGCGGCGATGCGCAAAAAGCATTACGCAGTCAGTTCGGCTTCGGCTCCGGCAATGTTAAAACCGATATCCAGATCGTCGGCGTCATTCCATCCATCAGCGCAGTCAGGCTGTCCGATCCCGCCAGCCGGCCATTCATCTATCTTCCTTATGCGCAGTCATTCAGCAAGGACGGCAAAGCCAAAGGCTCGCATCCCGCCAGCTTTTACGTGCTCACCGGCAGCGATTCCGCCGCGCTCGCAGGCACGCTCAATGCCTTGCTGCATCGCCTCGACCCCCGATCTGCCGCTGCCCAACTTTGAAACCATGCACGAGCATATCGACGGCACCATCTTTGAAACCAAGCTGATGACGCTGCTGTCATCGTCCATGGGAGCCCTCGCGCTCGTCCTTGCCGCCATCGGGCTTTATGGCGTGCTGGCCTTCGCCGTAGCCCAGCGCACCCGCGAAATCGGCATTCGCATAGCCCTCGGCGCAGATAAAACCAACGTTTCGCGCCTGGTGCTGCGTCAGGTTTTCTTCCTCATTTTCTCCGGCCTGTCCGTCGGCGCGCTCCTTGGGTGGGAAGCCATTCGCCTGCTCACTGCGCAGGTGGAAAACGTCCATTCCGCGCCCCTCTGGCTATACGCATCTGCGGGCATTGTCCTCATCGCTGTCATGCTGATCGCCAGTTATCTCCCCGCCCGCCGGGCCGCCTCGGTCGATCCCATGGTAGCCCTCCGCGCAGAATGAGACCGATCCGGCAGCAAAGCCATCTAAAATAGTGAGATGGCTGACCAACTTTACCTTAGCCTGTGGTATCCCAACTTCCGCTTCACCTCGCTCGGCCCGGCCCTGCTCGGTGTCATGCGCCAATTCACCATCGTCGGCGGCTCCAGCTTCATCCGCGCCGCCAACGCCTATCCCATTTCGTGGAATGAGGCTCCCGCCTACCAGCGCATCTACGACGAGGACGAGCCCGAAGCCGCCGCGCCCGAGCAAGCCGTCCCTGCCGCGCTCGAGCTGCTCCATGACGACTTCGCCTACGAGTTCGAGATGACCTGGGAGCTATGGGCGCCCGAACAGGCCGGCGACCTCGACCCCATCTGGCGCAAGGAGCCGCGCGTCGTGCGCATCACCGGCTTTGGCCCCGAGTTCGACGAAGGCTCCTACGAGCAGAATGGCCAGATTCGCATCGATTTCGGTACCGATACGCCCTTTCTGCAGGAAGGCGTCGATCTCGACCCCGAAGCCGCCGAGCACGTCAAACAAAACGTGCAAATGCTCATCGACTTCACCAACGGCGTGCAGCAGCATTGCGGCATCTCATCCCGATTGCTATGGTCGGAATCCGGCGAGAGCCTCGCGCAGAAACTCATCGCGCGACTCCAGCAGGTGAATTAATCCGCTCTATGCCCATTACGATCAAGAAGCTGCGGTACTTCATCGCAGTCCTCGCCTGTCTGCTGGTGGCCATTCTTGGCGGTTTCCTAATCTATGCGCGCTATCGCATCCGTCACTTCACCAGGGACCTGCCCGGCAAGCTCGGCATCAACATCCAGCAAACCGCCAACGGTTACACCTATTCGCAATCGGAAAAAGGCCACACCGTTTTCACTATCCACGCCTCAAAGCTGGTGCAATTCAAAGGCGACGGCCACGCGATTCTGCACGACGTATCCATCACCCTCTACGGGCCGCCCGGCACAAACCGCCAGGATCATGTGTTCGGCAGCGATTTCGATTACGACCAGAAAAATGGAGTCGCCACCGCAAAGGGCGATGTGCAAATCGACTTGCAGTCGCCGCAGGCATCTTCCGCGCAATCCCCAGGCACGATTCACATAAAAGCAAGCGGGCTGGTCTTCACCCAGAAGACCGGCATCGCCGCCACCGATCAGCACGTCGAATTTCAGTTTCCCAAAGCCTCAGGCCAGGCAACCGGCGCAACCTTCGATTCCAAACAGGGCGTGCTGGTGCTCGATAAGAATGTAGTTTTAACCACCGACTCCAACGGCGAACCGGCAACCGTCCACGCCGGCCATGCGCAGCTGCTGCGGGATACCCGTCAGGCATTTCTCCTGAACGCGCAGACCGATTTCAAAAACGAGCGCAGCACCGCCGACCAGGCCATCGTCTATTTTCGGCAGGATGGATCTGTCGAGCGCGTGACCGCCCGTGGCCATGTGCACACCGTTCTCGATAACGGAGCGCAGAGCACATCCCAGGCAGCCGACATCACTCTGGACAGCAAGAGCCGGCCGCTCGTGGCGCAATTAGCAGGCGGCGTGAACTTCATCGATAAGGATGCCGACCACAACATGCACGGCAATGCGGTCGAAGGCACGCTGACGTTCAGCTCCGATGCCGGGCTCAGGCATGCGCAGTTCCGCAATGCCGTCAGCTTTGTCGATGAGCAGCTAACACTGCCCAACGATCCCCACGGCTCTGCCACGCGCCAGCTTCAGGCCTCCAAACTAGATGTCGATTTCGCTCCCGGCCCCGATAAAAAAGCTGTAGCGCAAAAGGCTTTGGCTACCGGCAATGCCGTGGCCACCCTGCGTTCCATCCCGTCAAAAGGGCCGGAACAGAACACCACCATCCTCGCTAACCAGCTTCTTGCAACGCTCGCAGGCGATGGTCGCGCCATTCGTCAGCTCGATGGCTCCGGCAACACAAAAATTGCGGATTCCGCATTGGATGGAGCAAGCAGCGTCAGCACCGGAGACGTGCTGCATGTTTCCTTCGAGCCTTCGGCGAAGAGCAACTCGCAGATCAAAACGGCCGTGCAGGAAGGCAACGTCACCCTGACTCAGACCCCGGCGAAAAATGCCCGGAACAAGGACGGAAGCTCGCAGCTCCCGCTGCATGCCGCCGCAAAACGCGCCGAATATGACGCCGACTCGCAACTCCTGCATTTAATCGGCGCTCCCCGCGTCAACAATGGCACCGTCGATCTCACCGCGCAGACCATCGAGTATCACCGTGATTCCGGCGATGCCTCCGCGCAGGGCGACGTCAAGGCCACCTATCTGCAACAGGCAAAGCAGCCCGGCGCTCCCGCCGGATCGATCTTTGGAGGCCAGGGCGCCGTGCACATCGTCTCTTCGCAGGCAAATCTCGAGCACGCAAGCGGCAAAAGCATCTTCCGCGGAAATGTGCGAATGTGGCAAAACGCCAACTCCGTCGTCGCCCCGGTCATCGAGATATCCCGCGAGCAGCAATCGCTGAAAGCCGACGGCAACGGCGGCCAAGTGGACACGACCATCTCTTCCCTCATGGGAACCAGGCACCGCCCCAGCGTTGTCCGCGTCAAAAGCCGCACACT
>DASZUU010000029.1:0-129252 GCA_035547425.1 Alloacidobacterium sp. | reverse complement strand
GCAAAGAATGGCACAGGACATCCGGATACGGCTTATTTGAATGACTGGCTGGCTCGCAGTGGGGAGATTGTCGAGCGCTATCATCCGGAGCTCGTTTATTTCGACTGGTGGGTGGAACAGGATACGTTTCAACCATATTTGAAGCGCTTTGCAGCGTTCTATTACAACCAGGCGGCAAAAAACGGACAACAGGTGGTCCTTTTCCGCAAGAACGATGCTTTTCCGGACGGGACGACCGTGCTGGATATTGAACGCGGACAACTCGATCATATTCGCCCCGTCCATTGGCAAACGGATACCTCGGTGAGCCAGAAGTCCTGGGGCTATATCAAGGGGGATACGTATAAATCACCGGAGAGCCTGGTGTGGCAGCTTGTGGACATCGTAAGCAAGAACGGCAATTTGCTGCTGAATATCGGGCCCAGATCGGATGGAACGATTCCTGTAGAGGCGCAGTCGATACTGCGGCATATGGGAGCATGGCTGAAGGTGAATGGCGAGGCTATTTACGGCACCCGCTCCTGGACAACTTATGGGGAGGGACCGACACAGGTTGTTGCTGGATCGTTCCATGACGCGGCCACCAAACCTTATACACCCCAGGATATTCGCTTTACTGTTAAAGGTAAGACGCTATATGCGATTGCGTTGGGATGGCCTTCGGATGGGAAATTACTGATTCACTCGTTGAGTCAGAGTGGTGAGTTCAAAGTAAAGTCGGTCGCGCTGTTGGGATCGGATGCGGCTATTCCATTTTCGCAGCAGACGGACGGCCTGCACCTGGAACTGCCTTCAAAAGCGCCTGGAGAGTACGCCTACAGCTTCAGAATTACGCCGGAAGATTGAGACTATCGATTGTTTTATTGACAAACGATATATTTCGCATATAGAAATTGGAAGATCTTCGGGTTATACCCTGTATTGGTACCGGATATTTTGTGGATACTGAGTTCGAACCGGAAATGCTGCGACTGGTGCGCGAATCGACCCCTCCGCTTCCGCAAGAGGCGCTGCCAATTGTTGTGATCGGAGCGGGCGGCATTGTGCAGGCGGCGCATTTGCCTGCATATCAAAAGGCGGGATTTCCTGTAGCCGCGGTAGTGGACCCGAATCGAGGGAGAGCGGAAGCGCTGGCAAAGCAATTCGGCGTGCCCGCTGCTACCGATTCTCTGAATGAGGCGATCCGAAAGGCTCCGCCGAACAGCCTATTCGACCTGGCTGTCCCTGCCGGACAAATTCTTCATGTGTTACGGGAATTGCCGGATGGGTCTGCTGTTCTGATTCAGAAGCCCATGGGGAATACGCTCGAAGAAGCTGAGCAGATTCTTGCTCTGTGCAGAAAGAAGGGGCTGAAGGCGGCGGTAAACTTCCAATTGCGTTACGCGCCGGTGATGCTTGCGGCCAGGCGAATTGCCGATGCGGGCAAGCTGGGACAGGTGCACGACATGGAAGTGGTGGTGAGAGTTTACACTCCATGGGAACTGTGGACCTTTCTGGAAATCGCACCGCGGTTAGAGATTCTTTACCACAGCATTCATTATGTCGACCTAGTGCGCTCGTGGTTCGGCAATCCGAAGCGCATCTTTGCGCAGACGGTACGCAATCCAAAAACAGCAAAATTTGCAGCCACGAAAAGTGTGATCATTCTTGATTACGGCGAGTGGAAACGCGTTTATATCGCTACAAATCACGGTCACAAATTTCAGGATTCCCAAAACAGCTACGTGCAATGGGAAGGCACTGAAGGCGCGCTGCATGCGGTGATGGGAGTGAATCTTGACTATCCAACCGGGCGCCCTGACACGTTGAGCTTTGCAAAGACGGGTGAAGGCTGGACGGAGCTACCCACGCGCGGGAACTGGTTTCCCGATGCTTTTGTGGGATCGATGGGATCGCTGCAAGCGTTCGTGACCGGCAGCGCAGACAAGCTTCCGACGAGCGTAGAAGATGCAATCTATACGATGCGCGCTGTAGAAGCTGCTTATATTTCAAGCGAGCGGAGCGGAGTTCCGTTCGAGCGGGAATGAATGATGCCTAAGACACGTTTGCGCATAGCAGTACGCGAATTCAGCGATTTTGAGAACGCGCTTGCCGAAGAAATAGCGCTCTATCAGGAGAGCCATCCGGAAGTTGAGTTTGAGGCGATACCTTTCGATCTGCACAAACTGCACGACGAGATGTTCGAGAAGAATGGCTTGCGCTCGGGCGCCTGGGACATTGGCTACATCAGCACGGACTGGCTGGCTGAAGCTGTGGAGGAAGGCGCGATTGAAGAGCTGACGCCTTACCTGCAACAGAAACCAGTCGTTGACTGGCCGCAGGGGTGGGCGCAATCGATTGTTGATCCGCTGCTTTTTGGCGACAAGCTTTACACGCTGCCCTGGCATGATGGCCCGGAATGCCTGATTTATCGCCGCGATCTGTTTGAGAATTCTGAGGAACAAAAAGCTTTTCATAACAAATACGGTTACGATTTGAAGCCGCCGGCCACATGGGAAGAGTTTGCCGATATTGCGCGTTTTTTTACCAGGCCGGCTGACAATTTATACGGAACTCTTTTTGCCGCATTTCCCGATGGGCACAATACACTCTACGATTTTGCACTGCAGCTTTGGAGCCGCGGCGGCGAGTTTGAAGACAAGGACGGCAACGCGATCCTGGATACGAAGGAAGCAAGGGCAGCACTCGATTTCTACCGCAACACGATTCGGGATGCTTCGATGTGCTATCCGAATGCGGAGGATTTCGATTCAACGCGCTCCGGTGATGTAGTTCTTTCGGGATCGATTGCAATGATGGTGAACTGGTTTGGCTTTGCCGCGCGCTGCGATCGCCCGGGATCTCCATTGCGCGGAAAGATTTCGATTGCTCCGATTCCTTCCGATCAAGGCAAACCGCCGGCTTCCCTCTCTGTGTTCTGGACGCTGGGCATCGGCACCGGATCAAAGAACAAGGACGCTGCATACGAGTTTCTACATTTTCTGACTCATGCAGAGCGGGACAAGGGCATCGTGAAGCACGGCACGGTTGGGGTTCGCCTGTCTACCTGGCGCGACGCCGGTGTGCAGCAAGCGATTCCTGCTTACGAAAGAATTGAGGAGATTTCGCTGGGCGCTCGCAAGTTGCCCAGAAGCCGCAATCTGCCGGCATTTGCCGAGATTTTGAATGATGTAGCCATGGAAGCACTGAAAACCGATGAGCCTTCGGCTGAAATTCTGGCCCGAGCACAACAGCGCATCGATGCGCAGAGGATCAATTTTCGATGACAAGTCATACGGATGCTTTTCGCCTGGACGGCAAGCACGCATTAGTAACGGGCGGCGCCAGCGGGATTGGCGAAGCTACCTGCAAGGAGCTGGCCCGCGCCGGTGCTGCGGTGATCGTTGCCGATTTAAACCTGGAGAAAGCGAAGGCGCTCGCATCCAGCTTGCCGCAGGCGAAAGCGGTGCTGATGGATGTGACGAAACGGGAGTCCATTGAAGCCGTAGCAGCGCAACTTGACCGCCTGGATATCTTGGTGAATAACGCCGGAATCGCGCATGTTGGCGATATCACGCGCGTTGAGCCTGATGATTTCGATCGACTGATGGAAGTCAATGTGAAGTCCGTTTATCTGGTGACGCGCGCCCTGCTGCCATTGCTATTGAAGAACAAAGGGAGCATCGTAAATATAGGGTCTGTTGCAGGGATGGTCGGCATCAAGCAGCGCTTTGCTTACTGCACGACGAAAGGCGCAGTTCTGGCGATGACGCGGCAGCTGGCGGTGGAATATCCGAAGGAACTGCGTGTCAACTGCATCTGTCCAGGCACGGTGCAGACGCCTTTTGTTGAGGGCTATCTCGATAAGTACCATCCAAATGAAAAAGAGAAGGTTCGCGCGGAACTGAACGCCCGTCAGCCTGTAGGACGACTCGGCAAGCCTGAAGAGATTGCTTCGATCATCCGCTACGTCTGTTCCGATGAGGCGGAATTCATGACCGGATCGCTTTTGCCAATCGATGGCGGATGGACCGCTGCTTAATCACAGGAGAGAAGGGGTTTTCGATTGAGCGAACTGAAGATTATCAATGCGCAGGTGATCGATCTGCGTTTTCCTACATCGCGATTCCAGATAGGATCGGATGCGGTCAATACCGATCCTGATTATTCGGCGGCGTATTGCATTCTCGAAACCAACCAGGGGCTGCAGGGCTATGGCCTGACTTTTACACTTGGGCGCGGAACAGAACTTTGCGTCGAGGCGCTGCGGTACCTTTCGCGCTTTGTGGTTGGACGCAATCTGTCGGCGATTACCGATGATCTGGGCGCGTTCTATCGGCAGCTGACGTCCGATAGCCAGTTCCGCTGGCTGGGCCCGGAAAAGGGGGTGATTCACCTGGCAACGGGCGCGCTGGTGAATGCGGTGTGGGATCTTTACGCACGCGTGCAGAACAAGCCGTTGTGGAAGCTGCTTGCGGAGATGGACGCTGAAGAGATCGTTCGCGCCATTGACTTCCGCTACATCAACGATGCGCTGACGCCGGAAGAGGCGCTGCAATTGCTTCGCGAGCGCGAAAAAGGGATGTCGGATCGGCTGGCAGAGTTGGACCAAACAGGCTACCCGGCTTACACGACCTCCGCTGGATGGTTTGGATACAGCGATGAAAAAATTATTCGACTGGCGAACGAAGGGTTGGCGGGCGGATGGACGCATTTCAAATTGAAAGTCGGCGGCGATGCAGAGGATGATCTGCGGCGCGCGCGCTTGCTGCGGAAGGCCATCGGTACAGAAAACAAGCTGATGATGGATGCAAACCAGAAATGGGATGTGGGAGAAGCGATCGACCGCACGCGCATGCTGGCGGAAGTGAATCCATGGTGGATGGAAGAGCCGACTAATCCCGATGATATTCTCGGCCATGCTCGGATTCGCCGGGAGGTTCCGCAGGTACGCATCGCAACCGGAGAACATTGCCATAACCGTGTCATGTTCAAGCAATTGATGCAGGCAGAAGCAATTGACGTGTGCCAGATTGACAGCTGCAGGCTGGCGGGAGTGAATGAGAATCTGGCTGTCATCCTAATGGCGGCAAAGTTTAACGTTCCGGTTTGCCCACATGCAGGCGGCGTTGGTTTGTGCGAGTATGTACAGCATCTCTCGGTTTTTGATTATCTGCGCGTTTCCGCAACACTCAAAGATCGCGTGACGGAGTTTGTCGATCACTTGCACGAACATTTTGTCGACCCGGTGCGTATTCGCAATGCGCATTATCTTTTGCCGCAGAAGCCGGGCTACAGCGCGGAGATTTATCCTGAAACATTGCGCGATTACAGTTACCCTGAAGGTCGAGTCTGGAGAGAAGCATGAAGCTGGTTACATTTTCTGAAGCAAATGGAATTGCACGGCCCGGTGTCCTTGTTGAAGATTCGATTATCGATCTATCGTCGCGCTTCCGGAGCGTGCTTTCTATCATTCATGGCGGCGCGGAGGCGCTCGATGCCGCGGAAGAATTATTGAAGAGCGCAAGTTCCAAAATTCTGCGTTCAGAAGTGCGCTTGCTCGCTCCGCTGCTTGATCCACCCCGCATCTTCTGCGTAGGTCTGAATTATCGCGACCATGCGGTCGAATCGAAGATGGAAATTCCGAAGGTGCCTACGATTTTTCTGAAATTAGCTTCAGCCATTGTGGGACCGGGCACTCCTATCGAACTGCCTTCCATCTCATCGCAGCCAGATTATGAAGCTGAGTTCGCCTGCGTGATCGGCAAGGGCGGAAGCCGCATAAAAAGCGCGGACTGGGAGGAGCATGTCTTCGGCTATACGATTTTGAATGACGTAAGCGCGCGCGATATCCAGCTAGCGACCACACAGTGGACTCTAGGAAAAAGCTTCAACACGTTTGCTCCTATCGGCCCCGCGATTACGACAAAAGACGAGATCGCCGATCCTCATGCGCTGGATGTAAAACTCTCGATAGACGGTGAAGTATTGCAGCATTCCAATACCCGCGAGTTGATTTTCAAACTGCCGGATTTGATCGCCTATATTTCATCGATTACCCCGCTGCAGGCTGGAGATATTATCAGTACCGGCACGCCGGCGGGTGTAGGACTGGGCCGCACTCCACAGCGCTGGCTACGTGCCGGAGAGACGATCACGATTGAAGTGAGCGGGCTGGGCGTATTAACGAACCCTGTAGTGGCCGGAGAATAGCTGCGTGCTATGGCAGTAACACGAATTTCTACTTCATCGACGCCGCAGACCGGCGGACCCCTGACGGAGCGGCGTTATGCTTTTCCGTTGATTCTGATCACAAGCCTGTTTTTTCTATGGGCGGTCGGCGTCAACCTGAATGACATTCTTATTCCTCATTTAAAGGGAGCATTTCACCTCACGGATTTTGAGTCTTCCTTTGTGCAGGTGGCCTTCTTCGGCGGCTATTTTTTAGCTGCGTGGCCTGCGGGACGGTTGATGGAGAAGATCGGCTATCAACGCGGGATTGTTTGCGGGCTGCTGATTTGCGCTCTCGGAGCCTTCCTGTTTATTCCGGCGGCTTCAGTCCACCTGTATGCCTTTTTTTTACTCGGATTGTTCATCATGGCTTGCGGACAATCTTTTCTGGAAGTCTCCGCCAATCCTTATGTGACTTTTCTGGGGCCGCCGCAGACTTCGGAACAGCGCCTGAATGTTGCGCAATCGTTTAACGCTGTGGGCGCGGTTGTAACACCTATTCTTGGATCGACGTTTATTCTTTCGCGCGCACATGCCGCAGGCGCCGGACATGAGGCAGAGGTGGTCCGGCTTCCCTATCTGTTCATGGTTGGCGTTTTTATTGCCATGGCGTGCGTTATCTTTGCTGCAAAGCTGCCGGTCATTCAAGAAGAGAAGGCGGAAGAGGAATCAACCGGACTATCCGGGATTTTTGCCTTTCCGCATTTGCTGAAAGGTGTTGCGGCACAGTTTTTTTATATTGGCGCGCAGGTTGGCGTCGCTAGCTTCGTGATTCGCTTTGTACAGCATACGCATCCGGGCACGCTGGATACTTCGGCGGCAAACTATCTCAAGCTGCACCTGCTGGGATTCATGATTGGCCGCTTCGCGGGATCGGCGCTGATGAAGAAGATTCAGCCGGTGCACATGCTGGCCGCATTTGCTGTCGGGTCAGTGGCATCTGTGCTTCTGGTGATTTTTATCGGCGGCGCTCCGGCGCTGGCGGGAATTGTATTGCTGGGATTTTTTCACTCCATCATGTTTCCTACGATCTTCGCTCTCAGCATTCGCCATCTTGGGCCTTATACCAAGCGGGGAGCGTCCATGGTGGTGATGGCGATTCTCGGCGGAGCGGTCTTCCCTGCTCTCATGGGTCGCATCTCGGACGCGTCTAATATTCAATACGCGTTTTTTGTGCCGCTGGTCTGCTATCTATTCGTGCTCTATTTCGCAACGCGTGGATACCGCGTGAAACACGTGGCCTAGTTTCTCACGAGAACTACATCGAGGAATCGAGGCCCATGCACACCGCGGATGCGCGTCATTTCAATATCGGCTGTAGCGGAAGGGCCGGAGATAAACGTCAGAGACTCGGCAGCGTATTTTTCTAACGCAGCGATCGCTTCGGGAACAGTTTCCACTACCTGGTCTTCGTAAACCACACACAGATACCGGTCGGGCAAGAGCGTAATTTCGCGCGCTCCTTTGATGATGATGGTGCCGGTGTGCGCAATTGCCGCCTCACACGCTGAGATTGCCCCTTCGATTGTGCTTCGATCGAGAGTGGTTGTTTGAGACTCATGCAGCCAGGCAAATCCTTCGGGGAGAAGTTGCGCAGGAAAAGTTTCCGCTATGACTGTGGACTTCTGATTGTTCCGCTTCAGAATTTCTGCGATAGCATTTGCGATTTCTGCGGATGTAGTTTCTACGACATGGGCATCGTATTCATGCAGCCGCTCGGCAAACGTTCTGAGTATTGTTTCGCGGCTCATGGAAGCTGCTTGCTGATAGGCCCGCTCGATTGCCGCATATTCGGTTTCGCGTGCGGCTATATTGACGCCTGTATTTGCAGAACGAATGCGGCTGAGAATCTGTTCACGGGCAGTCCATGATTCAGGCATCGGCTTTATCCTTTTGCGTCTTTGCGGCTTCGCGCTCACGCCACCAATTGCGAAATGACTGCTTTGGCAAGGGGCGCAAATCGCGTACGGAAGTCCAGTTCCCCAGCATGCCCGGCAGATGCCTGACCCAGCCATCGGAGACGAATGGCCATTGCCCGAGTCGTCCTAAGCGCTGCGCGGCTTCAAAGCGTCGGCTGCTGGCAAAGATTCCGGCCATTGCTTTCATTCCGACAGCTTCGAGGTTCGCTCCACTTTGCTGCTCACGCACCACGCGGCCGCGCAAGTGAATCAGGACTTCAGGAATATTGATCTTTACAGGACAAACTTCATAGCAGGCTCCGCAGAGCGATGAAGCATAGGGGAGCGACTGCGAGTGCTGCATGTCGAAAAGCTGCGGCGTCAGGATGGCTCCGATAGGGCCTGCGTAGATCGATCCATAGGCATGCCCTCCGGTCTGGCGGTACACCGGGCAGGTATTGAGGCATGCGCCGCAACGGATGCAATGAAGCGTCTGACGGGCCTCTGGATCGTTGAGAAGCCGTGTGCGGCCGTTATCGAGCAAGACGATGTGAAAGTGCTGCGGACCATCTCCTGTATGAACGCCGGTCCAGAGAGAATTGTAGGGGTTCATGCGCTCGCCGGTTGCCGAACGCGGCAGCAGTTGGAGAAACACTTCCAGATCGCGGAATGACGGAATGACTTTTTCGATGCCGGCGACGGTAATCAAGACTTCAGGCAGTGTCAGGCACATGCGCCCGTTGCCTTCAGATTCGACAACGCATACACCGCCGGTATCTGCAAGAAGGTAATTTGCGCCGGAAAATCCTATTTTTACTTTCAGGAATTTCTCACGCAGATAATGGCGCGCAGCGTTGGTCAGGTCTTCGGGCTTATCGCCAAGCTCGGAAAGACCCATGGCCTGCATAAAAATTTCCCGAACCTGCTGGCGGTTCTTGTGCAGCGCGGGCACCACAATATGCGATGGCTTGTCGTGACCGAGTTGGATAATCATGTCGGCAAGATCGGTTTCATGCGGATGGATGCCATTGGCCTCAAATGCCTTATTGAGTCCGATCTCATCTGAGGTCATGGTTTTGACCTTGATGACTTCGCTGCCGCCGTATTGCTTTACCAAATCGATGATGATGCGATTGGCTTCGTCCGCATCGGCAGCCCAGTGCACATGCCCTCCAGCCTTTGTGCAAGCCTCTTCAAACTGAAGCAAATAGTGATCCAAGTAGCGGAGAGTGTGCTCCTTGATGGAACTGGCGGCGGCGCGAAGCTGCTGCCAGTCGTGTTGCTCGCCTACAACGATAGCGCGCTTGTTGGTGATGACATTGGTGGCGTGGCGAACATTTTTTCGCAGCTGGGTGTTATCGAGCAGCGGGAGAGCTGCTTTTTGAAAAGAAGGCGCTTCGGCTGCTTCTCCTACGCGAATGCTCATTCGCCTTTTCCTTCCTCTGTAGATGCGAGAATCTCGGCAAGATGCACGGTCTTGATGCCGGTGCGCTGGCGATGCAGCCCGCCGAAGATGTGCATCAGGCAGGAATTGTCGACAGCGGTGCAGGATTCGGCCTGGGTATTTTCTACGCAGCGTATCTTGTCGGCGAGCATGGCGGCAGATACATCGCCATTCTTTACGGCAAAGGTGCCGCCGAAACCACAGCATTGGTCGATGTTCTGCATCTCAACCAGATCGATGCCTCGGACATTTCGTAACAGCCGCAGCGGCAAATCGCCCAAATGCAGGCTGCGCAGTGAATGACAGCTGGCATGGTAGGTTACACGATGAGGGTAATAGGCGCCGACGTCTTCCAGCCCCAGCTTGTTCACCAGCAATTCGCTCAGCTCGTAGACCCTGGGCAGAAGCTCATTGACTTTCTCAACCAATGCAGAGTCGCCGCAGGCTTCCGCCATTTTTGGATAATGGTCGCGGATCATCGCAACACAAGAAGAAGATGGAATGCAGACGACCTCGGCATCTTGAAAAATTTCCACGAAGCGGCGCATCATGGGCATCGCTTCAGCCTGATAGCCGGTGTTGTAGTGCATCTGGCCGCAGCATGTCTGCTCCAGCGGAAACTCAACTTGGTGGCTCAGCCGTTCCAGAAGGCGAACGACGCTTTTACCGGTTTCCGGAAAAAGCGTGTCGTTATAGCAGGTGATGAACAGCGAAATGCGCACTCCGATTCCTCTCGTTCCCGGCAACTACCATTCAGGAAATAAAAATTAAGAAAATCGCTTTACTAACCCTTATACATCTGTACACTGGTGCGGGAAGTTGTAATTGAAACTTATGAAAACCCGCTCGATATACGCAAGTGTTTTTTCGTTTTTCGGCTTGGCCATTCTAGCGTTTACAGCGCAAGGTTTCTGTCAGTCTACTCCAGTAAAACCTATTTATCTCGATCCATCTCAGCCCACGGAAAAACGGGTGGCAGACCTGGTTTCGCGCATGACGCTGGAAGAAAAAGTTTCGCAGATGCAGAACCATGCGGTTGCCATTCCAAGGCTGCAAGTGCCTGACTACGACTGGTGGAGTGAAGCGCTTCATGGGGTAGCTCGCGCGGGATATGCCACCGTCTTTCCACAGGCAATCGGCCTGGCAGCAACGTGGGATACAAACCTGGAGCATAAGGTTGCGGACACGATTTCCACCGAGGCCCGAGCAAAATTTAACCAGGCGCAGGCTGAGGGCGATCACAGCATCTATCGCGGACTGGACTTCTGGTCTCCAAACATCAATATCTTTCGCGATCCGCGCTGGGGTCGCGGGCAGGAAACCTATGGAGAAGACCCTTATCTGACGGGCCAGATGGGCGCCGCCTTCATTCGAGGATTGCAGGGTGACGATCCGAAGGTCTTCAAGACCATAGCTACTGCGAAACACTATGCAGTGCACAGCGGGCCCGAATCGACGCGCCACTCGGCAAATATCGAGCCTTCACCGCACGATGTGGAAGACACCTACCTGCCGGCATTTCGCATGGCCATGGTGGATGCAAAGGCCGATTCGATTATGTGCGCATACAACAGCGTTCACGGTTCGCCTGCATGCGGCAATGACGATCTGCTGGGAAAGATTCTGCGAAATGAATGGCAATTCCACGGCTACGTTGTCTCCGATTGCGGCGCTATCAGCGATTTCTTCAGCGATAACGGCCATCATTTTTCTCAGGATGCAGCGCATGCTTCGGCAGCGGCTGTGAAAGCCGGAACTGATCTAAGCTGCGGCACCGAATATGCAGCGCTAGTGGATGCAGTACACCAGGGCTTGATTGACGAAGGGGCTATCAACCAGGCTGTTTCGCGCCTGTTCACAGCAAGATTCAAGCTGGGACTTTTTGACCCTCAGGGGTCGAATGCGTATTCGCAAATTGCTCCCAGCGAAAACGCGACTCCTGCTCACGCTGAACTGGCGCTGCAGGCAGCACGCGAGGCGATTGTTCTTCTCAAGAATGACCATAAGACTTTGCCACTTTCCGATTCGGTGAAGACGGTTGCGGTGATTGGCCCGAATGCTGATTCCCTGACGGTGCTTGAGGGGAACTACAATGGCATTCCTGAGCATCCGGTGACGCCGCTTGCCGGTTTGCAGGCAAAGTTTGGAGACAAAGGCGCCAAGGTCCTGTTTTCGCAAGGATCGCCTTTGGTAGCAGAGATGCCGGTGATTGTGCCGAGCAGCGTATTCCTTGATAAGGATGGAAATGCGGGAGGCTTGACGGCTGAATATTTTGCCAATGCAAACTTCAGCGGCACGGCAACGACGCGGAAAGATGCCCGCATCGATTTTGATTGGAACCGAGTGGTGCCGCTCCCTGTTCAGGGGGCCAAGAGCTTCAGCGTGCGCTGGAGCGGAAGCTTTCAACCGCTCGCTTCCGGCGATGTTTCTTTTACTGTTGACCATGCCGGCTGTGAACCGCATTGCGATTCTACGTATGCCTACAGCGTTTTCTTTGACGGGAAGGAAGTGGCAAGCGACGCCAGCAACGATCCACACGATCAGGGAAAGCCTCTGACCTTTACTGTTCACTTTAGCGATGCCAAGCCGCACCCGTTCAAGCTGGAATATTCGCGCACGGGCTCTGATTATGGCGCCGGGATCCGGCTGAAGTGGAAGCCCGATGCAGAACAGCTGCGCCAACAGGCGATTCAAGTAGCCAATCAGGCTGATGTTGTCGTCGCTTTTGTTGGGCTATCGCCTGAAGTGGAAGGCGAAGAAATGCCGGTGCATGTTCCCGGATTTTCAGGCGGCGATCGCACGGACATCGCATTGCCCGCCGTACAGCGTGATCTATTGCAAGCACTGGCAGCAACAAACAAGCCGCTGATTGTGGTATTGCTCAACGGCAGCGCGCTCGCCGTAGATTGGGCGCAACAGCATGCCGATGCGATCCTCGAAGCGTGGTATCCGGGACAAGCCGGCGGCACAGCGATTGCCGATGTATTGACGGGAGCGGCAAATCCCGCGGGAAGATTGCCGGTTACTTTTTACCAGTCAGTCGATCAACTGCCCGCCTTTGATAACTACGCAATGGAAGGACGCACCTATCGTTACTTCCGCCAGAAGCCGCTCTTCGGCTTTGGATATGGACTGAGCTATACGACCTTTACTTATAAGAATCTGAAGCTTTCGTCGCCGAAATTGAATGCAGGAAATATCCTGCACGTCACTGCGGATGTAGAAAATACGGGCGCAATTGCTGGTGATGAAGTCGCCGAGCTTTATATCACGCCGCCGGCCGGTTCAGGCAATCCGAATCATTGGCTGGCAGGATTTACGCGCCTGCATCTGGAGCCGCACCAGGTGGGCCATGTTGCATTTGACGTGGACCCGCGCGGCTTGAGCCTGGTGGATGCGCATGGACAGCGCGCGGTCACGGCTGGAGATTACAAGGTATTTGTCGGCGGCGCTCAGCCCGGCGATACATCCGCCGGAGTGGAACAGCCGCTGACGATCACAGGAAACGAGAAAATCGACGAAGCAATTGGCGCATCCGGATCATCGTCGATTCGCGTTGTTCGAAAATAGCTGGAACTCGCGTATGTGCGCTTCGCTGCTGGTAGACAGCAGATTGAGGCGCACACGCTGCGCCGTTACTGCCGAAAAAATATCAATCTTCTTGTGGCCTATGGCTTGCGCTTCGGCTACGCGCTGCCACACGCCATTCTTGTAAATTTCAATCGCATATTTTTCGACGTGCTGCCCATCATTCAGCCATTCCATGGTGAGAGCGCGATCGAAAGTTACCGGCCTGGGAAAACTGACTTCCAAAATCGCGTGATGAGAATTTGCGGGAGCTGACCAAAATGTATCGGGATCATTGTCGAGCGCAGCCGATTCCTCCGGGGATGCCGCTCGTCCATGCTCTTCGACAACTAAATTGTGGCTATACAGTTTGCGGATTGCATCGCCGAATTCCTGCAAGCGCTTCACATCTGCTTCGGGCAACCGGCCAGTGTTATCGGGAGCGACTCCAAGCATCAGCTGACCGCCATGACCGACAGTGTTGTTGTACACCTCGACTAACTCATCGACGCTTTTGAGTGTAGATTCATCATTCGGATGCCAGAACCAATGCAGCTTATGGAGCGGAGTGTCGGCCTCGATGGGACGCCAGCGGAGATATCCTGCACGATCGATGACGTTCCAATTCTCGTATGCAATAGCGCCGCTCTCCGTGCCTACCCAGCGCAAGTCGGCGTATTTAAAAAGTGAAACATCCGCAAAGACCATTGTGTTCGGCTGATAGGTACGCAGCTCACGGATGATGCGATCGAAATCATATTGACGTCCCGCGCTTCCAGCTCCATCCAACCAGAACTCGACCAGATCACCGTAACTTGTAGCGAGCTCGTCAAGCTGCTTGAGGTAATACTCGTCGTATGCTTTGGGATCCTTGTATTTTGGCTCATGCCGATCCCACGGCGAGAGATAGACGCCGAACTTCAATCCGTTCGCGCGCGCCGATTCCGCGACCATGCGCACTAAATCGCCTTTGCCGTCCATCCAGGGGCTGCTTTTTACGCCGTAATCGGTTTGCCCGCTGGGCCAAAGCGTAAATCCATCGTGGTGCTTGGCCACCATCACCGCATATTTCGCTCCGGCTGCTTTCACAGCCTTCATCCACTGGTCGGTGTCTACATGCGCAGGATTGAATACTTTTGGATCGGCGGTGCCGTCTCCCCATTCGCGGTCGAGAAAGGTATTTGTGCCGAAGTGAATGATCACTCCAATCTCAAGGTCCTGCCATGCAACCTGTTGCGGGCTCGGCTTCAAATCCACTGCATTCTGCGCATGGACAGGAATAAAAAGAGCAAAAATGACAGCGAGCAGGAAGTAGTTTGCCGGTTTCTTCAAATGGATTCGCTCCGGAAATATTCTTTAAAAGTCTCCGGAACAAGTATGCAGAAGAATATGCGGGATGCGCTATTGTTTTAGAGTTTCAGGGAGATGAAGGAGAGCATGCTGCACAGATGTGGTCGCGGCAAGCCGTTTTACCTGCGATTGCGCGCCAATATGCAGATGAACGGCCTGATAGCAGAACTGCATGCCGATCATCAATAACCATGCGGTCAAAACTAATCGCAGCTTTTGATTGGGAAGACGCGGAGCAGCCATGCTTCCGGCAACGGCTCCTAAAATTCCACCTGCAAGCAGCTTCAACAACAGGGCCGAATTCAAATCCTGACTGAGCAGGTGCAGGCCGCCGCCTACCAGCGAGAGGCAGAGTCCGAAGGTGAGATCGGTTCCGACAATCTGCGCAGAACTTAGTGTTGTAAGTCCCAGCAGAGCAATGGTGCCAAGAGCACCGGCGCCTGAGGAGGAGAAACCCACTTCCGCGCCAATCGGCAACATGAGCGCAGCCAGCCAACGCAGGCGATTGCGCTCGGGTTGAGCGAACTTCTTATGACGATAGGTTTTGTACAGGTGCCAGGCTGAAGAGACGACGATGATGCTGCCAAGGGCGGCGTAGAGAATGCTTTCGTGTCCGCGCTGTACTACACGGCGGAAAAGCCACACACCAAGGATGACTCCAGGCAAACCGCCCAGAAGCATATAACCCACAGCGCGATAATTTACCTGCTTCCGCAAAATCTGAATGGGAACTACGATCAGCTTTACAATCGCTGAATACACAAGAGCAGTGCCAACGGCAAGCGCGAGCGGCACATGCAAAAAGAGCACGAGGATGGGAGCAGTAATCGTACCTGCGCCTACTCCTGTAACCGCAATGGCGAACGCGATAAAAAAACCGATGGCGAGTTCCATAAAATTCCTGACTTGCTACTGCGCCTGAATGTGAATACCGCACTCTTGTTTGCGGCCGGACCAACGGCCTGACCGCGGATCGTTGGGATCGGACGGCAAGCTGGTGCAAGGCTCGCAACCGATGCTTGAATATCCCTTGTCGTAAAGAGGAAGCAGCGGAATGCCATGCTGCTGCGCGTAATACCAGACATCGCGCGTGGTCCAGTCAGCAAGCGGGCTGATTTTCAACAGCTGTTTTCCATTCGGCAAAATGAAGTGATCGAGCGCCTGCATTTGCGCGCGGGTTTTCGCCTGTTCGCGCCGCATGCCGGTAAACCAGGTAGCATAGTCAGCAAGCGCGGCAAACAGAGGCTCTACTTTGCGGAGCTTGCAGCATTGATCAGGAGCAGCCTGATGCAGAATACCGAATTGCGATTCCTGCTCGGCCACAGTCTGACGCGGCTTCAGGTTGATGAGATTCAGGTTCCACGCGGCTGCCATCTGATCGCGGTAGCTGTAAGTTTCCGCGAAGTGATATCCCGTATCGAGAAAAAGCACGGGCACATTGGGGTAAATCTCGCGCACAATTTGCAGCACGATCATGTCTTCTGCCTGGAAGCTGCAAGTGACACATTCGTCCGGCGAGCCCTTCACATGATCTGTAATGAGCGTGCGCGCTGCGATTACTTTTTCTTCAAGGCCGGGCACGATGGCCGCGCCCGCTTCAGAACTCACGCTCATCCCGATCCTCCCTCTTCTTTATCTGCTTTATGAATTGCAGGATTACTTCTACACTTGCCTGTTCCGGCAACGGCTGCTTTGAAAATTCGCCATCGGCGCCAATCATCAGAACTTCCGAGAATGCGTTTTCAGTCTGTGGAGCAAGAACAATCAGGCCAGCATGCAGCAACGTACGCCAAACTTCCGGCTTATCGACCCGGGTAATGACGACGTCTTCCCCATCGTCCAGAAGACGATCTTCCAGCGCGGGAATCAACTCTGCCTGAGACAGATGCAAGAGCAGGCCCGTATCTTCGCTCGACGATTGCTCAACGCCGCGAATCATGCCCGCGCCTACTGTGGCGTTGCTTTGAGGATCGATCAGGATAAAGCTGCCCGTGATCCGATTTTCTCGATATGCATCGACCATCAGCGGGCGGCTCGTTCGAACACTGACCTCGCCAATCTCATTCAAAGCCAGCGAGTTTGCCGAATGATGCTCCAGTGTTTGGATATCGAGGCGCTGCTTCAATCGAAGATGAGCCTTTACGATTTGCGAGGCGTGCTTTAACAGATACGTTTTGCCTGCAGCGAAAGAATCGACATGCAGCCATACGAGCGAAGCGGTAAATGATGCGGTGGCATGTGGCGCGCTGGACTCGTGAGCGATCAGATCGCCGCGGCTGATATCAAGCTCGTCTTCCAGCGTCAGCGTTACCGACTGCGGAGCAACGGCACCCGGCAGTTCACCATTGAAGGTGTGAATTGCTTTAACGCGGCTTTTTCTGCCTGAAGGCAGCGCGACGATGGCATCGCCGGGATGCACGGTACCGGAAGCAATCTGCCCAGCAAAGCCACGGAAGTCCTGGTTCGGGCGAATCACGCGCTGCACCGGGAGACGAAACGCTGCCTGCCGTAGATGTTCTGCAACAGGTACAGATTCCAAATGCTCAAGCAGTGTCGGACCGGAATACCACGGGGTCCGCTTGCTGCCGGTTACAACATTGTCGCCGTCGAGCGCGCTGATAGGTATGCAGAGAAGATTAGGAATCTCCAGACGGTCGGCAAGCGCTTGCAGATCGCGCTGATGCTGCGCAAACACTTCTTCAGAGAAATCGACAAGGTCCATCTTGTTGATGGCAGCCACAACATGACGAATGCCCAGCAAGGAGGAGATAAAAGCATGCCGGCGCGACTGTGTAAGAATGCCCTTACGCGCATCGACAAGCACGATGGCCAGTTCAGCCGTCGAGGCGCCTGTGACCATGTTGCGGGTGTACTGCTCATGGCCTGGTGTGTCGGCAATGATGAATTTGCGCTTGGCTGTGACGAAGAAGCGGTAGGCAACATCGATCGTGATTCCCTGCTCGCGCTCTGCCCGCAGGCCATCTGTCAGCAGCGCGAAATCAATAGAGGAAGCGTCGCTGCCCTGACTGCGCGTGACTGCCCTGACCTGATCCTCATATACGCTGCGCGAATCATAAAGAAGGCGGCCAATCAGCGTCGACTTTCCATCGTCGACACTGCCGGCGGTAGTAAATCGCAGCAAATCCTTCTGCTGCTCCGCAGCGAGGAAGTCCTCAATAGCAAACGAGTCAGCCGATTCACGAAGTTCGTCGAGCACGAATGATTCCTGCGGCATCAGAAGTACCCCTCGCGCTTTTTGATTTCCATGGAACCGTCCTGATCGTGATCAATGATGCGGTTGGCGCGTTCTGACGAACGAAACGAAATCAATTCAGCAATAATCTTCGGAAGTGTATCGGCATCGGAGCGGATGGCGCCGGTGCATGGGCTGCATCCCAGCGAACGCAGGCGGCAACGCACCCATTGCTCTTCGCCGGGCAGCCCTTTTACGAACGACTGTTCCACCGGAATGAGGCTGTCTCCGCGCACGAGCATACGACGCTCTTTGGCGAAGTAAAGCGGCACGATGGGAATGTTTTCCAGATGGATGTAGTGCCAGATATCCAATTCCGTCCAGTTAGAAAGAGGGAAAACGCGAATGCTTTCGCCGGGACCGATGCGGCTGTTATAGAGATTCCACAATTCAGGACGCTGGTTTTTGGGGTCCCATTGGCCGGCACTGTCGCGGAAAGAAAAAATGCGTTCCTTCGCGCGTGAGCGTTCTTCATCACGACGCGCTCCACCGAAGGCCGCATCGAAGCCATGCGCGCGCAGTCCGTCGAGCAGGGCCTGCGTCTTCAGAAACCCGCAGCAACGCTGCGTTCCCAGCGCCACCGGATTTGCTCCAGCAGCCAAGGCCTCTTCGTTGCGCCATACAATTAGATTCAGACCCAGCTCGCGCGTATACGAGTCGCGGAATTCGAGCATCTCGCGAAACTTGTAACCAGTATCGACGTGAAGCAGCGGAAAAGGGATCGGTCCCGGATAAAAAGCTTTTTGCGCCAGGCGCAGCATTACTGACGAATCTTTGCCGATGGAATAGAGCATCACCGGCTTCTGAAACTCGGACGCAACCTCACGAATAATATGGATGCTTTCCGCTTCGAGCAATTGCAGATGGGTAAGGCGCGCCGATAGCGCTTCGGCAGCGTAAGACGAATTGTGGACTGCTGTGGTCATTTTCCTGCTTGATTCTGAATCTTGAGGCGGGCATGAAAAAACCCACGCTTTGTTTCATGTCCGGCGTGGGTGGCTGTATCTTAAGCTGACTGGATAGTGGGATTTCTATCGACAGTGCCTACACCCTTGTCGGCATGCGCAAACGCTGCAACAACAGCGACAGCTCATTCGACAGGCAAGGATGGAGGGCGTGAAAAGCATGTGTTAATTAGAATCTCGCACTGGACAGCTCTTGTCAATTGCGATTGACTGCAGCCGGCTTCCCGCTTACACTACGGAAATCATGATTCGCGTTCATACATTCATGTGTTGCCGCTGTTGCGCAGTCTTCCATTGCGCCGGCATGCGCATGCACGCGAGCTAAACTTCGGAGAAAAAGTTCAGTTTCATCGCAGCCGCCGGATACTTCGGCGGCTTTTACATTTCGTGGACAACCATGCATCTCAGGCTCTTCCAATCTGACGGATTTCCATATGTCCGCTGTCAGCGCTGTTGTTGACACAATGCCTCGTTCCGCTTAATCACCCGATCACATTTCTGGACGCAAGGAGTTTTTATGAAACGCGGGCACACACGCGCAACAGTGTTTCTTATTTATGTTTTGGCCATCGCATTTGCCTCAGCAGCCCACGCTCAGATTGTCGGTGCATCCATTCAAGGCACCGTGCGCGATACATCAGGAGCAGGCATTCCCCAGGCCGCCATTCTGGTGCGCAACCTTGAAACCGGCGCGGAACGCAAGGTTGAAACAAATGCCGAGGGCCATTACGCCATGCCCTCCGTCCCGGTGGGTAGTTATGAAGTCACGGCGCAGAAAGGCGGCTTCAGCACACAATCGCGCAGCGGCATCGATCTCGTAATCGGCCAGAGCGCGGTTGTAGACCTGTCGCTTGCGGTGGGCGAAGTGCATGAACAAGTCGCGGTTACCGATGTTCCGCAAACGCTTAACACGACCACGCAGCAAATTTCCGGCCTGGTAAGCGAGCGCCAGGTAAAAGAACTGCCGCTGAACGGACGCAGCTTTGACGAATTGATCACACTGAATCCTGCCGTTGTAAATTACACAGGACAGCGCTCCGGAGCTGTGGGCACTACCAACTCTTCTCCCGGCAATATGTTTGCCGTTGCCGGCCATCGTCCGCAGGACAATGTATTTCTGCTCAACGGAATTGAATACACAGGCGCTTCCGAAATCAACGTCACTCCTGGAGGTGTCAGCGGACAGCTATTGGGCGTCGATGCCGTGCGCGAATTCAATGTCGTTTCCGACACTTATGGAGCTGAATATGGAAAGCGCACCGGCGCGCAGGTGAGCATTGTCACTGCATCCGGCACAAATCAATTGCATGGCAGCGCATTTGAGTTTCTGAGGAATAGCGCGCTTGATGCTCGCAATTATTTTGACCAGGATGATATTCCGATTTTTCAGCGCAATCAGTTTGGCGGCGCTCTCGGTGGCCCGATTGTAAAAAATAAGCTGCTGCTTTTTGGAAACTATGAAGGTTTCCGGCAAAACCTCGGCTTGTCGAATGTGACATTGGTGCCTGACAACGCTGCCCGCGCAGCGGCTGTACCCAGCGTGCAGCCTTTGCTGCAGCTCTGGCCGGTACAGAATGGTCCGGAGCTTGGCGGCGGCATCGCTGAGGCATTCAATCACCCCTTGCAGCGTATCCGCGAAGACTTTGGCACTACACGAGTCGATCACAATATTTCTGCAAAAGATTCTGCCTTTGCCGTATATACGATTGACGACGGCGCGGCGAACACGCCGACGATCAACCCTTTAAGCTCGGTTGATACCAGCCTGCGCGAGCAGGTACTCAGCGTGCAAGAACAGCATATTTTTTCCTCGAACATTCTCAACACTTTTCGTTTCGGCTTTTCACGCGGCGGATATTTCTTCACCGGCCAGACTCCGGTCGATCTTCCCGGATGGGTAGAAGGCGATCCTGTAGGCGCGGTCGTCATCGGCGGCGGAACAGCATTGAACGGCGCTTCGCAAATCAGCCTTGGCGGAACAAATGCAGGCAGCAACCTGAGAGCCGTGCGCAATCTATTCACATGGGACGACCACGTTTTCATCTCTCATGGAAAAAATCAGCTGGAAGCCGGTATCTGGCTGCAGCGAATCCAATCGAACAGCAATCTGGCTCAATACCAATATGGACAGGCATCCTTCGGTAGCTTGAGCGCGTTTCTCAATGGCACAGTTTCTACATTTACGGTCATTCCATCGCCCACGGAGCTAGGCTGGCGATCGCTGGAAGGCGCAGCGTTTGTACAGGACACGCTGCGGATGCGATCAAACCTAGAACTGCGACTCGGATTCCGCTTTGAATCTACCAATGGCTGGAATGAAGCACAGGGGCGCGCTTCCAACTATGTTTTCGATCAGAACGGTGTTTTAGAGACGCAACCACATATCGGCTCCTCGGCCTTCACGGATAACCGCGCAAAGTTTCTTCCTGAGCCGCGCATCGGCATTGCATGGACTCCTTCGGAGAACGGCGGCACAGTTGTTCATGCCGGGGTGGGAATCTATCGCGCATTGCTGGACAGCCTTGATTACAGGCTCGATCAGAATGCTCCCTTCAACACCACGCAGTCACTGAAGAATGTAGCAGTGTCTTCGTTACACTTTGTTCCGGGAGAGCCTGCTCCAAGCGGCAGCAAAATTTCGCCCAGCGGCATTCAACCGAATGCGGATACGCCAACGCTGCTTTCATGGTCGCTGAACATCGAGCAGCAGATCGCACCCGGCACTTCTCTTACGCTCGGCTATATCGGCTCGCACGGCTATCATCAAATGCTTTCTGAAGATGTCAACGAACCGATCCCTACCATTTGCCCGGCATCACTGTGCCCATCCAGTTTGCCTGCAGGAACGGTTTATTATCCAAGCGGCGCTCCGCTCGCAAATCCGGCGCTGGCAAACAGCACTACATGGATATCGGAAGGGGTTAGTTCCTATAACGGCCTGATCGTGGATGCGAATCGACGCTTTAACAATGGATTGCAGATTCGAGGGGTCTACACCTTTTCGAAAAATCTCGATGATGGCACTGCATGGAATAGCAGCGTAGGAGCCAATGCGCCCGGATTCGTGATGTATCCGGCAGAGCCTCATCTCGATTACGGCCCCGCGAACACCGACGTTCGCCATCTTGCCGTACTGAATGGCACGTACGATCTTCCTATCGGGCGCGGAAAACCCTGGCTCAACAATGGTTCAAGCTGGCAGGAAAAAGCAGTCAGCGGCTGGAGCACAAGTGCCATTGTAAATTTGCAGACCGGTCTGCCCTTTACGCCGCAACTTGGCTTTAATCCTACAAATAATGGCGACAGCCGTAACCCGATACGACCTTCTATCAATCCCGATTTTCGCGGAAAAGTGGTCGAAGGCGACCCGCAGCAATATTTCCATCCTGAAGCCTTTGTTGTACCGGCTTCAGGCACTTACGGCAATCTGGGACGGAATACGCTCACCGGCCCCGGATTGTCATCGCTGGATCTTTCGTTTCGCAAAAATACAGCAATTTCAGAACGCGTGAATTTGCAGTTCCGCAGCGAGTTCTTCAACATCCTGAACCATACAAATTTTGGCACTCCGAATACTGTGGTTTACTCCTCAGCATCTGCAACACCATCGCCCACGGCAGGCGTAATTACAACAACAGCTACAACATCGCGGCAAATCCAGTTCGGATTAAAGCTGCTTTTCTAGGCGAAAACAGCGGGCGATTTCAATATTTTTACTTCTGCAAATTCATTGGAGTAGTCGCCCGCAACTCCTTAATATCAGGCAAGTTTGACCCGCTTCGTGAATGATTGTTAATATGAATTTGCGGGGTGGAGCAGCCTGGTAGCTCGTTGGGCTCATAACCCAAAGGTCGAGGGTTCAAATCCCTCCCCCGCAACCAAGTGCTGCTTTTGCTGCCGTCGTGCGATGCTTGATTCATTCCTAAGCGCCTCCAATGCGCCTGAAGAATATTTGAAGAAGACTTGCTTATCCTACTCCGATTCATTTTCCTGTCCAGGTTCAGGCGTCCTATACCTGGTCTCATGCTATCGATTCGGCGAGCACGGACTACTACGGAGGGCTTCCGTTGCAGCGGGGCAACTCGGATCAGGACGTTCGAAACAGCTTCACTGCGGCATTAGTTTACAACCTGCCAAGACAATATGCGGATCGTTGGGAAAGAGCAATCCTGGGCGGCTGGGTTATGGATATGCGCACAACAGAGCGCAGTGGTTTTCCTGTTCAAGTGCAGGGGGCCTCGCTGACAGACCCTATCTCCGGAGAAACATATGATGGACGCCTGAACTATAACGGGGCATATCCATACGTCCATGTGGCTGGAATTCCCGGAGGGAGGCAGTTTAATCCCTCGGTTTTCAGTGTGCCAACGACCGCAGATGGTGATGGAAACGCGCCACGTAATTTCCTTCGCGGCTTCGGTGAAGCTTCGACGGATGTAGCCATTGAACGCGTGTTTCCTTTATATGACCGGCTGAACCTTCGCTTTCGCGCAGAGGGGTTCAATATTTTCAACCATCCCAATTTTGGCGAGCTTAATTCAGATTGCGGCACGAGCACTGCGGGAGCCCCATGTAGCAACAGCATCATGGGACAAGCGCAGAATACACTTTCCGATGCATTGAGCGGACTAGCCTCAATCTATCAACAGGGTGGCCCGCGATCGCTGCAGTTCGCATTGAAACTGCAGTTCTAAGGGTGAGTTCGCGATAGAGAGTTGGCAACAGAAAAGGGTTCCCCAACTCTCTATGCTCCTGTCTTGTCTTTATTGATTGCCCTTATGAGGGCGTCGAGATGTCTGAGCAACGAGTTTCAGGACGAACGCGGAGATCGTTACTTTTATGAAGAAAGTTGTCTTTTTGTCATTTGCATTATTCTATGCAGCTTTGGCGCAACAGGCGCCTGTTGCCAGCGCCCGGTCAGATAAGGCCATAAACCGTTTGCCTGCGGCATATCGGGATGCGGCAGGAAAGTATCTGCATCTGACCGATAAGAACCTGGCACATATTGAAAAGGAGAGCGACCAGGATTGGACCAACGAGGCCCTCGCTACGATGGTGAAACAGCCTGAGGGAAGAGCCTTTCTGTTTGCTCAACTTGAGAAAGAAACTGACGGCTCCCTTCGGGTGAGCATACTCGAAGCGTTAGAGAACATTGTGAAGGTGGATGCGCAGACTCTGAAAGACGGATTTACCCAAGATGAATTGAAGATACTGCGAGAGCATGCAACGAGTGATCCCGACCCCAAGGCCTCGGCCGTAGCGCTGAATGCGGTATATCTCACAGATAGGTACGAAGAAAATGCGCTGTTTGCGGAGCGTAGGAAGCTTGGCGACTCGTCCGATCTGCGCGAGTATGAGATAAATCATTTCTCCCGATACGGCGACATCATCCGCAATCCTGCTTTTGTTTACAACGCTCCACCTTTATTCAGCGTGGTACCAAGCGATAGGCCTGTCCGGGTGCTTGCTTTCGGAGATTTTGGTACCGGGTCCGCAGGACAGATTCAAGATGCTCAAGCGATGCTCGCTTATCATAAAGCGCATTCTTTCGATTTCGGCGTAACACTGGGCGATAATTTCTATCCACGCGGCATAAGCAGCCCGGACGATCCGCGATGGAAAACGGAATGGGAACAGCTCTATGGGCCGCTGGGAATTAAGTTTTACGCAACATATGGGAACCACGATTACAACAGTCCGGACAGCCCGGCTGCTGAACTCGCGTACGCACACCAGAGTTCCACCTGGGTTTTCCCCGCTCCCTACTACACATATACAGCCGGAGCAGCGCAGTTTTTCGCTATCGATACGATTCGATTGTCAGACGACGAACTGACATGGCTGGATGATGCCTTGAGCAAAAGCACGGCCAAGTGGAAGATCGTTTATGGACACTACCATATCTATTCTGCGACCCGCGGCGACAATCGTGAGTTGATCACTCGCCTGCTTCCCATCCTTGAGAAAAACAATGTGCAGATTTATCTCAACGGCCATGACCACAATATGCAGGAGGCCCGAACGGATTCTCCTGTGCACTTTTTTACCAGCGGCGCAGGCGGAGCAGGACTTTACGATATGAAGCCGACATACAAGAACTCGATCTTCAAGGACAAGCAGTTTGGATTCACCGTGCTTGAGATCGATGCGCAGCATGTGGACGTAATCTTTGTCGATATGGATGGCAAAGAGGTCTATCGGTCACACATAACGAACTAAAGTGATGAACCGACGTGAATTTCTCTTTGGGGCTATGGCGGCCTCTGCATCTGCGATGCAGCGTTCGAGGCCGCCAGACCTTCGGCTGGAGATCAGCTCTATCCGGCATGAGGTCGCACCGGGTTTTGTCTACAGCACCACAGCGTATAACGGACAGGCTCCGGCTCCTATTCTGCGGTTGCGCCAGGGAGTTCCTGTCACCGTGGAGATTGCGAACAACACGGCCTTTGAGGAGTATGCTCACTGGCATGGATTTGAGATTCCATCGCTTTTGGACGGGACCATGGAGGAGGCAAGCCTTGCCGTGCCCGCTTATGGAAACATTCATTACACTCTAACTCCGCACCTGGAAGGCCTTCGCTGGGTTCATAGCCATGCGATGTCGCATGGGCGGCTCGATAGAGGAGTCTACAGCGGCCAGTATGGAATTGTTTACATAGAGCCAAGGAACCACCCCGGAGCTTATGACCGGGAGTTCTTCCTCGCGACCCATGAGTGGGGAGCAGAGATGCGGCAAATCCCCGATTCTGAAGAAGACACAGAGGAAGCGGAGGACTTGGGGCCTATGGGGTTGCCCTCCGGCGGAAGCTGGGAGGTGCAGTATGACATCGGTTCGATCAACGGCAAGGCGCTGGGCACCGGCGAGCCGCTTCGCGTTCGTGAACGGGAGCATGTGCTCTTCCACATTCTCAATGCAAGCGCTACGGTGACGCAGAGTTTTGCTTTGCCCGGACATCGATTTGAGGTCGTTGCGCTCGATGGAAATGTTGTTCCTCATCCCCGCGAAGTAGAAGTCCTGGAATTAGGTCCGGGAGAACGCATCAGCACGCTTGTTCGAATGACAAATCCTGGGGTCTGGATCTTCGGAGCTACACGTGGAAGCGACCGTGAAAACGGACGAATGGGAATCGTCGTAGAGTATGCTGGGCGTTCGGGAACTCCACAGTGGAAGGACCCATCATTACAGCCATGGGATTACGCAATTTTTTCCAAGATGTGCGCGCAACCGAAACTTGCTTCGGAACAGCTTATCCCGATGGTGATCGACCGTGAAGAAGCTGAGGACGGGATGGATATGTGGACGATCAATGGCAAGCATTATGACGGAGTTCCCGTCCGGCTCCATGCAGGCCTTCGATATCGTCTTCTTTTTGAGAACAGGTCGGATGAAGATCACCCGGTGCATCTCCACCGGCATTCCTTTGAATTGACAAGACTGCATGGGAGAGCGCTGGGCGGTATTTGGAAGGATGTAGTTTTACTGAAGAGATATGCGTCCATGGAGGTGGATTTCACGCCTGTTGACAAGGGACTCTCCTTATTTCATTGCCACCAGCAGATGCATATGGACAGGGGCTTCAAAAAGCTATTTGAAGTTGTATGATGCATTGCATTCTGCCTTCAGTGGATTGGGCTTTAAGAGTCAGGCGCTATCCATAGCGAAGTTCCATCTATGGTCTCTATGGATTGCACAGCTCTCAAGCCACGAAGCGCATTGCAGCTGAATATAGAATCCGCTTTGATGAGATCGTCTTTTTCCAGGTCACATTCTTCTGCGCCAGATAGGTTCCTCAACATGACAGTACGCTGCACGCCGGGTAAAACTCCGCAGCTTAATCGTGGCGTCAACCACTTTCCATGAATTTGAAAAAAGAAGTTGCTAATGGCCCCTTCTGTCAGCTGAGAGTATTCGTTCATGAACAATACTTCGTCAAAGCCGGACTCGCGGGCTGCAACAAAATTGTGCTCATAGACCTGGCGAACGGTGGTCTTATGATGCAGAAGAATATTTTTGGAATTGATCCTTTCTTCGACGAATAGAATCCGCCCATGCCAGGCAACGGCCTCCAGCGGCGATGCTGAGATTGCCCAATTACCTTCTTCATTCAGCTCGAGTCGAACACGGCTTATTCTGTTACCACAATTTTTGGCGGCCTCTTCTATTTCTGCTATCAGGCGAGCTGAATGATAGCGAATACCAAAATAATCAGCAGAATCAGAGAGCCTCTCCATGTGAAGGTCTAACAGAGGAATTCCGTTTTCACAACGCATTGTCTCAATGAGCGAGAAGGGCGGCCGTCGCCTCGTCAGGAAAGCTGCTTTGAGGCGGCATTCTTCATATTCCTGCTGCGCCACCGAGCCGGCAGTGATTCCGCCACCAACTCCAAATGTCAACTGCTTTCCTTCAAAGCTTAAAGTTCGAATGGCAACGTTAAAGCAAGCTTCATTCCCCGGTCCGAAATATCCAATTGCGCCGGTGTAGACGCCGCGCGGGGAGCGCTCGAGCTCCCGAATAATTTCCATCGTTCTTTTTTTGGGAGCACCGGTAATGGAGCCGGAAGGAAAAAGCTTGCGGAAAATTTTGGATGGAGCGGTTCCAGCATACGGCCTTCCTGATATAGAGGAGGTCATTTGCAACAGTGTCTTATATCGCTCGATATGAAAAAGCTTATCGACATGTATCGACCCGTATTCACAAAGGCGCCCCAGATCGTTACGTAGCAAGTCAATAATCATGACATGTTCGCTTCGATTTTTCTCATCCGCTTGCAACTGCGCCTCCGCCTCACGATCACTCGCTTTATTTACACCACGAGGCCAGGTCCCTTTCATGGGACGAACTACAATTTCTTCCCGGGAGAGCCGATAGAACATCTCGGGAGAAAAAGACAAAATTGTTTGATAAGGACTGTTCACATACGCTGCGAATGAAACAGGCTGTTGCCATAGCAGAGTTTCGTAAACAGGCAATGGATCCTCTTCCGTATATCCACAAATGCGATCGGTGAAATTTACCTGATATGTATGCCCCGCGCTTAGATATTCGTGAATGCGTGCAAGCTTTTCAGCATAATCTTCTCGAGATATCTGCAACTCATCAGCAACAATAGCTGCAGATAAATTTGCGTCCACAAGATCAGCATGGAGAGGGGGAATGTTTCCGCGGATCACACCCGTTTGATGATCAAATTGAATTGCTGCAGAAAAAATGCCAAGCCAGGCCAGAGGTTTGCCCGGGTTCTCGTCTTCAGTCTCTCTCGGAGGTAGCCCTACAAAATATTCGCCACACTCGTAGGTGAAAAATCCGGCTACATACTTTCCTTCCCTGGTATGGCGATCAACTTCACAGAGTATCTTGTCAAGATCATCTTTCTTCCACGCAACCAGTTCTCCGACAGGATGAAGAAACAGAAAACTCTTGTCGCTTAGCGTGTCTTCTTTCGCTGTTTCGAGCAGCACGCCCCCGCGATTTTGCGCAGCAAGAGCTCGGAATACTCTTGGCGCAGGCTTCCAAAGATTACTATCGTCGACACTCATAGATTGACAAAAATAAACTAACTGTTCCCATAATTAGCCGCGATAGAAGCAATTCGTGAGGCCATTCAACCTCTAAATCATCTCTAGTCCTAGATAGCTTGTAAGGGATCGCGGCTATTAGAATACATCTCTTTCATTTCTTACCGTTGATCGATGGAACCGGTCCATCGATCAACTCGGTTAGCACTTACGCGTTGTGTTGAGCGCGAAGCTCTCTTGCCGCTTTGCACATATTCTCAAGAGCAGAAACTGTTTCCGGCCACGCCCGAGTCTTCAGACCGCAGTCGGGATTCACCCAGAGTTGCTCCGGATTCAACACCTCAAGCGCCAGCGTCAACAATTCGCGCATCTCCTCAACAGAAGGCACTCGTGGAGAATGGATATCGTAGACTCCCGGCCCAATCTCGTTGGGATATTTGTTGGCGCGGAAGGCCTCAAGCAATTTCATTTGTGAGCGCGCCGATTCCATGGAGATAACATCAGCATCAAGTGCCGCGATCGAAAGAAGAATATCCCCAAATTCGCAGTAACACATATGGGTATGAATCTGCGTTTCATCAGATACTCCGCTGGTTGCAAGCTTGAAAGCTTTGACCGCCCAATCCAGATAAGCGGACCAGTCGGCCCTATGAAGCGGCAAGCCTTCACGTAATGCCGGCTCATCTACCTGGATAATGCCGATGCCCGCATTTTCGAGATCCTTCACTTCATTCCGCAGCGCAAGAGCAATCTGCCAGGCCGTCTGCTGCCGAGGGATATCATTTCTGACGAAAGACCATTGCAGGACTGTGATTGGTCCCGTCAACATGCCTTTCATCGGGCGCGATGTCAAAGAACGTGCATACTGCGACCAGTTCAAAGTCATCGGTTGAGGACGAGCAACGTCTCCGTAGATCACAGGCGGCTTTACACAACGAGAGCCGTAGCTCTGCACCCATCCATTCTCGGTGAAAGCAAATCCTTCCAGAAATTCGGCGAAGTATTCAACCATGTCGTTGCGCTCAAACTCGCCATGGACAAGCACATCCAAACCGATACGCTCCTGCTCACGGACGCATTCGGCAATCGCTTCACGTAGAAACGTCTCATATTGTTCGGCTGTTTCATGACCACTCTTCCGAGCCGCACGATGTTTGCGTACTTCAGCAGTTTGAGGAAAGGAGCCGATGGTTGTTGTCGGAAATAGAGGAAGGCCCAACTGCTTTCGTTGTATTGCAGCCCGTTCGACGAAGGGCGATATGCGCTGAAAGCTTTTTTCCTCAAGTGCGGCAAGCTCTGCGCGGACCAGCGAATTGGTCGTGGACTCTGCGGCAGCGCGATCGGCAATCGCTGTAGCATTCGCCTTGTAAGCTGCCTGATCTCCGGAAGCGAGAGCCGCAATTTCAGCAAGCTTTTCTGTCGCGAAGCGTAGCCAGCTTTTGATGCGCGGATCGAGCTTTGTCTCAGCCTGCAAATCGTGAGGCACATGAAGCAGCGAACTGGATGGCGCCACGATAACGCGGTCTGCTCCCAGTTCGGCAACGGCTGCATTCAATTGAGAAGCAGCGACAGAGAAGTCCGTGAGCCAGATATTTCTTCCCTCGACGACGCCAACGCTCATCACCTGATCCGGCTTTAGCGCTGATAAAACGTCCTTCAACTGATTCGGCCCGCGAACAACATCAATATGAATACCTGCTGTGCCCAGATTTACAGCAAGTTGCAAATTATCAGCCAGCGAATCGAAGTACGTTGTGAGCATCAACTTAACCGGAAGCTTTATTAATTGGGCGTATGCCTTTCGATACGCATCCGCTGCGCCGTCTTCCAAATCCATTACCAGCATTGGCTCGTCAATTTGTACCCACCCAACATCTTCTGCAATGAGAGCCTGCAGAACTTCCTCATAAGCCCTGGTTAACCTGGGCAGAAGCGTAAGCGGATCAAATCCATCCACGCCTTTCCCAAGTAATAAAAGAGTAAGGGGTCCGATCAGAACGGGACGAGTTTCAATCCCGAGAGCGCGCGCCTCTTTTATCTCGCTCAGCAATTTTGATGTATCAATTTTGAACTGGAGACCTTCAGACCACTCGGGAACGAGATAGTGGTAATTGGTATCGAACCATTTGGTCATTTCCATTGCCGTTTGCTCACGGCTGTTACGAGCCATGGCAAAGTACCGCTCGAGCGTGACCTGTCCGTTGCCAAAGCGTTCCGGCGTAGCGCCGAGCAGCACCAAGGCATCGAGAACCTGATCGTATAAAGAGAAGTCATTTGAAGGGATAAAGTCGATTCCAGCCGACTGCTGAAGCTTCCAGTGCTCTTTGCGCAAAGTCGAAGCAACATCTAATAAATATTTTTCTGTGCGTTTACCTGCCCAATAACCTTCCAGCGCAAACTTCAATTCGCGTTGGCGGCCCATTCTTGGGAAGCCTAAATTCGCGGTCTTCAATCTAACGACGGGTGATGCAATGCTACCTGCAGCCATTTTGGCTCTCTCCTATGATCGGGGAAGAACCACCTATGCGCAGGCATAGCTACCATGCGGAAGCATGGCGCATTGCAGTGTCTACCAGTTCCAATCCACGAGAACGGCATCCTCAGGCGCACCCACGGTCAGCGTCCAGCGCTTCCATGGTGGTGGCGGCAGGCCGGTATTCGGGCTTTGGGCTACCTATTTTGTTGCCGCTTCCCATCTCGATCAAGACAGTGCGTGGCTCATGCCGTGCAACATTTCGTTCCCATCACCGCTGCGGGACAGCGCCGGAATCACACCGGCTTCCCGTTTAACAGACTCCTTGCTGAGAGCCTGACCTGCACAAGGGTTATTTTACAAGAGAACAGATGACCAATCGCAAAACGAACCTGCTAAGATGGCAAGTTCTCATGGAAACTCGACAAAAAGCAGACACAATGCAAACAAACTTCTCCCCCGGCGCCGGCTTGCGGGCTGCCGTGCTTGAAGAACATCCGCTGCAGATCATCGGCGCTACTAACGCATATCATGCCCGCATGGCAGAACGTGTGGGATATCGTGCGCTCTACCTCTCAGGCGGAGGCGTAGCTGCCGGTTCGCTCGGCGTTCCGGATCTCGGCATCTCAGAGCTTGAAGATGTGCTGGTCGATGTGCGAAGGATCACAGCCGTATGTTCTCTGCCTCTACTGGTCGATATCGACACCGGCTTTGGCGGCGCTTTCAAGATAGCTCGTTCCATACGCTCTCTGATTCGCGCAGGAGCCGCAGGCTGCCATATTGAAGACCAGGTGCAGGCAAAACGTTGCGGTCATCGGCCAGGCAAGGCAATCGTTTCAAGCGAAGAGATGGTTGCTCGCATCAAGGCCGCCGTCGACGCAAGAACAGATGCAAATTTTGTCATCATGGCACGCACCGATGCTCTGGCAAGTGAAGGCTTATCCGCTGCTCTTGACCGCGCTGCGGCATGCGTAGAGGCTGGCGCGGATATGGTCTTCCCTGAAGCGGTGACAGAGTTAAACCAATATCAGGCATTCTTCGACCGCACTCAGGTCCCCGTGCTTGCCAACATTACCGAGTTTGGAGCAACTCCGTTATTCACTCTCGATGAGCTGCGCAGCGCAGGCGTAGCTATTGCGCTATATCCTCTGTCGGCATTTCGAGCAATGAACGCTGCGGCCCTGAAGGTTTATCAAGCTGTACGGCAAGACGGCACACAAAAGAATGTGCTTAATACAATGCAGACCCGTGCAGAGCTATATGACTACCTGGGCTACTACGCATTCGAGCAAAAGCTGGACGAACTGTTCGCGCAGGAAAAGGAGAAACAATGAGCACAGAGCCTGCAGCAGGATTTAAACCCAAAAAGTCCGTGGCGCTTTCCGGAGTTCCGGCTGGAAATACGGCACTGTGCACCGTCGGCCGCAGCGGAAACGATCTGCATTATCGCGGATATGACATTCTCGATCTCGCAAACAATTGCGAATTCGAAGAAGTAGCGTACCTTCTGCTTTACGACAAGCTTCCGACTTATGCTGAACTAGCGGCATACAAGCGCCGCCTGCGAACGCTGCGCGGCTTGCCTGAGGGAGTTCGTACAGCGCTGGAGCAATTGCCGAGGACTGCTCATCCGATGGACGTGCTGCGCGTAGGCGTAGGCGTGCTGGCAACGCTTGAACCTGAAGCGCAACCATATTCGCCGCAAACGGCGCGAACTATTGCAGATCGGCTTATGGCCTCACTTGGCTCGATGCTGCTTTACTGGCATCACTTTGTAAATACAGCCGAACGAATCGAAACGATGACGGACGATGATTCCATCGGCGGACATTTCCTTCATCTTTTACATGGGAAGCCGGCTACAGAAGAATGGATCCGTGCTATGCACACATCATTGATCCTTTATGCCGAACACGAATTCAATGCTTCAACATTTACCGCACGCGTCATCGCAGGAACCGGATCAGATATGTTTTCTGCTATCGCCGGTGCTATTGGAGCACTTAAAGGACCAAAACATGGCGGGGCAAATGAAGTGGCTCTTGAAATACAGGAACGGTATGGCTCTCCTGATGAAGCAGAAAACAATATCCGAGCACGCGTGGCCGCAAAAGAAGTGATCATCGGCTTCGGGCACCCTGTTTACACCATCTCCGATCCTCGAAATGTAGTCATCAAGAAAGTAGCGCATGATCTGTCGCAATCAGCCGGCGATTTGAAAATTTATTCCATCGCCGAGCGCATTGAAAGCGTCATGTGGGAAACCAAGAAGATGTTTCCAAATCTTGATTGGTTCTCTGCGGTCAGTTATTACACCATGGGAATTCCCACTGCGATGTTTACGCCGATTTTTGCGATTGCGCGCACGAGTGGATGGGCAGCGCATGTGATAGAACAGCGAGTGGATGGAAAGATCATTCGTCCCAGCGCAAACTATACCGGACCGGAAGACCTTTCATTCATACCTATTGAGCAGCGAAGCTAGAAGCAAAGCTTTCACCGCCAAGAGAAATTACGAAAGATGGCAAAACAGCATGTCCAGCCATATTTCCAATGTGCGCCCAGAGTTTGATCAGGTCATCATCGACATAGCCGATTATGCCCTCAACTACACCATAGAGAGCAACCTGGCCTACGAAACGGCTCGCTATTGCCTTCTCGATACGCTGGGTTGCGGCTTGCAGGCGCTTGATTTTCCCGCCTGCACAAAATTGCTAGGCCCCGTTGTGCCGGGGCTCGCAATGCAGCGTGGAGCGCGCGTTCCCGGAACCAGCTTCGAGCTTGACCCCGTGACTGCAGCCTTCAATATAGGCACCATCATTCGCTGGCTCGATTTCAATGACACATGGCTCGCGGCTGAATGGGGGCATCCAAGCGACAACCTTGGCGGTATTCTTGCCGTTGCTGATTGGCTTGCAAGAAACGGCAGCAAGCTGACAATGCGTGACGTTCTAACAGCGATGATCAAGGCCCATGAGATTCAGGGCTGCGTCGCGCTGGAGAATTCTTTCAACAAAGTAGGGCTCGATCATGTCGTATTAGTTAAAGTGGCATCCACCGCAGTTATAGCCGGTCTTCTCGGGCTCACACGTGAACAGACGCTGAATGCTATCTCACTTGCGTGGGTGGATGGGCAAGCGCTTCGAACTTATCGCCACGCCCCAAATACAGGCTCACGGAAAAGCTGGGCAGCCGGCGATGCAACTTCCCGCGCTGTGAGACTGGCCTTGATTGCCAGAACAGGAGAGATGGGGTATCCGAGCGTACTTACGGCGAAGACCTGGGGCTTTTATGACGTCTCCTTTAAAGGTGAACCATTCCGCTTTCAGCGCGCTTATGGCAGCTACGTAATGGAGAACGTGCTCTATAAAATCTCTTTTCCCGCAGAGTTCCATGCCCAGACCGCAGTAGAAGCGGCCATGACATTGCACAAGCAGCTTACCACTATGGGAAGAACAGCGGACGATATTGCGCGCGTAACCATCCGCACTCATGAAGCATGCATTCGCATCATTGATAAGCAGGGACCATTAAATAATCCTGCCGACCGTGACCACTGCATTCAATACATGGTAGCCATCCCGCTCATCTTCGGAAGGCTGACCGCAAATGACTATGATGATGCAGTCGCAAAAGATCCTGTATCGGGCAAGCGCATCGATGAGTTGCGAGCGCGCATCACGTGCATAGAAAATCCGCAATATACAGCGGATTATCACAACCCCGAAAAACGATCTATCGCGAATGCTCTCACCGTCGAGTTGAATGACGGCACCACGCTCCCGGAAGTTATCGTCGAATATCCTATCGGTCATAGACTGCGGAGAAGCGAAGGAATTCCCTTGCTCATGGAAAAATTCAGGAATAATCTCGCCCGCAGAATTTCAGCCGATGCACAGAAAAGGATTCTTGCTGTTTCTTCCGACCAATCGCAGCTGGAAAACATAAAGGTCAACGATTACGTTGACCTTTATGTTCCTTGATTTGCGGTAAGACCACACAAGTAATCAGTTATGTAAGCTCTTGCGTGTGCAGCCATCCTGGTCAGAAAACAATCTTACCGCTGAGTTGTAGTTCTCGCGGATAATTTGCAGTGCCTGTCACCACGCCGAAAGTGGTTTTATTACTCAAGTCTCCGCCTGGTATGCCAAACACGGTATGGTTTAGCAGGTTGAATGCCTCTGCGCGAAACTCAAATCGTCGTTCGCCCCAGAAGGGAAACTGACGAATTACCGAAGAGGTCAGGTCCCAATAATTCTGAGATCGCAATGAGTTTCGCCCTGCATTGCCATAGGTATATTGCGGTGGAACAGCAAAAGCTGAGGTATTGAACCATTCACTTGCAGTTCTATGGGATGGCGTCGGGTCGCCAACTCTGTTCAGATAAACGAATGTATTGCCGGTGTTGGTCGTCGCAGTATCATCATTGGTAATTTCCGGAGTAAAGGTCTGTCCGGAGCGAGCGGTAAAGAGATTATTGATTTGCCAATTACCCAGGATGTAATCAAAGAAACGATTCCCTGTTGAGAATTTTTTACCAGGGCCAACAGGAACCTCATACAACGAGTTAACGGAAAGCACATGCGGCAAATCGAATCCAGATACGGAGCGTGAGCCGGCGGGATTATATGGATCCTGCACTGTCGCGCCTTCCACACCAAACCAACCGTCATCTTCCGTCATGGTTTTAGACCATGTGTACGAAACCTGATAAGAAAATCCGCTGCGGAATCGACGATTTAATTCCACCTGCAAGGCATTGTAATCAGCGAAACCAGCACTGCGGTCCCAGTACATGGGAATGGCATAGGGGTACGGCTGGCGCTTGGTGATATCACCCGGACCTGGAGTTACTGCGGTATTGTAGAGTCCGCCTACATTCGTCCGGTGCGAAGCCGAGCCCACATAGTTCACCGTAATTGCAGTGGATGAATTCAACTGACGTTGTACACCAAGGTTCCACTGCTCTGAATAGGGATTCTTGATATGCGGATCATAGAACCATGTGTTGTTCGTAAATGGAGTTGCTGGAGGGAATAATCCACTGCCGCTCGCAACCAGCGGATTTTGCGCCTGCACAGTGGGTTTGGGATTACTCACTGTCGGCTCGTTCAGGTGATTTTGAATTTGCTGGCCGATGTCGGGCCATGCGCCTTCAATGTTCTGCGCCATCTGCGTTACGGCAGCCCAATTATCGAATACGATACCGAAGGCCCCGCGAACAACTGTCTTGTCATCTACTGAGTAAGCGAATCCAAAACGTGGTCCAAAATTTGTCCCTACATTGTGCGCGATCTTTCCTCTGGGGTCGACAACCACGTGATCCGGGAGTGTTCCGTCACCAGGGATGCAAGGCGCAAAGCCACGCACGCTGCATGGAGGAGGAAGCTTCTGCACAATATAGTTGCCGGTGGAGAAATCCATGTCTCCGGTTTCAATACCACCCTGCTGACCTACAGTTGATTCCTTTCCATATGGAGGGATGAAGGTGTAGTCATAACGCAGACCAAAATTGAGAGACAGCTTTGGCATCACCTTCCATGAGTCCTGCCCATAGAAGCTCATCAAACCACCGGGACGCGTAGTTTCATTCACATTACGACGATTGGCCTGGTGAGGAACGTTCAGAAGAAATGCCGACAAAGAATCGCCGGTGTTTGGATTGGACGGGTCTTGCGTTCCAATCGCATCAAAATTCAATCCGATCTGAGAAAGTGGGCTCTCGAAATTATTCGAGGTATATCCACCGCCAAATTTCAGTTCGTGATTTCCAATAATCTTCGTAAGGGAGGCATGAAATTCATGGCTGTCTGTCGCCTTCGGGGTATCCGAAATGCTTTCACCACCATTGGAATAATTTGCAATACCTGGGCTCGGGATCAGAGCGCCGCCATTGGCGCCGGCAAAACCGCTTGCAAAATCATTACTGAACCCTACTTGACTGAATATGTCGCCAGTCGATGCAAGGAACCGCGTAGCACTGTTATCCAACACAGTGATGCGTGCATATTGCCCCTGCAAAATCAGGCTTGGGCTGAAAACGTGCACATAGCTGCCACCCCAATCGCGCGCTTGAATTGGATGAATGTTGTGAAGTGTCGGTAATCCGCCTGAAGTGGTGACCTGGCTATTGATAAAGCTGTAGCGGAACCATGCTGAATCCTTGGCTCCGAAGTTTTGATCGATACGAACATTGAATTCATTTTGGTCTTGAACAAGAGGTGTCGTATCAACTGCATTAGCGGTGCCGTTATTGAAGAATGCTCCAGCCTCCGGAAATACAAATTTAGCGTATGCCACCATTTTTTGATCGATTAGTCCTGACGGAATCTGATTGCCGGGAAATGGATCACGAGTGCAGTTACCATTTGCATTGCATTGCGTAGTAAACGGGTTGTAAATCGGCAATGCGCCCGTTTCATCACCCGCCAACTGTGCGTCAGTTGGAACAAGCAAATTCGTATCCTGTACCTTGGAATAGCGGAAACCCTGATAAGCGCCAAAGAAAAAAGTCTTGTTCTTTCCGTTATAAAGTTTTGGGATCCAGACCGGACCACCGATCGATGCGCCGAATTGATTCTCATGGTAGGCAGGCTTGTCCAGCCCCTGCTGTAGGAAATAATTGCGCGCGTCAAAAACTGTATTGCGCACATATTCCCAGGCCGAGCCATGGAAGTCATTGGTACCGCTCTTAGTCACAACGTTGACGACGCCGCCAAGTACAGAGCCAAATTCCGGACTGTCTGTATGCGAAACCACTTTGAATTCCTGGATCGCATCCACGATCGGCGGAACAGCATAGGTGCTTTCAATGGTCCCGTAATTGTTGAGACCATCCATGAGGTACATATTGCTGCGGTTGGTCTGTCCGTTCACGGCCGGGAACGTATAGTCAGCCCCGATCGATACAGGAGCGCCAAAGCCGCCGCTGTTCTGCATGCCCGAGCTCTGACCAGTCATAATCGGCACTACGCCGGGGGTGAGTTGAAGCAGTTGGGTAAAATTGCGCCCATTCAATGGCAGCTCATTCACCTGCTTGGTGGCAATGGCCACGCCAAGATCAGCTCCGCGCAGGTCAAGTTGTTGTGCGCCGGCTTCTACAGTTACCACCTGTGTCTGCGTGCCGACTCCAAGGGTAAAGTTCATCGTGGCGGACTGGCCGACTGTAAGCGTGAATTCTGGAATTTGTTGTGAGCTGAAGCCGGAGGCCTTTGCTTCCAAGGTATAACGCCCTGGAGATATGTTGAGGAAAACGTAATCGCCGGCATTATTTGTAATAGTGCTACGCTCCACCGAAGTGTCCACGTTTCGCAACACAATCGTTGCATTGGGAATGACTGCACCGCTCGTATCGCGGGCATTGCCACTTAGCGAAGCAGTAGAAAGCTGGCCGAAACTTACAGCTGCTATCCAAAGACTTAAGAAGATTCCTGCCCGCGCAAGCCTTTTGAATGATGAACACAATCTCACAGCGCTACGCATTTGTTTCCTCCCGAAAAAACATTCCTCAACGAACATAGTTCTGACACGCCAACGATTTGCGACTCGTTTCCATACACTTTGCGGGTCAGTCTGACCTTGTACTCAACCGAAAGAGTGACTGTCAAGACAAATTTTTCATAAATAGAACATTGATTTCGCAGATCAAATAAATATTAGATTTCATATAAGCGCTCAAACTAGTAAGAATAGGGACTGCATGGACACTAGTGATTGTTCTCTCACAATGCGATTAATAAGGCCACAGTGGCCTTATCCAAGGAAGCTAATTTTAATGGTCTTATTAAGTTTAAGCGTTTAAAATATAGCATTGGCATAGATATCCCTTTAGCCGAATGAAAGCAGATTGATCATTTCTACTAGCGCATCGAGGAAGAGCCGCGATAACGTTTAGGGAGTCATCGCTTAGGCTTATCTATCGAAATGCATCGCTTGAATTTGAATCCCGGCACCATGCGAATCCAGAGCGCCCTTACCTGTACGATCAGAAAAACGCCGGACACGCTGCCCATTCGACTCTCGATGCTTTTGCTTTTGGCATTCTGCCCGATTCTCCAGAATGCGTTTCAAGCTAATGCGCAATCATCTGTCTACGTTGGCTCTGAAAGTTGCGCAGCTTGCCACCGGCAGATATATCAGCGCTACATGAAGAGCAGCATGGGAAAATCAATGCTGCACATAACATCGGCAACTCTCACCCCTCAATTTTTGCGGAATATTTCCATCCCGGCACATACCTTTAATGAGGAAACCAACCGTCATTTCGATACCTTTGTGCAAGATGGAAACCTGTATCAAAGTGAGTACGAGAAGACCGCTGATGGCTCTGAAATATTCCGCGACACGCATGAAATCAAGTGGCTGATTGGAGCTGGAGTCAATGGGTTTGGCGCCATCGTTCAGCGCAATGGTTATCTTTTTCAAGCGCCGCAGTCCTATTATTCTCATCCAGGCATATGGGCGCCCTCACCTGGATATGAAAGAGTGGATCCAGGCTTCAATCGCCCCATTCGGGAAGGATGTATCTTTTGTCACAGTGGGCGAGCTAACGCTATTCCTCATACAAATGGTCAATACTCGAACAACCCATTCGGAGAGGCATCCATTGGCTGTGAAAATTGCCATGGGCCCGGCAGTGCACATATTGCTGCCATAAAAAACGGCGATAAGGGCAGCCATATTGTGAACCCTGCTCACCTCACACCGTATCTCGCCGACAATATTTGCATGGCCTGCCATCAAACAGGAGATGTGCGTGTCTTAAAACCGGGAAAATCTTATCAGGATATTCTCCCCGGCAAACCGCTGGATGATACGCTATCCATCCTCATAATTCCTCCTACACCGCAGAATCCTCCGAATGCAGATCACACGGAACACTATTACTCCATGACGTTGAGTAAGTGTTTCCGCGCAAGCAAAGGACGTTTAAGCTGCATCACCTGTCACGATCCGCATATAGAACCTTCCGGTACGGAAGCGCCTGCCTATTTCAATCGCAAATGCCTTGCTTGCCATACAAGCCAGAGCTGTAAGCTTCCTCTTGCTGCTCGAATCCAAGAGAAGCCTGCCGACAACTGCATCGGTTGCCACATGCCAAAACGCGATATCCGGATAATTTCACATTCGAGCGCCACGAACCATCGCATTCCGGCGCGGCCGGACGAGCCGTTTCCTGAGGCGACATTTCACCAGACGCTTCCTTCATTGCCCAATTTAATTCATCTCAATCCCGCGCCAGGAGAAGAAGGCGCAGCGCTCCCACTGCCAACGCTCTTGCAAGCATACGGAGAATTGGCCTCCGATCATCCCGAATATATTGATCCCTATCTGAAAACGCTCGACCAACTGCAACAAGCACAACCGGAGAATTCACTGGTGCAAGCGGCGTTGGGACGAAAAGAATTAAAAGAAGGCAACTTTCAAAGCGCCGCAAATCATCTCGAGCAAGCCGTAAAAGCCGGGTCAACGGACGCAACGACGTACGCTGATCTCTCTGAGTCTTTGGCGCATTTAAACCAGGCAGGCGCTTCTCTACCATTGCTGCAGAAGGCTATCAGCATGGACCCATTCAATCCTGTTTTTCAGAAAGCTCTAATAGTGCGACTGATTCAGCTTAAGCAATATGCCGACGCAGAAGAAGCGCTCAAGAAATACCTCGAAATATTCCTGCAGGATTCTTTTATGAGGCAAATGTTAGCCCGGGCGCAAGGAAAACCTGCCGTCGACAAGTAATTTTGTAACTAACCAGCAACATTTGCATTGAATTTCCTTTTTGATTTCTCTATGAATTGAGCTAGCCGTGCAAAGCAATCTTCGCCAATTCCTCCTCTCGTGCAACGCCATTGGTTGTATACTTTTGACCGTCTCGATATTGTCAAGAGCACAGGCCGCAGCTCCCGCATGCAAAGGCCCTATGGCGCTTGAACAGGCTGCTACCGCGCACCCTTCCGATGGCATTTACGACGCGCTTGGAGCTTCTTTCGCGAGTCAGGGACAAACTGAATGCGCAATTCATGCCTTTGAAGCTGCCATACGGCTTGCTCCCAATTCGTGGGAAGGACACTTCAATCTTGGTTTGGCGCTACTGACCAATAATGATCCAAAGCGCGCTGCACCTGAATTGCAAACCGCGGCAGGATTAAAGCCGGATACTCCGAAAATCCTTCTTCCTCTTGGACAAGCGTTGAGTGAACTTAATCAACAGCCTGCAGCTGTAGATGCATTTCGCTCCGTATTAAGACAAAACCCGCAATCGATTCCTGCCCTTGATGGTCTTACGAAGGCGCTTATTGCTGAGAAACGTTATTCGGCGGCAATCGCAGAGCTAAAAAGCGCGCCCACAAATGAGGTACTCCAACTCAATCTCGCAGATGCATATCTAAAGAACGGAAATGCGGACGAAGCATTCAAGATTTTAAATACGTTGGTGCAACAGCATCCGCAAAGCTCACAAGCTCACAATAGCTTAGGGCTTGCATACGCGCAGCAGAAAAGATTCAGCGAGGCGGCAAAAGAATTTGAGCAGGCTTTGCAGTTGGATCCAAACAACGACAGCATCCGCCTGTCATGCGTAAAAGCCATGGCGGCAGTGCTCCAATATGATCGCGCCGAGCCTTTAAGCGACACCTATCTTCAAAATCATCCGCACGATTTTGAAGCTCTTTACTTCAACGGGATAGTGAAGCGCGGTTTAGGCGACTATGCGACAGCCGAAAAAGACTTTCGTCAAGCCGTCGCCATCAAGCCAAATTATGCCGAGGCGCGCTCGAATCTGGGCTTTGTTCTTGCGCGCCTCGGCGAGCAGCAGGAGGCTCGCCTACAACTTGAAAAAGCATTACAGCTGGATCCGGATTCCAGTGAAGCTCGCTTTCAATTAGCAACCGTTCTTCGTTCTCTCGGACAGCAGGATCAGGCGCATCAAACATTAAAAGTACTTCAGCAGAAAAAAGCAGCCGGCGTAAAGCAGGATGTCGCCACAATAAGCGCAAGCCAGGCGAGCCAGGACCTTCAGTCAGGAGATGCGCAAAAAGCTGTGGACTTATATCGCGCTTCCCTGGTTAACGATCCCAACAATGCGCGCACCTATTACAATCTCGCGCTCGCATTGGATCGCCTTTCCGACTATGTCGCCGAACGCCAGGCGCTTGAAAAAGCACAAGCATTGGATCCGAAGCTCGCTCCTGCATACAACCAGTTAGGATTTTTGGACCTGCAGGCCGGCCATACAAAAGAAGCTGAGAGCCAATTGAAGAAAGCGATCACGCTCGATCCGCAATATGCGCAGGCACAAAATAATTTAGGGGTGCTTTATGCGCAATTGGGCCAAACTGAAGATGCGGAGAAGCTGCTGCGTCTGGCCACGGAGAACGACCCTCAATATGCCCAGGCCTTCGCTAATTTGGGCCTTATTCTTGCCGGCCAACAGCGCTATAACGAAGCATACAAATCTCTAAGCGCAGCAATACAGCTTGATCCCGACAACCTCAAAGCCCTCACGGTCTATGGCATGGTGCTGGTTCGCTTGAGCCGCGGGAAAGAATCTTTGCCGGTCTTTAAAAAAATTACAGAACTGGCGCCACAATCAGGCGAGGCTCATTTGAATTATGGGATTGCGCTAGCCGACCAATTCGATTTGAAGGATGCTCTAACCGAATTCACATCTGCAGTGAATCTGGAACCGCAAAGCGCAATCGCGCATTACAACAAAGGTCGCGTTCTCCTCGACCTGCAGCGCAATGAAGAAGCTAAACCTGAGCTCGAGGCTGCCACGCGTCTCGATTCAAGCTCTGCAGAAGCATGGTACTTGTTAGGGCTGATTTCGCGGCAGGCAGACCAAACCGATGCAGCAATCACACAATTCCAGAAAGCGATCTCGGCAAAGCCAGACTATGTGGAAGCTCACTTTATGCTTGGGCAGGAGCTTCTCCATGAAGGCGACTCTTCTGCAGCCATTCAACAATGGAAGAAGGCAATTGCACTTCGCCCGACATACAACGAAGCGCTCTACAATCTCGCCCGGCTTTTGAAAAAGTCAAACCCGCAAGAGGCTAAACAATACGAGGTGCGCTTTGAGCAACTTCAGGCAGATCAGCACATCACCGATCGTGCGTCCACGCTTGGAAATTTTGCACTTGCATCTGCCGATGCACATGATTGGCCTCAAGCTATTTCGCAACTAAAACAAGCTCTAAGCATTTGCGAAAGTTGCAGCGCGCTGCCGATCCTTCACAAAGATCTGGGCCTGATCTACTGCCGTGCTGGAGATTTCGATCATGGCAGAAGCGAGTTGCTGGAAGCGCAAAAACTGACTCCAAATGATCCTGATCTGGCACAGGCTCTGCATTCTCTGGATACGCTTCAAAAAGCGCAGCATTAATTTACTTATTCTTTCTTCTGCCATATCGCTTCGGCACGCATCGCAAACTGTCGCATGCTTCCGCGAACCGCAAACTCAGCTGCAAGCGGATTTCCCTCACTGATCAATTCGACGACTCGTTTATGGCGGTCCAGGTCCGACTCCCATGCCTGTGCCGTCTGATTCCTCTGCACAACCCGCATTGCAACAAATGCAAACAGTGGAACCAGCAACGTGCGAATTTGTGCGTACAAAAAGCGATTGCCGCAAAGTTCACATAAAACAAGATGAAAGTTAAGGTCTGCTTCGACTATTTTGCGGATATCGCTTTCTCGCGTAGCCTTTCGCATTTCCTTAAGGGCAATTTCCAACGGCTCCAGATTGGGTTGGCGCTGCGTCGTTAGATTTGCGGCAAGGCCTTCCAGCGCGCTGCGCAGCTCGTATATCTGAGCAATGTCTCTTTCCGAGTAAGACGTAACCCGAGCGCTTCTGCCTGAGGCTTTTGTAGCAAAGCCTTCGCTGATAAGCAGGTTAATGGCTTCTCGCACCGAGGTTTGAGCTACGCCGAATTTGCGCGCCCAATGGCCTTCCACTATGCGCTGCCCGGGAAGCAGATGCCCCCGCATGATTTCATCCTTCAATTTTTCCGCAAGGCTCTGCTTAATCAGCAAAGCGCCGTCATTTTGAATTTGTGTAGAGCTTTTGTTCACAGCAATTCCTGTTCACCTCAGAGCCTACCATAGCGTTAGCTCATTGAACTCGGTGGAACGATGGCTATAGCAAATCCGAGCTGCTTCCAGGCTCTTGCGGTGTTCGATAATAGCCATTCCTCACATCAGCCGGATACACAAAATAACTACTGAGATGAGGAATATGTTCAAGAAATGTTTTTGGTTGTCCGAGAGCAATGTGATTAAACAGAACCAGATGTTGATGGATTTGGCCCATATCGCCAACATGTGGCACAACCGGCACTCCATATTTACTCGCAAGCAGGCTCACGGTAATATATTCGCTCACGCCGCCAAGCCGGGTACAGTCCGGCTGCAGAAATCCGACGCAATTTGTTTCAAGATAATTTTTAAAAATCACACGATTCGGAACATGCTCGCCCAGGGCGAGCTTCAGTGGCGCTATTTCAGCAGCTAATCGTTGATGCCCCAGGATGTCATCAGGATGGGTGGGCTCCTCTATCCAATAAGGATTCATGGCAGCAAGCTCTTTGCATGCTATCGTTGCTTCCGGCAAAGACCACTGCTGGTTAGCATCGAGCATGATTGTCGCCGCCTCGCCTGCAACGGTTCTTAGCCCCAAGGCCCGCTTCATATCACGTTCCAGCGAGCCGCCGACTTTCAGCTTGAATGCCGTAAAGCCTAGATCCAGGCTGCGTTTGACATTCTGAAACACTTGTTCATCGCGGTAGTTATACCAGCCGATACTGGTGTCGTATCCGGGATAGCCTTTTTCCAGAACCGCCGAGCGATCAGCGCGATCTTGGTAATGTTGGCGAAGTATTTGCAACGCAGATTGCTTATCCAAAACATCTTCGAGGTAGCTTATATCCAATAAATTCACAATCTGTTCCGGCGACAGCTCCAATAGCAACGCCCATAACGGCAGCTTTCTTGCTTTTGCCCAAAGATCAAAACAGGCATTTGTGATAGAAGCCAAGGCAAGATGCACCACACCTTTGTGCGGCCCAAGCCACCGCAAATGCGGATCATCGGCCATCGTTCGAAACCTGGCGCCGAAGTCCGACATCAACTCTTCGATATCGCTTCCGACAAGACGGTCGGCAAATTTTTCTATCGCACTGCAGACCAGGTCATTTCCTTCTCCCATAGTCAGCACAAGACCCGTCCCTCGCAGTCCGTTATCCAGCGCGATGTAAGTTACAGCGAAGGAGTACTCAGGTGAAGAATGGACCGCGTCCGATCCCGCGCCGGGCGCCAGCTTAAATCTTGCGTCGTGTGCAACAACAGATTGAATGAACATTTGCGTTTTATATATATCGTTCACCTAAGTGGGCGTTTGTTTTAATAATGTCGGTAATCTGGCTCACAATAGAGCGCAGGGCGTTTTCAACATCTATCTTTCCACCCATCGCATTCTGAACCGTATGCCATAACACAGCTTCGATTTCTGGGTAGCACCTCATTTTTGGAGGAATCAAAACAGAATTTTGAATCACGTCTTCAAGAATGAGCCATCGCTGCATCTCGCTTTTTGATGCGTGCGACAGCACTTCCTGCATTACAGAGCGACGAACCGGCACGCTTCCGCGAACAGCTTCCATCATCTGCTGCTCCTGCGCTGTCATAAAGCGGAGCAGGTCAACAGCAGCAGCATTCTTTGCGCCATGCCGTGTCAGTGCGAATGTATGACATCCTCCATATGTCTTCGAGATACCGGAAGGCCCTGCAGGATAAGCAGCAACGCCGAACTTATCATGCACCTTGGAATATGCCGGATCTAAATGTGCCTTGTAGTATGCTGGCCAGTCGCCCACCATGGCTGCATGGCCTTCACGAAAACATCGATGCGTTTCGTCATAGTGCCAATCGATGATCTGTGCAGGAACGATTCCGTTTGCATATAGCTCGTGAATAAAATTCAGAGCCCAGCGTCCGCCGTCATTTACTATGTCCGGAATATGATCCGCTGGGAACAAATGAGCATCGGCAGATTCTGCAAGCTCAAAAAAAGTGCCAAACAGACCGGATTCACGGCCCGGAAATACAAACCCGTAAAAACCATCTCTTGTAAGCTGTTTTGCCGTCAGAAATAGCTCGTCCCATGTTTGCGGCGGTGTATCGATCAGATCTGTACGATAATGCAAAAGGCGCACATCGATATTGCGAGGTATCCCGAGCAAGTCGCCATCCACCGTAGCCAGCTCAATGCTGCGTGGATAAAAATCGCTGAATTCGCTTGCTTCGATGCAAGACTGTAACGGAGCAAGGAAATGCGCTTGTGACGGTGCATATTTCGTGTGGGTCGAAATCAGATCGTAGGGTGGATCATCAAAAGAAGCGAGATGCGCGTTGAGAGCTGGATGTTCGCCGCGAAACGAGATATCGATTTCAATCGCATGAAGGTCGCTGAAATGGCGCAGAGCCTCGTAAAGGCGCTCGTACATAGGACCGGCAATCAGCGCTACTCTTAATGCCTGAGACATTCTCCGCCTATCATCTTGCGAATTTAGATTATACATATGAGCGCTTAAAATCAGATTGATTAGCAACAAAATTATCTAACCCGCCTAAATGCAAAAGCTTCATTCATCTGTAATATTTTGTCTATCTGAGGAGACTACTCTTGACAGAGTTATCCCAAAGCAGTAGGGTTTGATCGAACTATGAGCGCTCAAATGATTAACCGTCGTCAGTTTATTCGATCTGCCTTCGCAGCCTCTTCTCTTGCTTTCATGCCCGGTTTTTCTTTTGGTTCAGACCTGACGAATGAGCGCACCGCATGGTATCGCGATGCAAAATTCGGAATGTTTATTCATTGGGGACCGTACTCGCTGGCAAGCGTAGAAGCATCATGGCCCATCATGGTTCCCAAAGCAGGCGGCATTAGCGAAGCGGATTATCGCGCGCTGCCGAAACGCTTTAATCCGGCAAAATTCGATCCGGATGCTTTCGTCGATCTTGCTCGCGCCGCCGGCCAGGAATACATGGTATTCACAACGAAACACCATGACGGCTTTTGCATGTTCGACTCCTCTTACACCGATTACAAGATCACAAATACGCCCTATGGAAAAGACATCGTAAAACAATTGTCAGATGCCTGCGGCAGAAGAGATATGCGCTTGGGCTTTTATTATTCGCCGCCGGATATGCACCACCCTGCCTTCCGCGACACTACGAAACTCGCGCGCGAAAACTGGAATGGTGAGCCCGATCGCCCGGAGTGGCCGCTTTACCTCGATTACATGCAACTCCAGCTGACTGAATTACTCACCCAATACGGCCCTTGTGCGCTGATCTGGTTTGATGGTCTCCACCATCAGGAAAAATACCAAGGGCAGCGTTTTCTCGACCTCATTCACAAATTACAGCCCCCAACTCTAGTCAATGATCGAATTGGCGTACCCGGGGATTACGTCACTCCCGAACAATTCATTCCGAAAGCAATCCCTGCCAAAAACGCACACTTCTCTGCCACGGATCAGAGCGTTCAAAAGCAATTAAGTCCCGGCATTCCTAAGCCTGAAGATTTTCAGCTTTGGGAAACCTGCATGACCATCAACGATACCTGGGCCTACAATGCGCATGACCACAACTACAAGTCTGCGCAAACCCTCATTCGTGGATTAGTCGAAGTGGCGAGCCGTGGCGGAAATTTTCTCCTCAACGTTGGTCCCCAGCCTGATGGTGTGATTCAATCTGAATTTCAGGATAGGCTGCGCGCCATCGGCGATTGGATGTCTGTCAACGGGGAATCAATCTACGGCACAACCTATGGCCCCATTCAAGGAATAGACTCTCTTCGCACAACCCAAAAGCGAAACACAATATACGCACACATCTTCGATTGGCCTTCGGCGCCGCTTAATATGGAACAATTGAATGCAAAGGTGCTGTCAGTAAGAATGCTCGCAGATGGGCAGCCATTGAAATTCAATCAATCGGACAAAAACCTCACGATAGAGCTTCCATCCCGAGCTCCAGATCCGGATGCCTCCGTAATAGCTATCCGAACCCTATAACAATTGGAGTGGGCGTCAACTCATGATGCGCTCGGCGGAATTGGTTTTAGCATGGCGCATATCATTCAAATCTAATCTTAGAGATAAGAACTGCGATATAATGTATTCAATTTTGTAGACATTAAATGAACCCACTTATCTCTGAGAGCATGCAGCGCATAGAAGTAATTGATTCGCATACTGCGGGTGAACCTACACGGCTTGTACTTTCCGGCGGGCCCGATCTCGGCAATGGCTCATTGAGCGAACGCTTGAATCGCTTCCGCAACGGGCATGATTCTTTCCGCTCTACCGTTGTCAATGAGCCGCGGGGGTCAGAGGTTTTGGTGGGCGCGCTGCTCTGTGATCCGGTAGATCCCACCTGCGATCTCGGCGTCATTTTTTTTAATAATGTCGGCTATCTCGGCATGTGCGGCCACGGAACCATTGGCGTAGTCGTAAGCCTTGCCTATCTGGGAAGATTGAAACCGGGAGAACACAGGATTGAAACGCCTGTAGGCATAGTAAGAACAAGGCTTCATGATTCCGGTGAAGTAACAGTAGAAAATGTCCCCAGCTATCGCAAGCATAAGTCAGTAACAATTGATGTGCCGGGTTATGGAGCCGTGAGCGGTGACATAGCATGGGGCGGCAATTGGTTTTACCTGATCGAAAATCACGGCCTGCAACTGACGCTCCGGCACGTCTCAGAATTGACAGATTATGCCTGGGCTGTAAAACAAACACTCGCTGCAAACGGCATTACCGGCGACAATGGCGCGGAAATCGATCATATTGAGTTATTCGGCGCGCCTGAGAATGGACATTCCGACAGCCGTAATTTTGTTTTATGTCCCGGTAAAGCCTATGATCGCTCGCCATGCGGAACAGGAACAAGCGCGAAAATGGCCTGTCTGCATGCCGATGGAAAGCTCCGTCCGGGACAAATCTGGCGGCAGGAAGGCATACTCGGCACTATTTTTGAAGGCAGCATTCAGGTGGAGAACGGCTTTGTGTTACCCGCTATCACCGGCAGGGCTTATGTCACCTCTGAATCATCTTTGATCCTCGATGCAGCCGATCCCTTTCATCGGGGCATCGTGCCATGACAATACGCTGCGATGCGGTCGTAATAGGCGGTGGCATCGTAGGCGCGGCCTGCGCATATGAGCTCTCTCGCAAGGGCTTGCAGGTGGTAATCGTAGAGCGCGAAATCATTGGCGGCGGCACCACCGCTGCCGGCATGGGTCACATCGTTGTGATGGACGATTCCCCCGCGCAGCTCGCGTTGACGCAGTATTCTCAGTCATTATGGAATGCGCTCTCACCTTCTCTTCCTCCACCCGTTGAATACGATCGCTGTGGCACGCTCTGGGTTGCGGCTGACGAAGAAGAAATGGCCGAAGTATGGCGTAAGCACAAACTATATAAAGCAATCGGTGTTCAGAGTGATGTTTTAGACAGTGCTTCTCTGGCTGAGGCCGAGCCCAATCTCCGCCGCCCCATGGCGGGAGCATTACTGGTATCCACAGACGCCGTGCTGTATCCGCCATTGGCCGCCGCATACCTCATCGAAGAGGCACAGCGGAGCGGCGCCGCCCTGATACAAGGCAAATGTGTAGTCGCAGCAAAACAAGGCACCGTGAACATGGATGATGGAACGCAAATCTCCACTCCCTATATCGTTCATGCCACGGGCGCGGCGGCCGTAGAGCTACTGCCGAACATTCCCATACGCAAGCGCAAGGGGCATCTGGTGATTACCGACCGCTATCCCGGCTTTGTTCGCCACCAGCTCGTTGAGCTTGGATATTTAAAGAGCGCGCATTCAGTCTCGACCGATTCGGTAGCTTTTAACGTGCAGCCCCGCCGGACAGGGCAACTGCTCATCGGCTCTTCCCGGCAATATGGAGCCGAAGATCCGGGCGTCGACCATGCAATTTTAGAATCCATGCTGAAGCGAGCCTGCGCATATCTTCCTGCCCTCGGCGCGCTCTCAACCATTCGCGCATGGACCGGCTTTCGCGCAGCAACGCCCGACAAACTTCCCTTAATCGGCCCAACTGAAGACCCAACGGTATTTCTCGCCGCAGGCCATGAAGGCCTGGGGATTACCACGTCACTGGGCACCGCGCGTCTCCTCGCCGATACGCTGCTGAAACAACCCCCTGCGATTCCCGTTGAGCCGTATCTCCCGGCTAGATTTTCTGTGGAGGCGATCCATGCCTGATCAATTTACAGTACGCGTCAACGATGTCGCAGTTGCCGTAGATCGCAATACCAGCATCGCAGCAGCCGTCATGATCGCCGGCTCACATTGCCGCATATCCGTCTCTGGTGAACCGCGCGCGCCTTTTTGTGGAATGGGAATTTGTTTTGAATGCCGAGCGATCGTCAATGGAAACATGCACAGCCGCACATGCCAGATGCTTTGCACACCAGGCATGGAAATTCAAAGTCAGTAAAATTCCTCATCACGAGTAAAAGGCCGTGGAAGCCACCTTCCACGGCCTTTGCTTTCGTTGAAAGAGTTTAGAAATCCACACTCACGCGAAGCTCAATGGCTCGTGGAGTGCTTTGTTCCGTGCCTGTGCCAAAGCTGGTCCCTTGAACATTGCCGTTGTAGTAAGTGTTGCCAACCCCGCCATTGCCAAAGTAGGGATGGTTCCATGCATTCAGAAATTCGCCCTGGAACCTCACGCGAAGAGATTCGTTGATCGGAAACGCCTTCGTGAGCGAAATATCGTTCTGGAACGTATGAGGCTGATGCAGATAAACGATCTGACCAATAGTTCCCGGAGTTGCATTTGAGTTGATGTAAGTAGTGTTCGCTCCCCCTGTGGGACTTGCAAGATATTTAGGATCGATCACGTCTACAAATGTTGCTGCGCTCCCGCCATTTTGCGCCGGCGTCAAACGATGGATGCCGATTGCTTTTTGCAATTGCGAAGTTGTTATACCGCTCAGATTGACACCACCGTCGCCATAGTCATTAAAGGTGCTGTACCCTCCTGTCCAGCGCCACGGCAAGCCGCTCTGGAAGGTGAGGATGGTACCCACAGTCCAATTTCCCAGAGTCTTGTCGATGATGCTGCCCGAATTCAGGAACTTCTTCCCTGCTCCAAATGGCAAATCATACGTTCCGCTGAAGTGAAAAACGTTATGGATATCAAAGAGAGATGGGCCATAGCTCTTTGCCAGATTGCGAATCGTGTAAGACGCAAATCCACTCGTCCAATCGTTTGTGGTTGAGACTCCCAGGGAGTGGCTCCAGGTATAGTTGGCATCGAACTGAAGGCCATTCCACGAGTTCTGGCGGAAATCAACTTGTAATGCGTTGTAGTTCGAGTAACCGGCAGCCGTCATGTAGCCGCTCGACGATCCTGCAGCAAACGGGTTCGCCTGGAAGAAGTTAATCGGATAGCCTGCTCCGCCTCCGGTATAACCGGCATTCGTCACACATGGAGCAAAACTGGCGCCTACCAGGTTGCAGAAATATGGCACAGTGCCGTTGATGCCGGAGAGCACGCTTGCCATCGCGCCTGCCTGTCCCGTTTGCAAATAGGTAATGAATTGGCTGTTCGCATAATCTTCCAGCGGCACACCCGGGCCACCGGAAGACTCGCCGGCAAACGCGGCATCGAAGGTTGGCAGCTTCTTCTGGCCTGCGATGCCGTTATATGCGAACGAAGTTCCGCCGTTCAGAGCAAGATTTGTTTGCGCGTCCTTAAATTCATTCAGGAAGCCGTTTTCGAAGATATTGACTTCATTTGGATCAACGGCAAGCCACTGATGAATCGTACGATTTCCGTTGTAGCGAATTTCGATAGCGCGGGAATTGCCGAGCTGTCTCTGGATACCGAAGTTCCATGCTTCGCTGTAGGGCTGCTTAATTTTAGGATCGATGCCGTTGACGCCAACCGTATTTAGGAAGGTGAAATCGGCAAGAGCTTCTGAAGTTTGATACGTCGCAGGCGAGAGACCGTATGCGGGAAGGCTATCACCAAGCGAGAGGCTTCCCGGCGCAAACGTGCCGGGTTGCCCTGTATTGTTCGCATTCAGATAGAAGTTTTGGTAGAAGAATGCGGCAAAATTCGACGCGAAATCCCAGAAATACTGATACGGCTCAGTAAAGCGGCGAAGATTGAAGCCGCCGCGGATCACTGTCTTGTCGTCGCCCAACAATTTACCCAGCACTCCGCCTTCCCCGCCCTTTGGATTCCATGCGAAGCCAAAGGCCGGCTGCGGGCTTACATTCCATGGGCTGTAAGCATGAGGTTGGGTGGTGATCATCGGATTCATATCCCCCTGCAATGAACCGGGATTAAAGAGATTGCCAATGCCCGACGGCCCAAAAATTCCGGAAGGAGATACCGAATGATATGCGCCCGTTAGATCATGATTGTCCCCTGTGAAATCCCAGCGCAATCCATAATTCAGTGTCAATGTTGGCTTCACGCGCCATGAGTCCTCAAAGAACAGTCCCCAGGCTTTTGAAAGCTCATCCAGGTTATATGCGCCGATTCCATTGAAGTAGGCGTTTGCCTTTGGATTATAGGCGTATGTTCCATTTACGCTCTGCAACCGTCCTGTAAGAACGGCATAGAGCTGCTGCGCTTCGCTCTGAGATTTGGTGCTGGACTGAGGAAGAGTGGTCGCATTAAAAGCCTGCAGCGCAGGGTCGCCTGTTGCCAGGCCGATATTGTAGTTTGGAAAACCAAGAGGGCCATTCCAGTAATGATCTTGCTCGCGATACCACGAAAAGCCGAAATCAAAGGTGTGCGAGTTATGCTGCCAGGTCGCAGAATCTGACAAGTTGAAAACAGGATAATAAGGCCCAATCGGAGTGTTATAGCACTGGCCCGACATCCCATTGTTCTGGCAGGTAGCGCTGGTTGCGCCGAAGTTATTGAACCCCCAGAAAACGGTGGGCTCGGTAGCATAGAGCGGCTTGGCGTTATAGGAGTACTTTGTCGCGTTATAAAGGAATCCTGCCTTCAATTGGTTGATGAGCGAAGGCGAAAGAATCCAGTCCAATCCATACGAAGCGATATAGCTCTTGGTCTGATTACCGGTTCCCTGGTCGCTGAAATCTCCTCCGGGGAAAGCTGGCGGATTTACGCCCGGCTGATCAATTTTCGTCATGTTCCAGGCAAGATACATACGCACCTTCTGCGAGAGGCTGTAATCCACGCGCACAGTCGGATAGTAGTACGTAGTCGGCGAGGCGACATTCCAGCGAATGGCGTTGAAGTTGGGATCGGAGCTGCTCGAAACACTCCCGCCCTGTAATGAATTGTTGATCGTTTGCAGCTGCGATGCAACGGATGAATTTACCGATGCAGGCAGGCTCGGGTTTGTCTGCTGCGCCAGTTGAAAGAGATTGGCCGTATGTGTCTGGCCATCGTTGCCGATATAAGTAAAGTTTCCCGATTGCGCATCCTGCGTGAATACGTCGTTATACGCGGTAATTGTCGCCGGCTGCTTGGTAAACGCAAAGCTTCCGAAGAAGAACAGCTTGTCATGAAGAATCGGGCCGCCAACATTGGCGCCGAAGCTGTTCTTGATGAACTTGTCCTTACGCACATTCGCCGCGTTGTTCGTCCAGCTGTTTGCATTCAATCCGGAATTTTGGAAATCGCCAAAGACGCCGCCATGAAATTTATTTGTGCCGCGCTTGGTTACAAAATTGATTTGCATGCTCGATTGGCCGAATCCGGTGTTCAATGCAAGCTGATCCGTCTGGATCGTCATCTCTTCAATATCTTCAAGACGAGCCGTAACCGCAGGAGCAGAATTGCCGGTAAACTTCATGCGCGACGGGCTGCCCATCACGCCATCGATATTGCTTCCCTGATCGATAGAAGGCAGGCCATTCCATGTTCCGTTATATCCGGGCGTAAGCTGCGACAATGAGGAAAGATCGCGGTCGGCAACAGGCAGGTCCTGAATCTGCTTCATATCCACCACAGTGCCAATTGCATTCGACGATGTTTCAATGACCGGCGTAGCGCTTTCCGATACCTGAATGGTTTGCGATGCCTGCCCGATTTTCAAAGAGGCACTCACATTCGTGACTTGCGAAGAATGCACCACCACCGATTCGAATTGCTGTTGCGCAAAGCCATTTTTGGTAACCGTGAGACGATACGTACCGATATTGAGGTTAACGAAAGTGTATGTGCCGCCGTCGCGCGTCTCCGCGGTGCGCACATCGTTCGTCGATTTGTCGACCAGCTCCAGTTGTGCGCCCGACACGACATTGCCGCTGGGGTCCTGAACGGAAACTGCCACGCTTCCCTGCGATCCACTCTGACCGAATAAGGGTTCGGCAATAACGCCTGCGCATAGCAACAAACAGGCGACAAGATAAACCACGCTACATTTGCACATCCGATGATGCATCTCTTCCTCCCATGCTTGCCGAATTCCTCGCAATCACAACAGAACATTCACAACGAAGGAAAACGATTTCCCATCTTCGCTTTCCCTGTCTTGAAGATCTTTCTCCCCACGCTCGGCGAAGAAATCGTACATGATTATGTATTTGTTTTTGTATTTTTATCAAGATTTAATTTTGCATCCATCATAACGCATTCTTTTCATAGACTTAGCTCAGCGCCTGAGAGGATTTTCTTCGAATTTCGCGGACTAATAATGCCCGGATGCCTGCATCAAACCCTGCAGATGATCGAGCATGATCCTCGCCTCGGCCTCATTGCCGATGCGGCGATACGCATGCGCCAGGCTCATATACACCGCTCGATTTTCAGGCTCGAGCCTCCGCCCTGCCTCCAGGTGATCGATGGCATCCTTGAATCTGCCTTCCATGAGATACGCCTTGCCTAAAGCAATTTGTGCTGTGGAATACCCGGGCTTTAGCGCAACAGAATCTTCCAGAAGCATCTTTACCTCGGTAAACTCCGCTTGCCCGGGAGCCGCTCCGCCGTGCATGAGGATTTCAGCAAGAAGAGTCTCGAGAACAGCATCATGCAGGCCCTTACTGAGCCCGCTTCGCACTCTTTGCGTTGCCGATTTCACATCGCCCTGGAAAAGGTCTTCCTGCGCTGCCGATAAATAGGCAATATCGCCGTCCTGGTCAAGCGCAGATGCCTTCTCAAATTCCGGCTTGGCTTCTTCAAAACGATCCAGCTGCGCCAGAAACATTGCATGCTCATAGTGAAGGCGGGCAGAAACAGGAAACACGCGCAGCCCGGCTTCCGTTACCTGCAGCCCGGCATCGAATGCGTGGTTATCCGTGCAAGCATCGGCTGCAAACAAATAAGGCCTCTCACTCGCCGGCGAAAGCGCATGAGCCTGTTTCAGCGCATCCAGCGCATCCTCGGTCTTATGCATGCCGATATACGTTTGAGCCAGCAGCGTATCTACCTGCGCGCCGTGATAGCCCGAAGCGCGTAGCATCCCCAGCAGGTTCCTTGCCTGCGGATACTCACCCAGGCCCACATAGCATAAGGCCAGATTAAAATTCGCAGCATTTTTCAGCGCAGCATCACGGCTCGCTGCAATCAGGAAAGGAGCCGCTTCTGCAAACTTCCCCTGGCGGGTGAGAGACGCGCCTTGCTGAAATGCTTTTTCCGAATCAATTGAAGCCGGCTCTGCCTGCAGAATGCTGCCCGCATGGGCGCAATCCTGTAACATCTGTGGCAGAATCATTCCAGCCGCCAGCAAAAGCCATAGGATTCGCCTGTGCGAGAAACATCTCATCCAGCTTTTACCCTGCTCTCAGCATCTGGCTTTGTATCTTAAATGAAGCTATAATGTATTCAATTTTGTCGACATTATAAAATTTCTCATTTGCTGAGCCGCCACTCAAACCAAATGAACTGCATTCAAAATAAATCCGCATGAGCTCTGCTTTTCAAGTCGTTGTGGTTGGCGGCGGTCCTGCCGGTATCGCCGCCGCAACCTGCGCCGCAGAGTGCGGACAGCAAGCGGCAATTCTCGACGATAACATCCAGGTCGGCGGCCAGATCTGGCGTGGTTCCCGCAGTATTTCGGCAACAGCGCGTTCATGGTATGAAAGGCTGCAAAGGGCGAATGTCAAAATTCTGTCCGCAACGCGTGTCTTCGACCAGCCTTCTCCAGGGGTTCTGCGCGCTGAACATAACTCCAATACCGTAGAAATCAATTTTCAGAAGCTGATCCTGGCAACTGGCGCGCGCGAGCGTTTTCTCCCTTTTCCCGGCTGGACCTTACCGAATGTAATCGGCGCCGGGGGCCTGCAGGCTTTGGTAAAAAGCGGCTTGACGGTGGAAGGCAAACGGATTGTCGTCGCAGGCAGCGGTCCTCTTCTGATTGCAGTGGCAGCTTATCTGCGGAAACATGGAGCCAGCATTGCAGCCATCTGCGAGCAGGCGCCTCTGCCCCGCATTGTGCCGTTTGCACAAAAGCTGCTCACAGATACAAACAAGCTCCGGCAAGCCATTCAGTATTCCACTCAGCTGATAGGAGTTCCATTTCGCACAAGTTGCTGGCCGGTATCCGCTCAAGGCAAAGACAAAGTTGAGTCGGTAACCCTGCGCCGCGGGTCTAGCACCTGGACAGTCGAGTGCGATTATCTTGCCTGCGGATTTCATCTTGTGCCCAATACCGAACTGGCAGAGCTCCTGCGATGCAGGGTCGATAGCGGCCATGTCGTTGTGGATGAATTTCAGGCAACAACCATGCCAGATATCTATAGCGCAGGGGAATCGACCGGAATCGGTGGTGTTGAGCTCTCGCTCATCGAAGGCCAGATAGCGGGATACGCTTGCGCCGAAGCAACAGTCCGCGCCCGTGCGCTATTCCCAAAGCGCGAAAAACTTCGCCGGTTTGCGCAAAGCCTCGAAAGCGCATACGAGCTTCGATCGGAACTTCGTCAGCTTCCACATGAGGACACGATTGTTTGCCGCTGTGAAGATGTAAGGCTTCAGCAGCTCTCACCTCACACCTCGTGGCGCGCCGCCAAATTGCATACGCGCTGTGGAATGGGCCCCTGCCAGGGGCGTATTTGCGGCGCAGCTACTGAATTTCTTTTCGGCTGGAATCCGCGCTCTACGCGGCCTCCCCTATTTCCCGCCCTTGTTTCCAATCTTATTGGTTCGCCAAAAACAGAATCGAATGCACCACAGGAGAAATTATGAACTGGTTCGGCGTAATGCCCGCAATGACTACCGCCTTCAATGAACAACTGCATGTGGATCATGCCTACATGAAGCAGCACGGCCAATGGCTGCTCGATAACGGATGCACCGGCCTGGTCATGCTCGGCTCATTAGGAGAAGCTGCCACTCTCACCTTCGACGAAAAAATCGCAATCCTCAAGAACATGGTTGCCGCAGCAAATGCCAAAGCGCCAATCGTATCTGCTATTTCAGCACTTTCTACGGATGAAGCAGTCTCTCTCGCCAAAGCCGCAGCCGATGCAGGCTGTTCCGGGCTGATGGTATTGCCTCCCTATGTGTATCGTGGCGACTGGCGCGAAATGAAGACCCACATTGCAGCTATCTTTCAAGCGACGCCGCTCTCCTGCATGCTCTATAACAATCCCGTTGCCTATGGAACGGATTTCCTTCCCGAACAAATCGCAGAGCTGGCAGCCGAATTCGGTAATTTTCAATCCGTAAAAGAATCGAGCACAGACGTTCGCCGCGTCACTGCAATCCGTAGCCTGCTGGGCGATCGCTTAAAGATTTTTGTAGGTGTCGACGACGCCATCGTCGAGGGAATTGCCGCGGGGGCAACAGGATGGATTGCCGGCTTGGTGAACGCCATGCCCGCAGAGTCCGTGGAGCTTTTCAACCTGGCGCTTCAAGGGCGCGCGAAGGAAGCATTCGAGTTATATCACTGGTTCCTGCCCTTGCTGCGCATGGATACAGTGCCAAAATTCATCCAATTAATTAAGCTGGTGCAACAGGAGCTCGGCGTCGGCAGTGCTCGTGTTCGTGGTCCACGCCTTGAAATTACTGGAGCGGAACTAACCGAGGCAAAAAAGATTGTTGCCGAAGCACTAAAAACCCGGCCACATATCGCAGAGAAAGCCTTCGCTGCTGTAAGCCGATAACGCAAGCTACAAGGAAAATCAGAGATGCTGCAAGGTACATCCATCATCGGTTCCAAACGAGGCTCCAGAAATGGAGCTTCGTTCTCCGGCATCAATCCAGCGACCGGCCATCCGTTGCCGACAGAGTTCTTCTCCGCTACGGCGCAGGACGTAGAGAGAGCCGCGCAACTCGCGGATGCTGCTTTCTACAGTTACAACACGCTCTCAAACCTGAATCGCGCAAAATTCCTGCGCAGCATTGCCGATGCGTTGCAAGCCGCATCAGCAACGCTTGTGGAGCGCGCGCATCTGGAAACAGCATTGCCCAACCCGCGATTGGAAGGCGAGGTTCAGCGTACAACCGGTCAGCTTCGGCTTTTCGCCGACATAGTAGAGGAAGGCTCCTGGGTCAATGCGCGTATCGATACGGCTCTGCCTGAACGCAAGCCGCTTCCCCGTCCTGACATTCGTTCCATGCTGCGTCCGCTGGGCCCAGTTGCCGTTTTTGGGGCCAGCAATTTTCCGCTCGCATTTTCAGTCGCAGGCGGCGATACAGCCTCCGCGCTCGCTGCCGGCAATCCGGTCATCGTCAAGGCGCATCCGGCGCATCCGGGAACAAGCGAACTGGTCGGCATCATCATTCAAAAATGCATCGCAGATGCCGCGCTTCACGAAGGTATCTTCTCGCTCCTCTTCGACTCAGGCATTGAAGTCGGTACACAATTGGTAAAGCATCCTCTCGTCAAAGCGGTAGGTTTTACAGGTTCGCTCAAAGCCGGCCGCTCGCTTATGGATATCGCTGCTTCCCGCCGGGAGCCAATTCCCTGCTACGCGGAAATGAGCAGCACAAATCCCGTATTCGTTCTGCCCGGCGCTCTTGCGCAGCATGAAAAAGTCGCCGCTGATCTCACCGCGTCCTACACCCTGGGAGCAGGACAATTCTGCACAAAACCAGGCATTGTCTTCCTCCCGGAAAGCGGATCTGAAGCACTCAAAGCAACCCTGCAGGAAAAAGTTGCTGCCCTGCCGGCCTTCACCATGCTCACTGCGGGCATAGCTGCGCAATACAAAAGGGGGCTTGCTCAACGCAAAGAAACCGCAAGCATCAGCGTCAACCCCGCTACCGCCGAAAGCTCCAGCGCTGCAGGCACGTCAGCCGCATTGCTTGAAACGGATGCAGAGCAGCTTCTGCACGACCCTGAACTGGCGGAAGAAATCTTCGGCCCGGCAACGCTTTTAGTCCGCTTTTCCGACAAGAAGCAAATGCTCCAGGTTGCCCGCTCGTTGCAAGGACATCTCACCGCCACTCTTCTCGGAACAGAAGCGGACTTCCTCGCTCATCAAGACTTGGTTTCTATTCTGGAGAGAAAAGTAGGACGCCTGATCTTCAACGGCTACCCCACTGGTGTAGAAGTCTGCCATGCGATGGTGCACGGCGGCCCTTATCCTGCTACTTCTGACGGTCGCTCTACCTCTGTCGGCACACAGGCAATTTTTCGCTTCGCCCGGCCTGTCTGCTATCAGAATCTGCCGCAGTCCGCGTTGCCGGATGCCTTGAAGAACGAAAATCCTCTGGGTGTGCTGCGCATGGTGAACGGAGAGATGACAAAGGACGCCATTCAGTAGATAGAATGCGGCGCTGGTCAACTTACCAGCTGCCGCGTTCGCCAAAAATATCGATGACATGGCCAAGGCGCTCTGCGCCTTTCAGCCAGTTCTGCTGCAGCCCCACTTCTACAGCGTCCGCATCGCCATCTTCAATCGCGCGAATAATCCGCTCGTGCTCTTCAATCGATACATGCAGGTCTTTAATAATCGAGCTCGCATAGAGCCGCCAATAACGCTCCGTTTGCGGCTCAATCGCCTTGTGCAGCGTGGTTAATCTGGCTCCGGCGCCATGCTTGATCACAATGCGATGGAAATCACGGTCATGATCGAAGATATCTCCAGGCTGCCCGCCATGGCCTGAAGCAATATTACTCAACTGCTTATTCAGCTTGCGCAACTGGAGCACAATCTGTTTGCGGTCGTTAGGCGGCAACTGCGCTACGCCGCGCCCTGCAATGCCTTCCAGGCGCCCGATGATCATGTATAACTCGTTGGCGTCTTCTTTTGTAAGCGGCGCAACGATCATGCGCGACTTGCTCACATTGCGGTGCTCGATAATATAGCCTTCCCGCTGCAGCCATTGAATGGCTCCTCGAACAGGCGTCCGGCTCATATTCAACCGCTCTGCAAGATCGGCTTCCAGAATCCAGGTTCCGGGCGAAAGCCGCCCATGCACAATCAGTTCGCGAATCTCCCGAAAAGCTGTCGACAGGCTTGTGCCGTGTTCAGCCTTTTGCTTTTTCGTACCCGTGGCTGTTTGCTTCTTCATATGGTTCTAAGTCAATGTAACTCAAAATCCTCTGTTCATGACTCTAAGATATTCGCGGCCTTGTTAAATCGGTTTCGAAGCTACAGGCAAAAGAAATGAGCCGGCCATCTGCTTGCATATAGCAACAAGCGATAGCCGACTCTCTGCCGTTTCTAGCTGATGGAAAGATTACGCACGTAAACCGAATACCGCTCATCCATAATCTGGTTGAGTGGCACAAGCGTATGCGTGGGGCCTCTGCCCTTTGTTTTAAACATCAGCGGGTAGCGTCTGGAGCCTTCCGCACGCTCAACCCATATCTCTCCCGGCGCAACAGCAGGAACAGCAGCTTCATTCCTGTGGTGCCGCGGTCTTAAATCAATGGCAGGAAGCGGATATCCATCATCTCCAAATGGACCGGAGTCTCCGTAGATCATCGAGGTGGTCAAACCTTCCGTTCCCAAAAGCACCGCCAGCACCAGCGGACCATACATAGCCGCCTGCACCTGCTTGTCATCCGGCGTTGTATTGATATGCAACTGCAACGGCAAGTCCAGCGCGATCACATCTCCGCTCTTCCAGTCGCGGCTCAGCGTGATATAGCTGGAAGGCGTTGCCGTTACCTGCTGTGCCTCGCCATTAATGGCAACAGCAACGCCGGATGTAGCCCAGTACGGCACCCGAATTTTCAGTGCTGTTTTCTTCGAAGGAGCATTATCTATGGTGAAGGTAATGCGTTCTTCATCGGGAAATTTGTTCGTTTGCCGCAGTTTCAGGCCCCGCTCTTTCCAATCAAGTTTTGAAGGAATAAACAGGTTCACATACACCGAATCATTATCGTGGAAATAGATCGAATCGTTCAGCTTGGCATATTCTTCGCTGCCCGTTCCCGTGCAGCACCAGAAAGCATCAAACGGCATCCCAAATGTTTTGTACATGCCCGGCTGCAGCGGCACGTAATACATCAGCATGCCGTTCCGATCCTGCGTTCCATAGCGAACGTTATAAAGCAGCCGCTCATAGTAATCGAAATACCTCGGGTCCGGATCCTGCCCATACAACAGCCTCGACAGCTTCATCATGTTGTATGAGCAGCAGCACTCTTCCGCCGCCGGACCGAGCTGCGCAGCAATCGCATCGGCCTCATGCCACATCTCTCCATTGCTGGTTCCGCCCGTGCAATACGCATGATGCTCGGTCACAATGCGATAAAAGTTTTGACTGATGGTCTCATAACGCGCGTCTCCGGTTAGTTCATATCCGCGCGCCGCTCCAATCACCTTGGGAATATTCGTGTTCGCATGGTTCCCGGCCAACTTGTCTTCATTATTCGCCAGTGGATCAAAAATCTTCTTATGCTCAAACCTGTAAGCCAGATCGCGATACTTCGTATTTCCCGTAATGGCATAGAGGTTGAACGACACTTCATTCATCCCGCCATGTTCCACCAACAGAACACGTTGCCAGTCGTCAGCAGAAAATGAGTTGGCATACGTCGAAGCCCAATCGGCCATGCGCGTTGCCATTTCCAGCGCCTGCCGATTCCCGGTGTGTTCGTACATGTCCACCAGGCCGGCCATAATCTTGTGGTAGGTATAAAAAGGCGCCCACACCTTTTGATGCGCGCGCAGTCGATCGTAAAACGTTGTGGGATAAGCCCCCAGATAGCCGTCTTTCGCCTGGCATTCAGCCAGCATTCCTACCAACTCATTCGCCTTAGCCAGAATCGGCTTATCGCCGGTGCTCGCATGCAACAGCGCGCACGCCGATAGGTAGTGCCCTACATAATGACCGCGCAATTCGCAGTCCGGGGCCTCCCACCCGCCAAGCGGATCGGCATCCGAAGGAATACCGGCAGTCACACGAAAATTGTGCGCCAGCCTTTCATTTGGAAGCGAATAGAGATAGCTGCGGTTCAGCTCCATCGTATCTTTCCAAAAGCTCGGGAGCAGCCTCACCTCGGTCATCGAGAACGGTTCGACCTTCCACTGCGTCTTTGCTACGGAGGCATGCGCAAGGTCTCGAATCGCCACATCCTCCGTTGCGCCGGCAGCGGCATTTTGTTGCGCCTTATCCTTGGCAAAAACCGCAGGAGAAAACAAGGCCGCGCTCCCGGCAGCTGCTGCTCCGCCGAGAAAACGTCTTCGCGAAACCAGATGATTCATGATCGAACTCCCTTCCCTCTTTAAACCAGTGCACTATAAATACAATTTCGAATACATTCAGCATCTATCACTTTTAGCAGCACTGTCAATCCGCCATTTCGACTCATCTCCATAACCATTATGTCCTGCCTGCCTCGTAATTCCCATTCGTTTCTAAGCGAAATATGTGTTCTTTTTCGTATACAATTCTACCCACCCATACACGCATCACACACTTGCCCGAAAGCATGCGAGGTTTTCATGAGCTTCCGATTCCTGCCGCCTTATCAAAGCGTTTTTTCAAGACAACGCTTTCTTAAGCCTGCATTTCTTCTATTTGTCTCGCCCGCGTTGGCGCAGCAGGCGCACCATGGCCCCCTGCCTTTGCCTCCCGGCCCCATGCTCCATGGAGGCCGCGTCACTCTGAAATCTTCCGCTCTGTCTCTCGATCTGCTCCGTTATTCCGGAACGGCGGCAAAACTCTCGCCCGATGCAGACCCTACACTCGACTACACGCCCGGCGACCTGCTTCAGCAGCGCTCCGCCGACACCTTCTATCACCTAGGCGATCTTGATCTCCGCATTCGCACCGGCAACGCACCCTGGCGAGATCTTTCCACTGCCTTTGAGCGTCATCCGGTTCAAATCATTTCCTCAGACGCAGCGCATTTCGAGACAAACCTTACGCCAACCCTGCCGCCGGATCAACCCCTGCAGATAACTCGCACATGGCTTATCGATAAAGGCGACCTGACTCTGCGTTTCACCCTCACCAATACCTCGTCGCAACCGGTAGAAATCGGAGCCATCGGCATTCCCATGGTCTTCAACAACATCATCACCGGACGCACTCTCCAACAGGCCTACAGCACATGCTCTTTTTACGACCCTTATATAGGAGAAGACGCCGGATACGTTCAGGTAAGCCGGCTATCCGGCAAAGGTCCCGTGTTGCTGGTGATCCCGGATGGCCATACTCCGTTTGAAGCGTGGAAGCCCATTCTCGATCACCGCGACCGGACGACCGGCAAGGGACTGCTCGGAAATGATCCAACACCGCGCAGCACCACCTTTGAAGGCTCCTACGACTGGATGGTGCATTCCGCGGGCTTCGCGCAAACAGACTGGAAAGGCGTCCAGGAATGGAATCCCCCGACGGAGCAAACTCTCTCTCCAGGCAGCAGCACAACCTTTGGCCTGCGCTTTGTGGTCGCGCCCGAATTGCGCAAGATTGAAGAAACATTAACGGCGCATCGTCGACCCGTAGCCGTTGGAATCCCCGGATATATTCTTCCCCAGGATATCCATGCACGTCTCTTTCTCCGCTACAACTCGCCCGTGCATTCCATAATCAGCGAGCCCGCAGACGCAATCGAAATTCACGATGATGGTGAAACCGCTTCCGGCCTGCATGCTTACACATTGAACGGACAGCAATGGGGCCGCTCCCGTCTCGTCATCACTTATGCCGATGGAATCGTACAATCCATCGCATACCGCACCATCAAGCCTGAGCCGGAAGCCGTTGCCGACATGGGCCGCTTCCTCTTCCATGAGCAATGGTTCACCGAAGCATCCGACCCATTCCATCGCGCTCCCTCCATCATCAGTTACGACGACTCAACCGGAAAGCAAGTCGTGCAGGAGCCACGCGTCTGGATCGCTGGCCTCTCCGACGAAGCCGGCGCAGGCTCGTGGCTTGCCGCTGCCATGAAAGAGTACACCGAACCGAATGCGTCCGAGGTCGCACAACTCGAAAGCTTTATCGATGGCGTACTCTGGGGCCGCCTGCAGGTAAACTCCGGCTCTCAGAAATACGGAGTACACAAAAGCCTCTTCTTCTACCAACCGGATATGCTCCCCAACTTCCACTACGACTCTTCTTACAACTGGAAAAGTTGGACAAGCTGGGATAAGAAAGGCGCCGACGACCTGGGGCGCACCTACAACTATCCTCATGTTGTCGCCGCATATTGGTCGCTCTATCGAATCGCGCGCAATACTACCGGGCTCGCCACCAAGCACACTTGGGACTGGTATCTGAATCAGGCATATGAAACCACATTGGCAATGAACAGCCAGGCTCCTTATTACACGCAATTCGGTTTGATGGAAGGCTCCATCTTCATCCAGTTGCTCAACGACATGCGCGCGGAAGGTTGGACAGACAAAGCTAATCAGCTTGAAAGCATCATGCGATTACGAGCCGATCGCTGGAAGACGGAAGCCTATCCCTTCGGCAGTGAAATGCCATGGGATTCTACCGGACAGGAAGAGGTCTATGGCTGGTCACGCTTCTTCGGTTATACCGACAAAGCCGATGTAACTCTGAACGCAATCCTCGCATACACGCCTGTTCTGCCCAGTTGGGGATACAACGGCAGCGCGCGTCGCTATTGGGACTTCCTATACGGAGGCAAATACCCGCGCATCGAGCGCCAGTTGCATCACTATGGTTCAGGCTTGAACGCAATTCCTTTACTCGACGAATACCGCCTGCATCCCAATGATCTTTATCTCCTCCGTGCCGGTTACGGAGGCGTAATGGGGCCACTCACCAACATCGATCAGAAAGGATTTGCATCCGCCGCCTTCCACTCATTCCCCGATCGCATGGCCTTCGATCCCTACACCGGCGACTACGGCCCAAACTTCTTCGGCCATGCCATGAATACAGCAACCTACATCACACATGACGCTGTCATGGGCTGGCTCTGCTTCGGAGGAAATATCACCGATGACAATGGACATATTCACGTAACGGTGCTCGACTCACTAAGGCAGCGCGTCTTCATCGCTCCGCTGTCGTTATGGATCACGCTGGACGCCGGACGCTTTTCCTCCGTCGACTATGACACCAGGAAAAACACCGTCACGCTTCATCTTGCTCCCGCATCCGCGAATGATCGGGTAGCACGCCTGCGTCTAATCACCACCACGTCAAATGCACATACATGGGCAATCGCAGAGAGGGAGCAAAAAATTGCAGGCGCCTACACCATCCCGCTGAAAGCAACCGAAACAACCATATCGCTGAAGCAGGAATAGCTCGACAAGTTATCAAAGGATGAAGGCGAAGAAGAGAGCATCCAATAAATGTTTCTCTTCTTCGCCGTTGTATTTGTGGGATTTAATTAGCGCGAACGTACTTAGGAATGACCACCGCTCGCATTCCAATCCGGAGTCGGTTCATTCAGCAAATTACGAACAAAAAAATCCATCAGCTTTTTTCGCCCATAATCTCCACCCGCGCCATGCCCGCCTCCGGGTACATACAATAGATCGAACATCTTGTTCGCCTTCTCCAGCCTGTCCACAACCTGAAATGTAGACGAAGGATCGACATTCTTATCCATCTCTCCCACTACCAGCATGAGCTTCCCCTGCAGGCGCCATGCATTATCCACATCCGATGATTCGGAATATTGCGGTCCCACAGGCCATCCCATCCATTGTTCGTTCCACCATATCTTGTCCATACGATTGTCATAGCAGCCGCTGTTGGCAACCGCGGCTTTATAAAACTCCGGATGAAACAGCAACGCGCCTAATGCGCTTTGTCCGCCGGCGGAGGTGCCGAAAATGCCTACACGGGAAATGTCATACCAGGGATGACTCGCTGCATATGCCTTGTGCCACAAAATACGATCTGGAAATCCTGCATCCTTCAAATTCTTCCACGCAACATCATGAAACGCTCTCGATCGATTGTTCGTACCCATTCCATCGATCTGCACAACCACAAAGCCTAATTCGGTCAGCGGCTCTACGCGCGTGCTGAACGTCTTAGGAACAAACGATCCTTGCGGACCCGCATAGATATCCTCGATCACCGGATATTTTTTTGCCGGATCGAAATGCGCCGGCTTCCACACTACACCCCATATATCAGTTTTGCCGTCGCGCCCCTTCGCTGTAAAAACTTCAGGCGCATGCCATCCTGCAGCAATCAGCTTGTCGATCTTTCCTCGTTCAATTTCCGCAACTTTCTCGTTGCCTTCCGTCCGATACAGCGTCAGCACCGGAGCACTGTCGATCGTGCTGACTTGATCCACGTAATATTTGCCGTCATCCGAATATTCCACGTGATGATTGCCTGCGCCCGGCGTCAGCGGAGTAAGCCCCGTGCCGTCAAAATTAATTCGATATGCGTGGATAAAATAGGGATCTTCTCCCGCATTCATGCCGCTCGCCTCAAACCATATCTGCCGCTTTTCCTCATCCACGCGATCCACGGCCCGCACAACCCAATCGCCTTTCGTAATCACATGATCAAATTTCCCCGTAGCGCCATCCACCATGTAGAGATGTTCCCAACCATCCCTCTCTGATGCCCAGATGATCTGTTTGCCATCTGCAATGTCATAGCGGTATTTCTTGCCGGTGTCCATCTGGTCTTTCACAAGCGTCCGGTAATCCACAAACGTTTGGCTCGGCTCATCGATCAACGTCCGCGCCGTGCCTGTTTTCGCGTCAACATCAATCACGCGATAAAGCTGATGTCCGCGCTGGTTATATTCAAACGTGAAGCCGCGGCTGTCCTTCCACCACGCCGCGCCGCTCAGCTCATAAGGATTAGGAAACAAAGCATGATCGATCTGCATTTCGCGCTTTGCCGTCACATCAAAAAGCACTGGCTGCTGCAGATCGAGCGTGTCACCCGCCTTCGCATATTCAATCTCTGAATAAATAGGTTGCAGTTGCGTCGCAGGCGATGATTCGGTGTAATGCACCATCCGCTTGTAGCCCGGCTTGATGCGATACACCACCAGATATTTGGAATCGGGCGACCACGATATAGAACGGAAATCATAGTAGTTCCCTTCCGACCCATCCGTGCTTAATGTGACTGTCTGCTTGCGATCGGGCGAGCGAAGCACTACGTTATAGTTCGCAATGATCGCTTCCCACTTTTTATCTGGAGAGGGCTCAAACTTATCCAGGCTATTCGGCGAAGACTTCGCACCATCACCTTCATCGTCATCGTCGTCATCATGGCGACGAAGCACATCGCAGTGATAGCTGCTCAGATTGCAACGCCATCGCTTCTGTTCAGCCGAAAACTCAATAGCAGCTCGATGATCTACCATCTGCACGCGCATCAGCGGAAGCTCAAGCGGCTTCAACTCCGCATGCGCCGCCTCATGCAGAGCAGCAGCCAATCGCTGATGATCAAACGCGATTTGCTTGCTGCCGTCAGAGGCATTGGCAATAAAATACTGGTGGCCGCCAGGAACCGTCTTGCTGTAAAGAATCGCATCCTCGCCGTGAATCCACGAAGATGAAAGCGCAACATCTTCCGTCAGATCCTTATATTTCGCCGACAAGCCTAACGCCCGCTCATAATCAGCCTTTGTCAGTTGTCCCCATGAGTTTACCGAACAAAGAATTGCAACTACAGTCCCGCATAGTACCTTGCTGCCTATCCGCATCACGCCCTCTAACTCCTCATCCATCCGCTAATCAGCTGAATTGCACTATTACTTCAAAATCGCGTTGTGCCTTTGGAGCAATCACAACGGCCTCCCCACGAATATCTCTTTCCGAAATCGTTTTCCCATTCACCACAGCGCCGGCAATCCTTTTCCCTTCGGGTACCCGAAACGCGATATGCATCTCCGCCGGCAGCTCCCTTTGCTCCTGCAGGGCAATAGTTGCAACCAGTGTCCTCGCATCGCGCTGCGTCAGCATGTAATTCACGCGTCCCCATCGCGTCGGCGCGCCTTCAATCCCAATCGGTTTTCCAGTGCGAATCCACTCACGAGGAAGCGCCCGTCCAAAGTGCAGACGGCTTTCATTCTGCTCTTCAAACACCAGCATCCACCGAATCAGCAAAGGAATCGTCTGCTGCGCTGGAATGCAGAAAAGCGCATCGTCCCCGGTGATTCCGGAAACCTCGCCCGCAGTCCAACTGCCGCGCGAGTGATCGTGATAACGATGTGCATAAAGAAACAGGATGTATTCCTCGATGCGTCCCAGCCGCAACAGCATCTGCGCATAACCGTAAGATATGAACCCGAGAATATCGCGCCCTTCGGCATTCGGCCTTCCAACGTTTGCTACCACGCCAAGAGTCGTCGCACCATAGGCGCGCATGCAGTCGATCACCATATTTGCCTGGGCATCCGTCAACACATCCGGTTGCAGTAGCTCCGCATAGCAGCGATGCGGCCATTGCTGCTCGCTCGGTCGTTCCTTCAGCAATGACTCCCGAAAAGTCAGCTTCGCTCCCGGCAGCGGACCAATATACGGTGGTTTCATATCGCGCCGTGTATTCGCATCGATGCTTTTCGTCAGCACGCTTTCAAGCTGTGCTGCTCGCCGCAACCAGTCAGCGGCAACCGCATCGCCGCCATTCAGCTTGAGCGATTTCCACGTCGAGGCCAGATCGCGCCAGCCTCGCACCGCAAAAGCGCTATTTGCAAAATAGGGCTTCCACCACACAGAAGGATCAGGCATGAGACACGAATCCGACTCGCACCAGCCATGAATCAAACCATATCCCGGGTCCGACTCCGAAAGCTTCAGCGCCTCATCCTGAAGCTCCGCCAGCATCGTGGCAATGGCCTCGATCTTCTCTCGATGCTTCACCAGCAGAGAGCGATCGCCCGTGTAGTTGAAGTAGCGACCAACCAGCGACAGCGTCAAGCCATATTGACCCGTTTCCGGCCCGCGCATATTCACCATGCCTTTCGCATCGGTGAAATCAGTAAAGTAGTTGTCGAATACCTCGCGCGCAACATCAATGCGTCCGCATTCCAGGTTCGCGTAAAACGACATCGTAAAGATATCCTGGAAGCCGTCATACTCCGGCCCGTAGTAATCCCGATCCACCGCGCCGTACTTCGGATACACACCGCCCGGACGCACCATCAGCTCTTTCACAAATGCATAACGCGCCATGTCCGTCCAGCTTGCATCCGGCAAAGTGATGCGAGTCATATCCGCGGTTTGCCTCTCCCAATATTCAGCAAATTCCAGCAGTCCTCGGTAGAACTCCTCCGCCTGCGGTTCCTGGCGCCGTCTCGTATACGCGGGATAGCTGTATCCATACTCCGCCTTTGCAATCCGGCCATCCTTGATCTGCAAAGTACGGTGCCACGTCTGCACAATAAAGCGGTCCTTAGCCAGCACATCGCCAAAGACAATCACTTCAAAATACGACGCATCATCCCCCGGCATCACCTTGCGCACCGCGGGCATCCATCCGCCCACCAGCCCCTCATAACGCTTCGCTGCGCGCTTCTGTGTCAGCTCATGGAAATACTGCACTGGATGATACGTACGCGTATTGCCCGAAGGATAAACCGGCATCGTATCGCTGCACTCGCGTGTGCCGACAAATGTATTCCATCGTGGGCGCGCATTCGGTCTATCATCCCGCGCCGAGCTCATCGGCGGAGCTGCCCTGCGCACTTCGTCCTCATCAGGATCGCCATGAGCCAGCAGCTTATCAGCAAGCAAATCCGGGCCCGATAAACCAATATCTTTCAGATCAAGACCAAGATGTTGCGAACCATCCTCAGCAAAGGTCTTTTCCGCCGTCTTGCGCAAAACTCGCGCCCTTCCCTTCGCCGAGATAAATGCGATAGCGCCGTCGCGAGTTCTCAAATCCTCGTAGACCGTCCATCTCTCGCCATCGCGCTCAAATGCAGCAAGCTGTGTATGCCCATCCACATTCACCTCATGCGCAGAAACCAGACCGCCCGCTGAAGAGGTTTTGGCGTTCTGATCGACAGCTTCTCCAACTGCGGAAAAGCCTTTCAGCGCAACAGCGCTCGCCGCGGCAGCTTGTAGAAATCGTCTGCGGTCCATCAACTTTCCTCTCATTTACAGCGATGATTTACGGATGCTCGGGATGCTCGCCGTAGAATTTCCAATTCGTCTTGTAATCCTTCGTCAGCTTCAGGTTCTCCATATCTGCCCGCAACAGCTCGATCGGCATCGTGTTCTCCTGCAGAATCGTGTCGTGGAATTGACGGTTGGTCATCTTGCCGGAATCCACCAGCTCCTTGTGCAGCGCCCGGAACTGCAACGCACCCATCAGGTAAGCGCACTGATAAAGCGGTCCAACCGATCCATCGAAACTGCGCCGAACCTCAGCCGTCGCGTTATCCACATCAAATCCCACATTGTCCATCAGGAACTTCACGCACTGCTGCGGTGTCCATCTGCCCAGATGAAAGTTCATCGTGAACAGAACGCGCGCCGAGCGATGCATTCTCCACACAAGCGCTCCTACGCGCTCTTCCGGTGTCCGCTCAAATCCCTTGTCCCAAAACAACATCTCCCACCAAAGCGCATTCCCTTCTATCCAGAAAGGCGTGGAGAACTCCTGTCGGTAAGGGCGATATCGCTTGTTCATATAAAACTGGAGAAAGTGCCCCGGAATCATTTCATGAAATGCGGTCGCGCGAGCAAAAGGAATATTGTTTCCCCTCATGCTCATCTCGCGTTGCTCATAGGTCATCGTGTCCGTCGGGAACGACACGCTGATCTCATCACCGCCGGTAAAGAAAGGATTCACCAGCTGCCGCTCAGGCGTCATCATGATCATGCGCCACGTCTCATCCGCCAGCGGCGGCACTGTTACCAGGTCATTCTTCTTTACGAAATCACTGCCTTCGACCACCAGCTTGCGAATTAGCTCAGGCTGCTCGCCCGGCTGCACATGCATCTGCTTCACCTTTTCCACCGCAGCGTGCCAGTCATCGCCGAAACCCATCTCATGCGATGCTTTCAGCATCTCGCGCATGCACCAGTCATACTCGGTCTGCGCAATCGCAATTAGCTCCTCCGGCGTGTAATCAATCATGTTGTCAGCAAGCTCCGCCATTAGAGCATCCCTGCCCACTGGATCGCCGATGATCGTCGTCTTGTCATCGGCTTTAATGCCGATCAGCTTTTCCTTTAGAAACGTGACATAGTCATTCAACGATTGATTTGCATTCTTGCAAGAAACACCCACCCACCATGTGAACGACGGATCATAGCCGTTGTACTGCTCAAACCACTTCTGCAAATCCCTGGTCAGCTGGCGAGTCGCCATAACCGCCCGATTTGCAATCATCGGATCGATCTTCGGCCTCTTCGCTCCGGAAGCCTCCGGCGCCGGGCTCAACTGCTTTTCCGTCGCCGCAATCTGCTTCGCTATCTCGCTCAGCATCTGCGCAGACTTTTCAGCATCGGGCCGCTGCATCAGCCGTTTCTTTTCCATCAGCTCTTCAATGCTCTTTGCGAACGGCAGCAGAGGCTCCATCTCCGCCACCTGCTTTTTCTCAATCGCCAGTTGGTGCAGCTCCGACTGGCAGCTATGCTTCAGCAATAAATAATCAATCTGGTCTTCATGCGTAAGCCCGTCAAAGTTCACACCATCCAGCATCGCCAGTTCATCGTTGTAAAACTTCTCCATCCGAGCAAAGCGCTCCGGCGAGATAGTCACAACATAGGACTGCATCAGGCTTTCGCGGTCCGCGCTGTACTCTTGAATCACTTGCGGCATCCTGGCGTCAGTTGCAGCGGTTACCGCTGCTGCACAGGGAATTCCCAGCAGCAGAAATATACCCGGCACAGCAAGCATCTTCTCGAAACTCCGCACGCTAGTTCGCATCTTCGATGCAATCATCGGTTTTTTCATGCGTATGTCCTTGGAATAGGAGGAACCAGATCATTATGAATCATAATATACGTATTCGTATACAATATATTGCACATATTCCGCGAAACATCTTCTAACGCTTGCGACCTTCGCAGACAAAAGAAACGGCCCTGCCAAAAGCAGAGCCGCCCAAAACCGCTTCAGCGTCGAACGTTGTTTATTGCAGCGCCGCCACGCCGCCGGTAGTTTGATCCAGATTGAGATTCAACTCCAGCACATTCACCCGCGGCTCCCCAAGCAAACCGAATTGCCTCGGTGTCGTATGCTTGGCGATAAGCTTGTCCACCGCATCCTTTGGTAGATTGCGCGCCTTCGCAATCCTTGCGGCCTGGAAGTACGCCGCAGCCGGCGTAATATCCGGATCGAGCCCTGAGCCTGACCGTGTGATCAGGTCGACAGGCACCGGTACGCCGGGATTTTCCGGCTGCAAAGCGGCAGCATCGCCATCCACCGCGTCCACATATTTTTTGTTGGTAGGCCCATAATTGGAGCCGCTCGACGAAGTAGCATCATATCCATTCGCCCCCGCGGCTGACGGCCTGCCGTGAAAGTATTGCGCTCCGCTGAACTCCTGCCCGATAATCCGCGAGCCAATTACATTGCCATCCTTCACAATTAACTGCCCATCGGCCTTATCGCGAAAAAAAGCATGCGCCAGTCCCGTCATCGCCAGCGGATACGCAATCCCCAAAAGCAATCCCGTAACCACGGTATAGAGAATAGAGGTAATAAGATTCCTGCGCATTTTCGTTCACTCCTAAGCCAGATGAATGGCGGTAATAACAATGTCGATAAGCTTGATACCGATGAACGGCACCACAATGCCGCCGAAACCATAGATCCACAAATTGCGCTGCAGCAAAGCCGCCGCCCCAAGCGCCCTGTATCGCACGCCCCGCAGCGCCAGCGGAATCAGCGCAATGATAATGAGCGCATTAAAAATCACCGCTGACAAAATCGCAGACTGCGGTGTCTTCAAGTGCATGATGTTCAGCGCATTCAGCACAGGGAATGCTCCGGCAAACATTGCTGGAATGATGGCAAAGTATTTGGCCACGTCATTGGCAATGGAAAACGTCGTCAGTGCGCCCCGCGTCATCAGCAGTTGCTTGCCGATCTCAACAATCTCGATCAGCTTTGTCGGGTTGGAATCGAGATCGACCATGTTTCCCGCTTCTTTCGCAGCCTGCGTTCCCGTATTCATCGCAACGCCAACATCGGCCTGCGCCAGTGCCGGAGCATCATTTGTTCCGTCGCCTGTCATCGCAACAAGCTTTCCCTGCGCCTGCTCCCGCTTAATCAAGTCCATCTTGTCTTTCGGCTTCGCCTCTGCCAGAAAATCATCCACGCCCGCTTCCCGCGCAATCGCAGCCGCGGTCAGAGGATTGTCTCCGGTAATCATGATGGTGCGAATTCCCATTCTGCGCAGTTGCGCAAACCGCTCCTTCATGCCACCCTTCACAATGTCTTTCAGGTAGATCACTCCCATCACATGCTGATCTCTGGCAACCACCAGCGGAGTGCCTCCCGAGCGCGCAATCGAATCGACAGCATCACGAACATCTTTCGGAACCGACCCGCCGCGCTCCTCCACAAATTTACTGATCGCATCGGCAGAGCCCTTGCGAATCACGGCCTTGCCGATATTCACGCCGGACATGCGCGTCGCCGCGCTGAAAGGCACAAACTCAGCATTCAGCTCCTCTAAATCGCGCCCGCGCAATCCATAGCGCTCCTTGGCCAGAACAACAATCGATCGTCCTTCCGGCGTTTCATCCGGTAGCGAAGAAAGCTGCGCAGCATCGGCTAACTGCTCATCGCTCACGCCGCGCGCCGCAATAAAATCCGCCGCCTGGCGATTGCCGAACGTAATAGTCCCGGTCTTATCCAGCAGCAGCGTATTTACATCGCCTGCCGCCTCCACCGCCCGACCGCTCATAGCCAGCACATTATGCTGCACCAGCCTGTCCATGCCCGCTATGCCGATTGCGGAAAGCAATCCGCCAATCGTCGTCGGAATAAGGCACACCAACAGCGAAACCAGCACGAACACGGTTTGCGACGCATGCGAGTAAATCGCAAACGGCTGCAGCGTCACAACCGCTAAAAGAAAGATGACCGTCAGCCCGGCCAGCAGAATATTCAACGCAATCTCATTCGGAGTCTTCTGCCGTTCAGCGCCTTCCACCAGCGCAATCATCTTGTCCAGAAACGTCTCGCCCGGATTCGAAGTGATCCTAATCTTCAGGTGATCCGAAAGCACCTTGGTGCCGCCCGTCACAGCCGATCGGTCGCCGCCCGACTCCCGTATCACCGGCGCAGATTCGCCGGTAATCGCCGACTCATCGACAGAAGCGACGCCGTCGATCACTTCGCCATCTCCGGGAATCAATTCTCCGGCAATCACAACAACCGCATCGCCGGCACGCAGCTTGGCGCTCGGAATATCTTCGCTCTCGCCATTGGGCAGCAGACGATGCGCCGTAGTCTCCGATTTAGCGCGGCGTAGCGTCTCAGCCTGCGCTTTACCGCGGCCCTCGGCCATGGCCTCGGCAAAATTTGCAAATAGCACCGTAAACCAAAGCCACAATGTAATCTGCAAATCAAAACGAAAAGCGCTCTGGTGAGTCGTCAAGCCTTGAATTAAGAGCACAGTCGTAACGATGCTCCCGATCTCCACAACAAACATTACCGGGTTCCGCATCATGACCCGCGGATTCAGCTTCTTGAACGCATCCAGAAGTGCCTGGCGCACAATCTTGCCGTCCCACAATGATCTCTTCGGCCTGCCGGAATGCCCCATGGCAGGTTGTGGAATCGTTGTTTCCTCAATGACAGATACAGTTGCCATAATGTCTCCCTTAAAACACCTTTCCTGCATGAAGCAGCAGGTGCTCCAGAATCGGCCCCAGGCTCAGCACAGGGAAAAATGTCAGCGCGCCGACAATCAAAATCACTCCCACAAGCAGCGTAGTGAACAGCGGCGTTGTCACCGGGAATGTTCCCGAAGAAGGCGGCACAAGTTTCTTCGTTGCCAGATTTCCTGCAATCGCCAGCATCGGCACAATCATCAGGAAGCGGCCAACCAGCATCGCCACAGCGATCGTCAGGTTGTAGAAGTGTGTGTTCGCACTCAGTCCGGCAAATGCAGACCCGTTGTTGCCGGTTCCTGACGTGTAGGCGTAAAGCATCTCCGTCAAGCCATGCGGCCCGGCATTGTTCAAACTGCTCAAACCATACGTCGGCGACAACGCAGCGATCGCGGTGAATACCAGGATGGAAAGCGGAAAGATAAGCACATACAGCATCGCCATCTTCACGTCATACGATTCGATTTTCTTGCCCAGGTATTCCGGCGTTCGGCCCACCATCAATCCTGCGATAAACACGGTAAGCACGACCATCACCAGGATTCCGTACATGCCCGCGCCCACTCCGCCGAAAACAACCTCGCCCAACATGATGTTGATCAGCGGCACCATTCCGCCCAGGGGCATAAACGAATCATGCATCGCATTCACTGCGCCGCAGCTCGCGTCCGTTGTTACCGTGGCGAACAATGCAGAGGCAGCAATCCCGAAGCGCACTTCCTTGCCTTCCATGTTGCCACCCGGCTGCATCGCAGTCACCTGCTGATCCACTCCATGCAGCAACGGATTCGGCTGTGACTCCCCCCAGTATGCAACCGCAACTCCGGCAAAAAAGAACACTGACATCGCAGCAAAAACAGCCCATCCATGCCGTGGCGATCCTGTCATCCTGCCCAGCGTCGCAGTAAAGCCCGCCGGAATGCAGAAGATCAAAAGCATCTCCAGCAGATTGGAAAACGGAGTGGGGTTTTCAAATGGATGCGCGCTGTTCGCATTAAAGAAGCCGCCGCCATTGGTTCCCAGCATCTTGATCACTTCCTGCGAAGCCGCCGGCCCCTGCGCAATCGTCTGCGTCGTAACAGTCTGCGTTGCAGTTTTTCCGCTGATGTCAGTCGACAAAATTTTCTGCGGCTCCAGAACCTTCGCATGGTCGTATGGCTTGAAGTTCTGAATCACGCCCTGCGAAACAAGCACCAGTCCAAAGACCACGCACATCGGCAGAAGAATGCGCAGGGTAGCGCGCGTCATGTCTACCCAGAAATTTCCCAGCGTATTGCTCTCCTTCCGCGATATGCCGCGAATCAATGCAGCTGCCAACGCCATGCCTATAGCTGCCGACCAGAAGTTGTGCGTCGCCAGCCCCAGCATCTGGGTCAGGTAACTCATCGTCGATTCCGGCGTATACGATTGCCAATTCGTATTCGTCGTAAACGATGCAGCCGTATTAAATGCAAGGTCCGGGTTCACCGCTCCCAGGTGCTGTGGATTCCACGGCAAATGCAGTTGTACGCGTTGCAGTACATATGTCAGCAGCATCGTCACCGCGCTGAACAGCAGCATCGCAATCGCATACTCCGTCCACCGCATCTCATGCGATTCATCCACGCCTGTCAGCCGGTACAGCACACGCTCCACCGGATCGAAGATGCGGTCCAGAAACGAGTGCTCTCTCTCCAGCACCCGCGCCATGTAAACGCCAAGCGGCTTGGTAATGATCAGCAGAATACCGAAGAACAACGCAATCTGTAGCCATCCGTTCGGTGTCATCAGAATTTCTCCGGACGCAGCAGCGCATAGATCAGATAAACGAAAAGAAGCAGGGTCACTGCAAGCAACAGAATCGTCATTGTCTTACCTCAATTTCTCGCACGCATGGATATAAGCAATCGCCAATGCGAAGAATGCAGCCGTTGCAACAACCAGAAGAATGTCCCACATGTTTCTTCCTCATAAATGAATCGGTATACAAACAACGTTCATGCTGCTCGCATCCGTTTCGCCATACGCTGTCTGACAATCAGAAAACGCAGTCTTGATACCGATACCGGAACATGCGGACCAGTGCTCTCTCGTGACTTGGGCACGCTCGTCGATCGATGTGGTCGGCTTTGTCCGAGATTTGGACTGGATGGAGAATTCAATGAGCGGCGGCTTGAATAAACTCGCTCGTAAGATGAGCTTCGTTTCGGTTTTTGCGCCTTGCTGAATCCGATGTAGCAATAAACCAGAAACAAAATGCCGAAGAAAATGATCACGGCAAGAATATTCAGTGAGAGCATAAGGTCCGGTCCCCGGTAATCCACCCTTAGTTCACTGAAAACGAAGTAAAAAGTGCGTATGGAAGTTGTTAAAAAGTCATATAGGTCCTAAGGCGCGTCTCTAAAATGCGTAACCAGCATGAGCGCCATCAACGCGTGGCCGAATGAATGTCATCATCCTGACGACGAAGGGAGGAAGAACCTGATTTTCTTTGGCGAACCAACTACTCATTCGGTCCCGGCTGGAATCGATAACCGACCCACGGCTCATTGATGATGTATTTCGGCTCTCCATTCGACTCGATTTTCTTCCGCAGCATCGCCACCAGCACGCGCAGCGATTCAGGCTGCTCCACAGCCCGCGGCCCCCATATCGCAGCCAGCAGCTTGCGATGCGTCAATACCTTCTCCGGCCGCAGCGCCATAAAAAACAGCAGATCGAACTCCTTCGGCGAAAGATGAACCTCCCGCCCGTTGATCTCTACCAGCCGCTTATCCGGATCGATCCGGAAGTCCCCAATCTCCAGAGGCAGATTCTCCGACTCCGGAGCATTGGCCCTCAGCCTTCGGATATGTGCGCGAACCCGCGCCAGCAGTTCCTGAATCCCAAACGGCTTCGTGATGTAATCATCCGCTCCCGCATCCAGAGCCTTCACCTTCGAGTTCTCCTGGTCTTTCACCGAAAGCACAAGAATCGGCACATTCGACTGCAATCGTATCTCGCTGCACAGCGCAATACCATCCATCCGCGGCATGGAAAGGTCCGTAATCACCAGGTCTGGCGACCACGAAACCATCTTGTCCAATGCTTCAATGCCGTCGCCGGCAACCTCTACCTCGTAGCCGCTTGAAACCAGCGATGATCGCACCACTCGCGTAATCTGCGGCTCATCATCTACAACCAGAATCTTTCCCAAAGAATCGCTCTGCACGTTGCAACCTCACAGTACAAAATACTCTATCCACGCAGAAAACATTCCCTCTCGCGCAGGTGGATATAATGGCGCTGTGAATCGGCGATGGCTGCTGTCTTCTCTACGCTTCCTGTTTGTTACAGGCGTGGTCGCATGCATTTCATTTGTCTACGGCAGGCTGATCCACGTGAATCCCACCACCGTTGCTCTCACCTTCCTGCTCGGAATTCTGTTCGTCGCCAATCGCCTTGGCCTTCGCTATTCCGTTTACATGTCGGTGATCGCAGCCCTCGCCTTCAATCTTTTCTTTCTCCCGCCCACGGGCACGCTCACCATTGCCGATACGCAAAACTGGGTCGCTCTACTCGCCTTCCTCACAGCAGGAGTGCTCGCAAGCCATCTATCCGAGCGAGTTAAAAAGGAAGCTCGCGCCGCCAATCAACGGCGCCGCGAAGTCGAACGCCTCTACGAGCTCAGCCAGAAAATGCTCACGCCCGATCGCGCAACGGACCTTCTCAACAGCATCCCCGCTTACATCAGCACCACCTTCCACAACACCGCCGCAAATATTTTTCTCCTCGAACACGATCAGGTCTACCAATCCCTCACTGGCACCGGCCAATGGAGCAAGCAGGATTTGCACGATGCCGCCACCCACGCCGAAACCCGTTACGACAAGGAAGCCGATTTCTGCATCGCGCCGCTTCTCCTCGGCCTTCAACCCATCGGCTCCCTCGCCATCACCGGCAATCTTCCCTCGCGCGAAACCATTGACGCTCTCGGCAGCCTCATCGCCATTTCCATCGAGCGCAGCCTCACCGCCGAGCGCCTGGCCCGCACAGAAGCAGCGCAAGAAAGCGAGCGCCTCAGAACCGCGCTGCTCGATTCCGTCACCCACCAGTTGCGCACGCCCTTGACTGCAATCACCGCATCCATCACCAGCCTCCGGTCCGGCACGATTCAGGACCCAGCGATAAAAGAAGAGATGCTCCAGGTCATCGATGAAGAAAGCATCCGCCTGAATCGCCTCATCGGACAAGCCGTAGAAATGGCACAGCTCGACTCACATCAGGTGCAGCTGCGCCTGGAGCTGAAGCAGATCAAAAATGTCATTCAGGAAACCATCTCCGAGCCCGATCCCATTCTGGAAACGCACAGGATCGAAATCAACATCCCGCCCGCAATGCCGCCCGTGCGCATCGACGCTGATTGGATTCGCAAAGTAGTGCATCACCTGCTCGAGAACGCAGCAAAATATTCCGACGATGGAACGCCCATCATCATCAGCACTGAAGTCAAAGACTCCATGTTGATCACCAGCATCCGCGACCACGGCGTAGGCATTGATGATGCCGACAAGCCGCTCATCTTCGACAAATTTTATCGGGGACAAAGCCAGCGTCACCGCGTCCAAGGCACAGGCATGGGCCTCGCCATCGTGCGTGCCATCATTGAAGCTCACGGCGGTAAAGTAACCGTCACCAGTCAGCGCGGCGTAGGATCGGTCTTCTCTTTTTCACTTCCGCTCGCGTAATTATCAGCAAGCAGCATGCAAAAATCTGCACATCGCATTTCCACAATAAATACGCTATTTCCACAGCACAAAATCTTTCAAACCCTATTGCATTCTCTTCCAGCGGGCGTATGCTTCTTTTCAACGGAAGAGCAATCTTCCAGAAGAAGAGAGTAGACAAGGAGCTGTCAGAGTACCGGCAACGGAACTCACGGGGCAGTCAGGCAACTGGAGGCTCTACGACGGCGCCGAGAAAGCTCTCATAACGGACGAAGCACAGGAAAGATGTTGGGGAGCGCGACCGCAAGGTTCGCAGGCCTCACATAGTTCTAAAGCTGAGAAAGTTGTGATCTGGAACCCGAACCAGAGCTTCTAAAAATCGGAAAATGAAGGGGCGAAAATCCCGCAAGGGAAACTCGCCCCTTCACTTTTATGCAATCACAGTCAAAATTTTCCTATATCGTCGGGTGTCTCATGTCTCGCTTATGAGACTTGGGATACCTCAAGCCCAATAACCCAAGTCCTGCTGAATTGACGAGCGAAATCTAACAGCAAAACGGCGGCGAAGCCGCTCCTACCTGGACGTTTCAGTCCCTTGACCCAACTCCCAAATTCCCATAAACTAATATTTTGCGGGGGATGTGGCATGTGCGTCTCTTCTGCCTGCATCCCATTCCAAAAGGAAAGTTAAGGAAACACCCATGGCAAACCATGTTTCGTCGTTGAAGCGCGCCCGTCAGACTGAGAGAAAGACTGCGGTAAACCGCGCCAATAAGAGCCGCGTTCGCGGCAGCCTCCGCGCCCTGCGCGAAGCCATCGCCAAGGGCGATACCACCGCCATCAACGAGCAGTTCAAGCTGACCGTCTCCGCTCTCGACAAAAGCGTGCAGAAGGGCATTCTTCACGACAATACCGCCTCGCGCTACAAGAGCCGCCTCGCCGCTCGCGTCAAGGCTGCGTCCCTCAAGACTGCCTAAGAACTCAGCGCTTCCGAACAAAAGGCTGGAGAAATTCTCCAGCCTTTTTCATTCTCAGTCTTAGCATAATCCGGTGCCTCATCCTACCCCTGAGCGAGGCCGAAGTGGGAGGGTGGGAGTCCCTACCCCAGCCTACGAAATCTCAAACACATTTTCAGCCTTGGCAGAAATCGCCTGGGCCCGTTCCGCCACGCCCCGAGCCACAGCGTAAAACTCCTTGGCCGTCGGCGAATCCTCACCGAGCAGCGCCACCGGCAGTCCCTTGTCGCCGCCCGCTCGAATCTCCGGATCAAGCTCCACCGACCCGAGGAACGGAATATTGAACTGCTTCGCCGTCCGCTCCGCGCCGCCCTTGGAGAAAATATCGATCTCATGGTGGCAATGCGGACAGGTAAAGTGACTCATATTCTCCACAATCCCCAACACATCCACATTCACCTGGTGAAACATCTCCAGCGCCTTGCGCGCATCCTGCAGCGCCACATCCGAAGGCGTCGAAACCACCACCGCCCCGGTCAACGGAACCGTCTGCACCAGCGAAATCACCACATCGCCCGTCCCTGGCGGCAAATCAATCAGCAGAAAATCCAGCTCACCCCACTCCACCTGCTGCAAAAACTGCCGAATGATCTGGTGCAGCATCGGCCCCCGCATCACCAGCGGCTTGTCGCCGGGCGAGATAAACCCGACAGAGATGACCTTGACCCCATGCGCCGTATTCGGCTCAATCTGGTTGTTCGCCAGCACCTTCGGCTGCTGCCCCGACCCAACCATCAGCGGAACATTCGGCCCATAAATATCCGCATCGATCAGCCCAACCTTATATCCCAGCTTCGCCAGCGCAATCGCCGTATTCACCGCAACTGTGGTCTTCCCTACCCCACCCTTGCCCGATCCGATTGCAACAATATTCGCCACTCCCGGCAGCGGCGTAGGTGCCGGCGGCTGCGGTGCATGTCCATGTGCCATAAAAACTCCTGAATCTCTAAACCCTAATCAACTAGCTGCAAATTACTACTTGGTTGTCATCCTGAGCGAAGCGCGTAGCGCGCAGTCGAAGGACCTGCATTTCCTCGGCATCAGCAAGAAACGTGGGTGCCCCATCCTGACACTGAGCGAATGCGAAGTGGAAGCGTGGGAAACCACAAACTCAACCCTTACTACCCCGCTTGTGCCCCAGTTCCTTTTGCCGAAGTTCCCGTCTCCGCCCCGCATCTTCAAAGCGCCGCTTCTCTTCTTCCGTCTCCGGCTCGAGCCCTGGAACCGGAACCCTGCGCCCCTGCGAATCCACCGCTACAAACGTCAGATATGCCGAAGCCACGTGCCGATGCGTTCCCGCAATCGTGTTCTCCACCCAAACCTTCACGCCCACTTCCATCGAAGTGTTAAACGCGCGGTTCAGCGACGACTTCAGAATCAGCAGATCGCCCACATGCACCGGCGCAATAAAATCAATGTGGTCCATCGAAGCCGTCACTACATGTGTGCGCGAGTGGCGATATGCCGCCATCGCTCCCACCAGGTCGATAAAATGCATCAGCCTGCCGCCCAGCAGGTTCCCCAGCGTATTCGTATCATTTGGCAGAATCAGTTCCGTCATCTCCGACTGCGACTCAGCCGTCTTGCGCACCGGAAGCGGATGCCCCGAAAAATTCATGCAGAGAACTAACCTTTCCAACCCTCATTGAAAAAGGGCTTCTTTATCAGTGTCGGCAATCGCATCAATTTAAGCAACCGCGCCCCACCCATCGGTTTGCACAGCCCGCCCAACAGCGAAATAATCAGATCGATGGACAAAATCGCAGCACTTACTGAAATCCTCACGCAGGATCCAACCAACGCCTTCGCCCGCTACGGCCTTGCCATGGAACACGCAAGCCAGGGCAACACCGATACCGCTCTCAGCGAATTCCAGCGGCTCGTCTCCGATCATCCCGACTACACCGCCGGCTACTTCATGGCCGCCCAAACTCTCGCCAAAGCCGGACGCGCCGACGAAGCAAAATTGCGTCTCGCCGAAGGCATCGCCAGCGCGCGCCGCACCGGCAACCAGCATGCCTTGAGCGAGATGCAGGCGATGCTCGACGATTTGGAGCTGGGCGCGTAATCTACTCACAAAACCGTAGCAGCCTATCAAAACAAAAATAGGCTCTGCGGCTTTCCAATGCGCGGAAAACGCGCATAATGGCAAATTATGAAAGTTCCCCTATTCCCCCTGGACGTCGTGCTCTTTCCGGGAACTCCCCTGCCGCTCCACATCTTTGAAGAGCGCTACAAGGAGATGATCTCCGAATGCCTCTCCGAAAAGAGCTGCTTCGGTGTCGTGCGCGCGCAGCAGGAAGGCCTTGCCGTCATCGGCTGCATGGCCCGTATCGTTCGCGTCCTGCATACATATGACGATGGCCGCCTCGACATTCTCTGCGAAGGCCAGGACCGCTTCGAAATTGAGCTGCTCGATAACTCCCGCAGCTTCCTCGAAGCGGAGGTCGACTTCTTCAGCGATGACGGCGATCCCTCCACCCGCGCCATGCGCGAAGAATGTGTCGCGCTGCATTTTGAGGTCTTCGAGCTCGCCGGCATCGAGCACCAGCCCGCCCACGTCGACCTCGACCTCCCGATATCCTTTCAACTCGCCTGGGCCTTGCCCGCCGATCTCGGCTTCAAGCAGCAACTACTCAGCCTGCGCTCCGATGCCGAACGCACCCGGCGCCTCTGCGAGTTCTACAAAATCATGCTTCCCAAGCTGCATCTCAGCGCCCATGCCGCCAAAACCGCGCGCGGCAACGGGCACGTCATGTAGCTTCCGGAATCCTTCCCGGATTACGCCTCATCGAACAACCAGTCATACTAAAGATCAGGAGTGACGATGCCGACGAATCGCCAGTTGCCGCAAACCCTCGGAGAACTACGCAAGAGCACAGCCTATTCCGAAGCACGTCTTAAATCCCGCAGCGTCAAAGACGAGTTGCGCGAGAATCTCATCGCCCGCCTCAAAGCGAGAGAAACCATCTTTCCCGGCATCGTCGGTTACGAAGACACCGTTGTCCCGCAAATCGTCAACGCCCTGCTCTCGAAACAGAACTTCATCCTCCTTGGCCTTCGCGGCCAGGCCAAGAGCCGCATCCTGCGCGCGCTCACCGCGCTCCTCGATGAATACTCGCCCTACATCGCAGGCTCGGAAATCCGCGACAATCCCTACAACCCATTAAGCAAAAGCAGCCGCGACCTCATCGCCGAAAAAGGCGACGCCACCCCCATTGCCTGGATGACCCGCGACGATCGCTACGTCGAAAAACTCGCCACGCCCGACGTCACCGTAGCCGACCTCATCGGCGACCTCGATCCCATCAAGGCCGCTCGCGGCGGGCAGGATTTATCCAGCGAGCTCACCATGCACTACGGCCTGCTTCCCCGCGCCAATCGCGGCATCTTCGCCATCAACGAGCTGCCCGATCTCGCCGGAAAAATCCAGGTCGCGCTCTTCAACATCATGCAGGAAGGCGACGTGCAGATTAAGGGCTACCCCGTGCGCCTCGCCCTCGATGTCGCCCTCGTCTTCAGCGCCAACCCCGAAGACTACACCGCCCGCGGAAAAATCGTGACCCCGCTCAAAGACCGCATCGGCTCCGAGATTCGCACGCACTATCCTGAAACCCTCGAAGAAGGCATCGCCATCACCGCGCAGGAAACCTGGAGCAATCGCGGCCTCGGCAAGCTCGAAATCCCGCACTACATGCGCGAAATTGTCGAACAGGTTGCCTTCTCCGCCCGCGAAGACAAGAAGGTCGACAAGCGCAGCGGCGTCAGCCAGCGCCTCCCCATCTCCACCCTCGATCTCATCATCTCCAGCGCCGAGCGCCGCGCGCTTTTCAATAACGAAACACTCATCCTGCCTCGCATCAGCGATCTCTACGCCGCGCTGCCCGGCATCACCGGCAAGCTGGAGCTCGAATACGAAGGTGAAATGCGCGGAGCCGATACCGTCGTGCGCGAAATCCTCCGCGTCGCCATCGGCAAAATCTACGACAAGTATTTTGAGGAAACAAACACGCAGCAGATCGAGCAGTGGTTCAATCTCGGAGGCACCATCAAGTTCGATGACGATCAGCCCGCCACCGCCATCGCCGCCGAATTAAAGCAGATTCAGGGGCTCGTCGAAAAACTATCGCCGTTGAAGATCAAGTCCAGCTCCGACCCCGAACACCTGGTAGCCGCCGCCGAGTTCCTCCTCGAAGGCATGTACGCCCATCACCGCATCACGCGAACAGAAGAACGAGGCTTCGCCGCGCCGGACAAGGCCCGCAACACCGGCCGCGCCTCCGAACGAGAGATGGAACGTGAAGCCGACGACTGGGCGCAGCGCCGCACCCGCCGCGGCTTCAACTAAAGCACTACAGTATGCAACTAGCACTACAACGTTTATTGTCATCCTGAGCGAAGCGCGCAGCGCGGAGTCGAAGGACCTGCTTTTCCACTGCACCGGCAAGATACCGGGTGCCCCATCCTGACGCGAAGCGGAAGGGTGGGGTTCCTCCACACACAACAAACCTCTGTAATCCTGGGGCGTAGCCGAAGGCTGGGAATATCACTGAGCAAAAAACCGGTACCGAATCACCCACCTCTGCGACTTCCCCGACGGAATACTCAAGTGAATATAAGCCTCCGGTGAAATCGTCGTCGGAATCGACCACAGATAAAACTTCGCAATCGGCGAATCCGCCGTCTGCTCCACCCCAACACCACTCGTCGAATCCTCAACCGTGATGTCGTAATCGCTCACCTTATTCGAATACCCGGTAATATCCCCGGCCACCGTCTGATGCGGCTGCACCTCCTGCAAATACGCCAGCTCGTTACCGGAAATCTTCGCCAACGACGCATCCGGCGCAGGGTCCATTCTCGGAGTAAAAGCAAACTTCACCTTCATCCCCGGTCCTGTGGGCTTGCCGTCCAGCATGAAGAAATCGTGATCGTAGACGTCCGTCTCAATCGTCTTCGTGCCCACATTTTTCAGTTCATGTTCCAGGGCAAGCACCGCGCCATGCTTATCCAGCCGCAAAGTTTTCGTGTAGACATACGCATACCCAATCGGCGACTGCAACCTTTGCTCAAACCGGATCGACCGCTTGCTCGCATGCACCGTCCACTTCCCCGCATCCACCAGCGGATAATCCAGCATGAACTTGTAAGGCGAGTCATCGATCTTCCGCAGCGTGCCCACTCCAATCTTCACAAACAGATCACCGGGCTTCGCCACTCCATAATCCAGTCCGCCGTCATTTGAACGAAACTCCTCCACCGGCCCTGTAATCGCATCCGCAATCAGCGGATCGTACTTCGAGAACCACTCGCCCCAATAGCGATGCCCCTTGTACGAAAGGCAAGGAATCACGCCCGCCCAATCAAACCGCATCGCGCGGTAATATCCCTTTTGCGGATCAGGCAGAAACACCAGCGCATCCACATCGCCATTGGAAAGCCGCGCACTCGGATGATCGGCATGAGGAACATCGCTGCAACCCGGCGCAGCCGAAGCCGCGGCCGGCATCGTCGCACATAACGAAAGCACAACCCACAAAAAGAATCGCCGCATCAAATCCTCAAAATATAACTTGTCATCCTGAGCTTGCCGAAGGGGGGAACCCGCACGAGCAACGCTCGTGCGAAATCGTTGCGAAGCAACGACCCATCAATTTGTGCATCACCCCAAAACCTGAATCCGCGCCGTCATCGCATGCCGCTCTCCCGGAGCAGGCTTCACCGCGCCACTCAAAATATTGCAGGCCTCCACGCAGGCAAACTCCCGCCACTCCGCATCACCTAAATCTGCCAGCGCCTTCGCCCCGTTCTCCCACGGATTCCAAACCACCGTCGTCCGCGAATGCTCCTTATGAATCGCAACACGCCGCCCCAGCACAGAATCCACCAGCGTCAAAGCGCTCTCCGTCTCCAGATACGCGTTATCCGTAGCCTTCGTCATCACGACATCGCCCTGCTGCATCTTCCTGCGATTCGCATCCGTGTTATCCAGAAACGTCACTCCATCCAGCCCCGCCACGCTAACCTTCTCCACGTCACCCACGCGGTGATACGTGTGCAGCGCCTCTTCAAAGGTGAACGCATCCGCGCCCGTGTTCGTAACCACCAGCTCCATCTTCAGCTCCGCGCCCACCGTCACCCGATGCGCCAGGTGAAAATCATGCGGCCACCAGCGCTTCGTCCCCTCATCGCTCTCCGTCGAAAACGCAACCACCACGGCATCGCCATCCCGCTTCACCGAATCCAGCCGCCACGCCTTCGTTCGCACAAAACCATGCGCCGGAGCCTTCGCATCATCCGCCTTCGCTCGAAACCACGGAAAGCAGACCGGCACGCCGCCGCGAATCGCCCTCCCATCCTCAAAGCGCGAAGCCTTACTCAAAAAGATGACTTCCTCCGCTCCCGCCGGACGCCACGACGTCACCTGCGCCCCATGCAGATAAATCTCCGCCTCCGCCGCCTCTGTCTGCACCCGCACCTTCGGCAGCCCGCCTTCGCCCGCAATCACCCGGGCAAATCCATCCGAAGCAATGCGCCGATTCAGTTCCTCAATCGTTTCAGTCGATGACATGGAACGATTGTAAGCCTCCCGCATCGCAAATTTTTTTTGAAACGCCGCAGCCGCCGCCCCCACCAATTCCACAGCAGGAAAAATATCTGTTGTGTTCTTCCTGCAAGTGCTATCGTTCCGAGCAACCGCTTCGCTTGCCTTCGGCCCTCATCCCCCTCCATGCAAGTCAGGCAAGTGAATATCACGTCTTTCACTTTTCCGTCTGAGGAGGTTCCTTATGTCCGTCATTCAAGTTGGTCTTGTCGATACCACCGGCTCCATCGATCCCGACCTCGTGCAATCCGTCGCCGCCGCCCTCAACATTCAGGTCACCCGCGACCTGCCGCAGTTCTGGCACGTCTCCGCAACCGTCCTCTATCTGCCGAACCACAACAAAATCCCCGCCGGCGTATGGCCCGTGCAGCTCGTCAAATCGCTCCCGCCCGGCGAAGGCGGCTTCCATCTCGACAAGCACAAGCAGCCGTACGCAAAAGTCGTCGCCGGCCCCAAAAGCGCCGACTGGACCATCGCCGCCAGCCACGAAGTTCTCGAAATGCTCGTAGACCCGTACGGCAACCGCATGCACTCCTCCGTAGCCATCGAAATCCAGGGAAAGAAAATCGTCGACGGCGCAGGCCAGTTCGGTTATCTGGTCGAAGCCTGCGACCCTTGCGAAGACGACAAGTTCGGCTACACCATCAACGGCGTCGTCGTCTCCGACTTCATCACGCCGCGCTTCTACGACCCGCTGCCCACGCCCGGCACCCGCTACAGCTTCACCGGAGCGCTCAAAGCCCCGCGCCAGATTCTCAACAACGGCTACATTTCCTGGGTCAATCACCAAACCGACCGCTGGCAGCAGCTACAGTATTTCGACGGCAGGCCAAAAATCACTGACCTCGGCCCCGCTTCCAAAGACAAGAGCCTCCGCGAATGGATCGATGGATGGATGCAGCAGAACAACACCGTCAAAACATCCAGAGACCCCAGGCTCCAGAAGTACGGCAAAAAGCGGCGCGAAGCCCTGGCCAAAATCGCCGTCGCCAAAGCCCGCCTCTACAACTAGCAATTCCACCGCCGATAAAAGCGAGACAACAGGAGGGGGAGCAAATCGCACGGGTGGCCCACATCTCGAAGAGATGTGGGTCCAATGTCAGATAAACGCACAAAATAGCAGCAAAGCAAGGCCTGCCCTTACCGGGCAGGTCTTGCTTTCAGGTAGAAGCACCGGGCTTCAGCCCGGTGAATAAAGCACCACAAAAGAGGGGCTTCAGCCCCGGCGTTCACGGCAAACTTAAAAGTCCAGTCCCAGCGGCAATTCCAGATTCTTCGCCGCCTCCGGCCTCTGCCGTGGAGCGCGCTTGAACGTAGCATCCCTGCGATGCAGCGGATACGCCACCTGTCTCCCATCCAACAGCTGCTCGATCGTCAATATCTGAATCCGCGGATACTCCGAGCCGTCCGGCGAGCGATAAAACCCCGCCTCCGCCGCTTCCTTCAGCATCGGCTTCGTCGGCTTTTCAAAGCAGAGAAAAACGCCGATCTCCGCCTTTTCCCGCTCCATCGTTCCGCGCAGATCGCGCACCTGCGGAACCGTCACTCCGCCCGCTTTCACTGAGAAGAGAATCTGCTTCGACTTGCCGCTCTGGTCGTCATGGAAATAGAGCCGCCCGTCAATCCCCCGGTCCGCGCCCTTCTTCTGCTCCGCCGGACGCGCCCCGCACAGCCCCAGCGCCCACCACTGGAACTGGTATTTGTCCTGCTCCGCCAGCGTGGCCGCATCATGCAGAGAAACCGGCTCGCCAATCACTTCGTAAGTTCGCTTAATCTCGTCGCCGAAAGCATCCGCCAGCCGCTTCTTGATAAGTCCAATCGCGAGGTGCGTAATGTCGATGCCGATCCAATGACGATTCAGCTTCTGCGCGACTTGAATGGTAGTGCCGCATCCACAGAATGGGTCGAGGACAACGTCACCTTCGTTGGAGCTGGCTTTGAGGATGCGTTCAAGAAGAGCTTCAGGCTTTTGCGTCGGATAGCCGAGACGCTCTTGAGCTTGTGAGTTGATTGGAGGAATATCTTCCCAGAGATTTGTGATCTTCTCACCCGGTTGTTCGTCGAGATATCGTTTTAGTCGAATCCGCCCGTCGGGATTTTTCGGAAAAACCAGCCTATTTTCCCTGTCGTATTGCTCCATGCGTTCCAGGGAAACGGCCCAGCCATTCGGATGTGGCTTAAAGCCTTTATACAGGTAATGGAGATTTGGTCGAACTCCAGGGTTTCGCAAATCCGATGTAGTGTACCTCCTTCCATCTGGGTCTGTCTGACTGAAGTGACTTTTGATGTAGTCATCAGAATAGGGAACATAAACCTGGTTCCAAACGGGACGCTCACCACGGCGATAATACAGAATGGTGTCAGTCACATCGCCAAAGCTTGCCGATACATTTCCATGTGAGCTGGTACGTTTCCAAATGACCTCTGTTCTGAAATTCTGTGGACCGAACACACCATCCATCAAAATTTTCAAATAATGACTCGCCGTCGGGTCGCAATGCAAATAGATCGAGCCCGTCTCCTTGAGCACACGTCGCAGTTCCACCAGCCGCGGAGCCATCATCGCCAGATACGCCATCATGTCGCTGTTGCCGAGAAAGGTGTGGAAGGCGCGCATCGCGTCAGCCACCCGTCCGCCGCGCTCCACAATGTGCTCGTAAGAACGCTGCGCGTCGATGTTCCACTCCCAGGTATCTTCAAAGGCCCGAATCTGCGAGCTGGACTTCGACCCGTCCTTTTCCGCGAAGAGCACGTTGTAATCCTGCCGCGAATTGAAGGGTGGATCGAGGTAGATGAGGTCCACGGACTCGTCCTGGATATAGCGCTGCAGGACCTCGTAATTATCTCCGTAGAAGAGCTGGTTCTTACGTTTTTCAATCACGGTTTGACTCCGAGGCTACCACAAGGCGCTCCGTACTCCACATCTCGATGCCGCAACATGGCCCAAAGGCAAATAGAGGCATTTTGTTCGTTAGCCCAACCAACAATCCCACACAAATACGCAGCCCCATCCCGCCTGAAAGCTGTCAACCCCTCAGCCGGAAAATAATTTCCAACTCACTCATTCCAAACGTCAAAAATCCAATCCAGATTGGCAGGTCATTTCCCTCGAATCCGGTAAAATAGAAATAGAGCAAGCCTGCCTTCACCGGCAGGCTTTTATTTTTTTTTGACTGACCTTAACCGGCAACTTTACGCAAAATCAGAAACAAGGGTGCCCCACATCTCGAAGAGATGTGGGATATAAGCAACTAACCCACACAGAATCAAACACATACCCGCAACCCGTTTTAATCCAAACACATACCGCCTTCTCTACCGGAGAGGCTTATTTTCAAGCACATACCCACACCCGGGGGGGTAGGGTATGAAGGAGATCGCATGGTCCCGGAATGCCAACACATCCTCGCCAACGGAAACAAGTGCCGCGCCCTCGCCCTGCGAGGCAAGCCGCACTGCCAACATCACGCACACCGGCGTCAGGCACCGCGTCGCCGCATCATGCGCCCGACCGCCCTCCTCGGCCCTATCCCCGAAATCACCAGTCGCCGGGATATACAGCAGGTCCTCTCCCAGACACTCAACGCCCTCGCCAACAACTCAATAAGCGTCTATCGCGCCCAGGCGCTCATCACCACGCTGCAAGCCATCGCCAGGACCCTCTGATTTGCGCTCGCCGGGAACTAGGCGCAGACTAACCACATGAAGCGCATCCGCTACACCAAGTACGAAGGCGGCCTGGCCGGAGAGATGAGCATGGAAGACCTGCTCAACGCCCTCTCCGATTTCCTTCTGGACTCCGGATTCCAGAATCCCTGGATGGAGTTCAGCGACCTCGATCACACTCTGGATGCGCTGCGCGACGCCCTCAAGCGCGCCCTCGAATCCGGCGACTTATTCGATCAGCAGATGCAGGACCAGATCGACCAAATATCCGCCGAGGGCGGCCTCGACGAATTGATCGAGCAAATCATGCAGCGCATGGAGCAGGAAAACTACATCTCCATCCAGCAGCCGCGCGACACAACCCAGCCTTCGCAAGCCTCCGGCCAGGTCGGTCAGAACGAGGCCGAAAACGAATCGCAGGTCCGCTTCGAAGTCACCGACAAGAGCCTCGATTTCCTCGGCTACAAGACTCTGCGCGACCTCCTCGGCTCACTCGGCAAGTCCAACTACGGACGCCACGACACCCGCCACTGGGCCACCGGTATCGAAGCCGGCGGCGCCTCGCGCCCCTACGAATTCGGCGACACCCTCAACCTCGACACCGTCGCCACCCTTACCTCAGCCATCGCCCGCGAAGGCATCTCCCTGCCCCTCAACATGGAGTACAGCGACCTCCACGTTCACCAGTGCGAATACCAAAGCTCCTGCGCCACCGTCGTCATGCTTGACTGCTCGCACTCCATGATCCTCTACGGCGAAGACCGCTTCACGCCCGCCAAGCGCGTCGCCATGGCCCTCTCGCACCTCATCCGCACCCAGTACCCCGGCGACTCGCTCTCCCTCGTCCTCTTCCACGACTCCGCCGAAGAGATGCCCGTCTCGCAGCTCGCCCGCGTCAAGGTCGGCCCCTACTACACCAACACCCGCGAGGGCCTGCGCATCGCCCAGCGCGTCCTCGACCGCCAAAAGAAGGACATGAAGCAGATCGTCATGATCACCGACGGCAAGCCTTCAGCCCTCACCCTTCCCGACGGACGCATCTACAAAAACGCCTTCGGCCTCGACCCCCTCGTCGTCAGCGAAACCCTGGAAGAGGTTTCGCACTGCAAGCGCAAGGGCATCATGATCAACACCTTCATGCTCGCCTCCGACTTCGGGCTCGTGCAGTTCGTGCAGCGCGTCACTCAGATGTGCCGCGGCAAAGCCTACTTCACCACCCCCCACACCCTTGGCGAATACCTTCTCATGGACTACATGCAACACAAGATGAAGACGATCCACTGAAGCAAGCGGATAGCGAGGAACGGATAGCTTAAAACCGGATGGCTAAAGAGCGGATAGCTAAAGGCGGATAGCTAAAAACTGAATCGCCAGGAAGCAGGTAGCTAAGAACCAAATAGCATCATGCAGGCAAATAATGGGCAAATCTTATCCACATATTGCCGGAAGGAGTCATGGATGCCGCATCGTCTCGGCCCATTGCAGATTTGCTGACCATGAACCCGTTGACTGCAGCATGGTTGGAGTGAGCAGCACCGCGAAGAATGCTAAAGAAACATGCCTGATTAAGTCACCCGCTCCTGTGCCATCCGCTTTTTAGCATCCCCAGCCATCCACCAATCACCCTCACCCCACACTTCCCAGCCTCTGCTGCAGACTCCCCGCAAGCTCCGCAACCGTCCGCAGCTTGGCCGAAAGCTCCGGAGTCAGAGAAGGCTCCCTCAGCGCCAGTTGCGAATGCAGAATCAGCCCGGTCACGGTATCGCGCAGCTCGCTCTCGACCGCCACCGCCGCCGCCCGCATCGCCAGCGACTGCTCCTGCTCCCGCCGCGCCAATACCGCCCGCACCTCGCGCACTAATCGTGCCGTGCCCGAGATGGCAAAGTTAATCTGCAGCGGAATTGCCAGCCCGGAATGTTTCCATAACAGCTCCGCGCCCTCCGGATCGGCCTCGGCAATTGCATCATCCACCACCACCACCGTATATTCCTGGCGACGAAGCCGAGCCAGCCCTTCCTTGCGACCGGCGACAATCTCTACCGAAAACCCCAGCTGGTTTGCCAGCACCGCAGCGCAGTTCTCCGCGCCCAGAATCGAAGTAATCATCAACAGGTTCTGCATTCCATCGCCTCCAATCACGCCTCTCCTAACCCATATTCCTTCAGCTTGCGATACATCGTCGTCTTGCCGATGCCCAGCAGTTTCGCGGCCGCCAGCTTGTCACCCTGCAGTTCCTTGAGCGCAGCCAGAATCGCCTGCCGTTCCATATCCGCCAGCGACATGATGACCGGCGCAGCCAGCGAAGTATCGTTCAACAGCGGAGGCGCCGCAATCTTTGGCCGCGAGTTTGCATAGTATTCCAGGATCGGCGAAGACGAATCGCCCAGTTGCAGCGTCGTCCCAGAGCAATACGCGCAGGCGCGATCGATCGTATGCTCCAGCTCGCGCACATTGCCCGGCCAGTCATAATCCATCAGCACCCGCAGCATCTCATCGCTCACGCGGAAGTTCTTCCCGTACTCCCGATTCTTGCGATCCAGAAAATGAGCGATCAGCAGCGGAATATCGTCGCGTCGCTGCCGCAATGCAGGCAGACGCAGGTTGACCACATTCAGCCGATAGTAAAGGTCCTTGCGAAAACGCCCCTGCTCCACCATCTCCGTAAGGTTGCGATTCGTAGCCGCCAGAATGCGCACATTGATCGGCACTCGATGCGTGGCGCCTACAGGCCGCACTTCCTTTTCCTGCAGCGCCCGCAGCAGCTTGGCTTGAAGGTCGAGCGGCAGCTCGCCGATCTCGTCCAGAAAAACCGTCCCACCTTCCGCCGACACCAGCAATCCATCCTTCGAGCGATTCGCCCCTGTAAAGGCGCCCTTCACATAGCCAAACAGCTCGCTTTCCACCAGCGTCGGCACCAGCGAGCTGCAATCCACCGGAATAAATGGACGCGCGGCATGCGGCCCATTGGCATGAATCGACCTCGCCACCATCTCTTTGCCCGTGCCGCTCTCGCCCAGAATCAGCACCGGATGCGAGGTAAAGGCCACCTTCGAGAGAATGCGATAAATCTTGTCCATTTCTGCGCTGCGCCCAATCATGTTGCCCAGGCCCTGCTGTGTGCGCAGCTTCTCCCGCAACCGGCGGCTTGCCAGATCGAGTGTGCGCCGCTCGGAAGCCCGTTCCAGCACCGATGCCAGTTCATCTAACGCAAACGGTTTTGTCAGGAAATCCGCCGCGCCCGTGCGCATCGCCTCTACCGCCGAGGTCACCGTGGCAAAAGCCGTCATCACAATGACTGCCGTCTCCGGATGCAGCGTCTTGATCTCGTCCAGCAGCTCCAGTCCTGATGCCGCCGGCGCTTTCAGATCGATCAGCACAATATCGATGCTGTTGCCGCGAAGCAGTTCTCGCGCCGCGCCTATACTATCGACTCCATGCGCGGTAAATCCGCTCTTGCCGGCAATCTCGCAACACGCCTCGCGCACCGCCGCATCCTCATCCATCACCAGAACGCTCATGCGTACAGAGCGCTCCTCCATTTGCATATAGCCGGGTGTACTCATAGTTGTGTCAGTGGTTAGCATTCTAAGTTTGCTCGCTCGGGAAAATAAGACGGAAAGCCGTAATTTGCCTCTTTGGATCCAATCAGAGGTAACTCCACTTCAAAGCGCGCTCCATGTCCGGGCAGAGAAACAGCGCGCACCTCTCCACCCGAGGCCTTCACCAGCCTGGAAACGTTATGCAATCCCAGCCCGCTGTTCCCACGACTGCGCTTTGTCGAAAATTCCGCATCGAAGACACGGCCCAACGCTTCTCGCGGAATCCCTGCGCCCGAATCCTGTACACACAACAGCGCTGTTGGCCGCGTCTCTACTGTCTCTTCATCCAGAAAATCAAAAAAACTGCCGCCTCCACCGCGCTGCACGGTTACGCGAATGCGTCCTCCCTGCGGCATGGCTTCAGCGGCATTGCGCGTAAGATTCATAAGAATTCGAGCCAGGTCTTCCTGGGAAAGAGCCACCCGTCCGGGACACGGCAGGCACTCGATTTCAAACTCGATCTTTTTCCCAGCCATCATTGCCAGCGCCCCCTTCAGTTGCATAACAGCGCTTCCCAGGTCTTCAATCGGCGTGGCACAAATCTCCTGCGGATTCGAATCCTGCGATGCCAGGCGTTCGATGAATCGCGAGCTGGTCGCCACCAACGTGCGAATCTCCGAGGCAAAATGCTGACAGCCTTCCGCCAATACTCCCGGCTCGGCTAATAAATCGCAGTAAAGCTGGAATGCCGACATGATATTTCGCGCGTCATGGAGTAGCTCAACCTGTCCTTCTATCGCCGTAGAAAATTGCGCACGTTGCGGTTGATGCAGCACCGATGTAGACATCTGATTCCCATCCTCCAACAACAATTTGTTGCAGACCCTAAATACACGTAATGTGCCAAAGTGAAATAAGGAGCCCGAGTGATTGATTTGAAAAGATTTAACTGGCAGAAGCCGGCTAAGTCTTAATTGCGGACCATCTCGGCTTGATTTCCCAAAACAGAACACCACCCGCGAACTGTCTCGATAAGTATCTTTGTATTCAGCCGTTTCCGAAGAAAATCCTCATATGGAACAGCTCAAGAGAATTTCCCAAAACAGAACTCTTCCCACCCAACCTTGCTTACAATGAAGCGATGCCCGAACTGAAAAAAACTTTCTTCCGCTCCGCCGAACGCGCGCCCGACGCGCTCCGCCCACTACGCCTTACGCCGCATTATGTTGCTGTCGCCGAAGGCTCCGTCCTGATCGAGCTTGGCAACACCCGCGTTCTCTGCAACGCCACCATCGAACAGGGCGTGCCCTCGTGGCTGCGCAATAGCGGACGCGGCTGGGTCACCGCCGAATACGGCATGCTTCCCCGCGCCACCCTCACCCGCACCGCCCGCGAAGCCGAGCGCGGAAAGATCGGCGGGCGCACGCACGAAATTCAGAGGCTCATTGGCCGCTCCCTGCGCGCTGTTGTCGACATGAAGGCTCTGGGCGAGCGCACCGTCATCCTCGACTGCGACGTGCTCCAGGCCGACGGAGGCACGCGCACCGCCGCCATTACCGGAGCCTGCGCCGCGCTCGGCATTGCCCTCAACCGCATGGTCGCAACCGGAGCATTGCCGAAATCGCCGCTGCAGCAGCTCGTCGCCGCCACCAGCGTGGGCATCGTGGAAGACACCGTGCTTCTCGATCTGGCCTATGAAGAAGATTCCCAGGCTGAAGTCGATATGAACGTCGTCATGACAGAAGACGGAGGCCTAGTCGAAGTGCAGGCCACCGCCGAGCGTACTCCCTTCGCCCGCACTCGTATGCTGGAAATGATGGACTACGCCGCCCGCGGCATCGAGCAATTATTGGCCGCACAGAAAGCACTTTTGCAGGATATAAAGTAAGCTCCTGCCTTCCCTAAACCGATTAAGCAGGCGTATCGTGGGCACGAAGTCGGAGAAGAGAAAATTTTCTCTTCCAAGGAGGAGACTGAAAGTGCCCGGAACGAATAGGTTCACGCTCAACCGCCGCAACCTCTTAAAATCCTCTGCCTCTCTGCTCGCCACAGGCCTGCTGGGCTCCGCCGCTCACAAAGCGGCGGCTGAGCCTGCGCTTAAAAATGTCAACACCAATTCCAGCCCATCCACACTCAAAATCACCGACATGCGCTATGCCATCGTGGTCAAGCCCGGCCCCAGTCCATGCCCCATCATCCGCATCGATACCAATCAGGGAGTTTACGGCCTGGGCGAAGTACGCGACATTGCCGGGCCGCAATATGCCATGGTGCTCAAGAGCCGTATTCTTGGCGAAAATCCGCTCAATATCGATTTTCTTTTCCAGAAAATCGCGCAATTCGGCGGCGTTTCTCGCCAGGCAGGCGGGGTTTCTGCGGTAGAAATGGCGCTTTGGGACATCGCAGGCAAGGTCTATAACTGTCCCGTCTATCAAATGCTCGGCGGCAAATGGCGCGACACCATCCGCATCTACGCCGACACCACCGAATCCAAGGATCCGCAGGAGTATGGCCGCCGCGCAAAAGAGCGCAAGGCAATGGGCCTCACCTGGATGAAGATGGACCTCGGCATCGACACGCTGGAAGGCATTCCCAACACCGTCATGCAGCCCTCCGGCCTCAGCCAGTGGGAACAGCGCGCTCAACCGCATCCCTTCATCGCAACAGAAGTCACCGATAAGGGCATCGATCGCCTCTGCGAGTATGTCTCTGCTGTGCGCGAAAACATCGGCTACGACATGCCATTATCTATGGACCACCTCGGTCATGTCGGCGTGAAATCCGCTATCCGCCTGGGCAAGGCTTACGAAAAGTTCAACCTTGAATGGATCGAAGACCTCATCCCCTGGTACTACACCGACCTGCTGAAGCAGATCACAGATGCCAGCCCCACGCCCACCATCACCGGCGAAGACATCTACGAATTCACTGACTTCGAAAAGCTTTGCGTCAATCACGCTGTCGATAAAATCCACCCCGACATCGGCACCTCCGGCGGCATCCTGCAAACACATCGCATCGGCGACATGGCCTTTCGTTACGGCGTTCCCATGGCCATGCACTATGCCGGAACACCCGTCGGCTGCATGGCCGCCGTGCATTGCGCCGCCGCCACGCGCAACTTTCTCGCGCTGGAAAACCATTCGCTCGACGTGCCTTTCTGGCAGGACCTGGTGACAGGCATCGACAAGCCCATCATCAATAAAGGCTTTATCAAGGTCCCCGACGCCCCCGGGCTCGGCATCACGCTGAACGATGACGAAGTGAAGCGCCACCTGAAGCCCGGAACCGAATACTTCGCGCCAACCCCACAATGGGATGAAAAGCAATCGTGGGACGACGCCGCCTTCAGCTAACTTCGCCTCACAATGTTTCGATAACCATAGTGTGAATTTTTGGGTGGAAGCACCGGCCTCAGCCCGGTGCAACGCTCCAGCGAAATCCAGGGCTTCGGTCCCAGCCCTTGTTTGCCGGTCATATGACTTGAGGAAATGCTTATGAAAAAACTTCTTTGCGCAGCCTTGCTCTTTTGCGGACTCATCCCCGCAGCCCACTCTCAGGTGAAGCAGACGAAAGAGCAAATCCTTTTTTATACTTCGGACTGGAAAGGCGAGCGCTTCCCCGACGGACGCCCCAAAGTTCCCGACGACTTACTCAAGCGCGCTCTCGATGTCTCCATTGAAGACGTATGGGAGTATCTGCGCGGCAAAGGCTATCGCTGCCAGTTTGATGGCGGATGGCAGGCGCTGCACATCGATAAGCCCTTTGCCGGACGCGCTCTCACGGCGCAGTACATGCCGCTGCGGCCCGATATGGTCAGGGCCATCGCCGCCGAAGGCAAAGCGGAAGGCCGTGTGAGCGGCAACAATAGCTGGCCCATCAAGGAGCTGCAGGAAGGCGATGTCTATGTTGCCGACGGCTTCGGCAAGATCGTTGAAGGCACCCTGATCGGCTCGAATCTCGGCAGCGGCATCGCCGCGCACACGCATGCTGGATTCGTCTTCGACGCCGGTATCCGCGATCAGGAAGAAAACCGCGAAATCCCCAATCTCAACGGCTTCTATCGCGGTTATGATCCCTCTGCCTGGGCCGATATGACGCTCACCGCCATCAATGCACCGATTCGCATCGGACGCGCCGTTGTGCTGCCCGGCGATCTCGTCTTGGCCAAGACCGACGGCGTCCTCTTCATTCCCGCCATCCTCGCCGAAGACGCCATCAGCTCCGCTGAGTTCACCAATCTCGAAGACGCCTTCAACTTCGAGTTAAACCGCGAAGGCAAAAACGGCGGCGAATTTGAAGGTGGCTGGACTCCGCAAAAATATGACGCGCTCGCCAAATGGATTGACGCCCATCCGGAAAAGCTGAAGATGCCGCGCGCCGAATTCAACACCATCCTGGAGCAAAGAAAGCACCGCTAGCGGGGGCCATCATCCTGACAAACGATAACGCCGAAGGACCTCAACGATGAAAGCTGCATTGAAGCACTCAGCGAATCATTTATTCCGCCCATACCCATGCAATTGCGGCCCAACGAAATTGGAGTACCTGTAGTTCTCATAACGATCGTCATCGATCGTCCAGAACATCGCCCCAATCATCTCCGGATAGCCGGACGGCTGGCGAAGCTTGTAAGCCGTCCCCGCCGGAGCCTTGCCCTGAACAATAAAATCCATCGCCTTGCTCACGACCTCAGGCGATGTGTAATCCGTCAGAAACCCGACCGCGACTTTATCCTGCGGCATCGGCTCAAAAAATTCCTTCGCATCCCCGCCTACGTCGAAGCCCTGCAGTAGAAGCTCCGTCATGGCCGCGTGATAATCCACCGAGCTCGACTGATAGATCTCGCCATCCAGCCCTTCCAGCGGAGGCGTGTTGTAGTCCTGCACATCCACAAAAGAGAGAATGTCGCGCAATCCATAAATCAGCGGCAGATACGAACCAAACTGCCCGCCATACGTCGCATAACCTCCGGGAATCTGCGATCCCTCCGGCACGAGGCTGATCATGAACGAAGGACCGAAGTGCTCGCGCAGCTGGCGCAGCCCTGAAATCAGATTCACAATGGAAGGCGTCGTCGGATGCCGGAAGTCCTTGTCTCCCGGCGCAATCACCAGCGAAGGTGTCTCAAAATCAATATCCACGCCCTCAAAGCCGTATTCCGAAACGATGTTCGTGACCGAGGAAACGAAATTGGGAATATCCTTCGCATCGTCCAGCTTGAAGAATTCGCCGCCGCCGCCAAGCGAGATCATCACCTTCTTGCCTTTGCTTTTCATGGCGGCAATATCGGCCTTGAGCGCATCCGCGGAAATGCCTTGCGGCGGATGAAACTCCAGTGTTCCTTCCGGCGCATTCTTCGCCGGAGAAGCAAAGGCTACCAGTATCAAGTCCCATTGCGGCGCAACATCATGCAAAGCAAATGGGGCATTGTCGCTGAATCGCGATCCTGTCCAATAACCAATCAGCTGATGCCCATTGCTCGATCCGCTGGAAGCAACAGGCTCAACTGCCGATGCGGTATTGGCCTTTTGTCCTCTGCGGCTCGCGCACGGTCTTGCCGGTTCCGTGAGCGCATGAGAATCCGGAAAGCTGAACACTCCCGCAGGGCCGACATTGCCCAGATACCATCCCAGCAGCGCCACGTTCTGCACGTGATACGTGCCTCCTGCGCTGCGAATTGCAAAACCCGGAGAAGCAGGAAAGCTGTTCTTCGGATTTGTATTCGTCGGCTCCAGCAGAAAATAATTCGACCCGATTCCTCGCCCCGCGCAGCCGCGTCCTTCTCCCGGTAACTGCCACGCCGCAAAATAATTGCCCGGAGCGCCGTCTTTGTGAAAATAAACCAGCGGATCATGCAACGGATCATTCACGAACTCTGCCAGTTGCTGCGTCAAAGGCTGAACATCCCGGTCTGTCACAATCGCCGGCGCGCCTTCCAGATACGACCCCATCACAAATGAGTTTCCAGTCGCGCCGTCAACGCCGTGCGTTCCCCACGTGCAGCACACCGTGGCATCGCTCAGCGCATAAAAGGTAGTGTTGTGTGTAACCGCAAGCACAAGCTTCCCATCCTGCTTCGGAATCTGCTTGAAAATTTCCTTCTGCAGAAATTCAGAATCGACAACAGCAACCGCGCCCCCACTCTTCTTCGACGTCAGCACATATCCGCCGCCCGCGGGAACAGCAATGGTCACCGGCTTTATCTCCGGCTTACCCAGCTCTGTGTGCCCGCCTTGACTCGCCGGAAATGTAGCGTGCAGCAATGCATCTGCATACTGCGCCTTTTCACCGGAAGAAAATTCCGCCTTCGCAAAAATAGGCGACTTCAATATCCGCGGCACATCCGGTTTCGCGTCCATGCGAATCGACTTGCCTTCAAACGTGAGCGTCACCGGAACCAGCACTGTCGGAATCGTGGTAGTGCCGCGCTGCGCCGGATCGCGCCCTGCCAGGGTATAAGTGCTTCCGCCGATATCTCGTTGAAATGTGGGAACAGTGCCTTGCGAGTATGCCGAACAAACAGAAAATATCAGAACAAACAGGCAGAATATCCGGGCTCGCATATCAGATGGAATCACCTTCATCGCAACGATGTACCTCTTTTGTATCCGCATTCTTTCACACGGGCGAAACAATTGTGGTGCATTCTCTATGTGCGTTTTTCGTCCAAACCTGAATCATGCCGTCCTTCTGAGTTAAAATCATCCGTGAAACTCCTTTAAGAAATTCCCGAAACCAAAAAAGTTTTAGAAAGCGCAGGAGAATTTACGATGTCGATCAAATTGACCCCCGGCAAACTGGCTGGACTCAAATCCGTGTCTGACGAGCGTGGCGTTATCGCCGCTGCCGCCATGGACCAGCGCGGCTCGCTGAAGAAGTCACTCGCGAAAGAAAAGGGCGTAGCCGATCTGCCCGATTCCGCTCTTGAAGAGTTCAAGATTCTAGTCACCGAAGTCCTCACCAAGCACGCCTCGGCCATTCTGCTTGATCCCGAATTCGGTTTGCCCGCCTCCAAAAAGCGCAATGGCAAAGGCCTGCTGCTGGCCTATGAAAAGACCGGCTACGATGCTGCCCTGCCGGGCCGCCTTCCCGATCTGCTCGATGTCTGGTCCGTTCGCCGCCTCAAGGAAGCCGGCGCAGATTGCATCAAGATCCTGCTCTACTACACCCCCTTCGAGAAGTCCGCAATCAACGACCATAAGCACGCATGGGTGGAGCGCATCGGCGATGAGTGCGTAGCGCACGACATTCCCTTCTTCCTCGAGACCGTCGGTTACGATGTGCACGGCGAAGACGAAAAGGGTGTGGGCTATGCAAAACGCAAGCCTGAAATCGTCACCGGATCGATGGAAGAGTTCGGCAAAGCCCGTTATAACGTCGACGTGCTGAAGGTCGAAGTTCCCATCCAGATGGAGTTCGTAGCCGGAACCAAGGCATTCAAGGGCGAGCAGGCTTACACGCGCGCAGAGGCTCTCGAGCACTTCCGCACCGCCGCTTCTTCCACGCACAAGCCGTTCATCTATCTCTCGGCCGGCGTTTCCAATCCTGTCTTCATCGAGACGCTGGAACTGGCCGCGGAAAGCGGCACCAGCTTCAACGGTGTTCTCTGCGGGCGCGCTACCTGGAAGGACGGTATCGCCGTTTACGCCAAGCAAGGCGCGAAGGCATTTGAAGACTGGCTCAATACCGAAGGCGTGAAGAACATCGAGAACGTCAACAACGCTCTTAAGGCTGCTCACTCCTGGTATGACAAGGTAGACGTCAAAGGCTAACACCCGCCCCGGTAAATCCGCCGGGCAAATCACGGACACACAAAAGGACCTCACACTACAGTGAGGTCCTTTTGTAATTGGTTGAATCCACATTGGATTGGGACAATTTCTTGCATAAGTCCGGATATTTTCTAAAAAGGATCCAAAAAAATCCGGTTTCGAAGCAACTCCCTCCTGGAATTTGCATTCCTACTATCAACGTTTAGAGGCAACTTCAAAACAGTACCTCACCTTGTGAGTATTATTCTTGAACTGTCCGTCTCGGCGGACCCTCAATCACTACCCCTTTGGCTCCCTTCTACATTGCCTCTAAAAGCGGGCCCGCTGGAAAGCGGGCCCTTAAGCTTTTGCGCCTAAAATAAGAGTGCATGACACTCAAATCTCCCAGCGTAGCGCCTCCCCTCACTATCGAGCGCCTACCCATGCTGTCCAGCCTGCCGTGGCTCATGCATGGGTTCAGCACGCGTCTCGGAGGCGCCACCACTGTCTATAAGCCGGATGAGCCGGGAGAACTCAATCTCGGCTTTACTGCCTCCGACTCCAAAGACAATGTACTGGCCAACCGTCGGCTTTTCATCTCCTCCATTGCCGGATCAGCCCTGCCGCTGGTCACGCTGAAGCAAATCCACTCCTCCCTCACGCATGTCGTAAACAAGGCGAATGCAGGGGACGAGGCCGGCCTTGAAGGCGACGGCCTGATGACCAGCGAGCCTGGAATCCTCCTGGGCATCCAGACCGCCGACTGCATTCCCGTGCTTGTAGCCGATCGTAAAACCCGCACTGTCGCCGCCTTCCATGCCGGATGGCGCGGCACCGTCAAGCGCATTGTCGAGCACGGTATTGGCCGTATGCGTCTCGAATTCGGCAGTCAGCCGGAAGATTTGATTGCTGCCATAGGCCCGGGCATCAGCGCCTGCTGTTATGCCGTGGGAGAAGAAGTTCACTCTGAATTTGAATCGCAATTTCGCTACGCCCAGGAACTTTTCAGCGAAGTCTATGACTCAGACCCGGTAAAAGAAAAATATCCGATGCTCTTCCTCACCGCTCGCGCGCCCGGACATCGCAACTTAGGCCCCAGCCTTCACCTCAATCTCATCGAAGCTAATCGACGCCAAATGCTCGACGCTGGTCTCAGCGAGAAAAACATCTTCATACAAGGTGATTGCACCAGTTGCCGCACCGATCGCTATTTTTCGCATCGTGCTGAACACGGCTTCACCGGACGCAGCCTCTCCGTCGTCGGCGTCCGCAAATAAAAACGGCATGGATCGAAATCCATGCCGTTTCTGAATGCACAACAAGCTCAGGCTGAATGCGTATCCGCTCCATGCTCCGGAGCCGGAGAAGAACCTGCTTCCTTTGGATTCACTAAGTCCCGCAATTCCTTGCTGGGCTTAAAGTAAGGGACGCGCTTGGCCGGAACCTCAACCTTTGCGCCGGTTTTAGGATTGCGGCCGATCCGGGGCTTTCGCTGCCGGATGCGAAAACTGCCGAAACCGCGAATCTCTATCTTGTCGCCTGTCTTGAGCGCGCCGATAACGGAATCGAAGATGGTATCTACGATCACCTCTCCATCGCGCCGCGTCAGGTCTCCGAGTTGGGTCACTTCCTCCACCAGGTCTGCTTTGGTCATGGCAATTTCTGCTCCAGAACTAGGTTACGCCTGTTAACCATAATAGATGCAACAAATTTACCCATTATCTCCAAAGAAAATAGAAGCCGGCATGTTTTTCCAGTAACTGCTGCGGATTTGGAAACAGATCATCCGCATCCGTCGTTACCAGATCCAGCACAGAACGCCCTTTTTTCGGAGGTTTTACGACATTCGGCTCGCCGGAAATCCCTACCTGCTTTGCCGTTTCCAGCAAGGCATCCCGGAATCCCCCTTGTTTATCAATCAGATGCAGTGGCAACGCCTGCTGCCCCGTCCAGACCTGCCCGGTAGCCAGCGAAGTCAGTTTTTCTACATCCATCTTTCGCCCTGCCGCCACATCGCGAATGAATTGAGTGTGCATATTATCGACCAACCCCAGGAAATAAGCCCGTTCTTCCGGAGTCATTTCACGCGTGGGCGACCCGGCATCCTTCAGCGACCCTGCTTTCAGCACCTCAGGCTTCAGTTTCGCCCATTTCAGCAGATCGCCGTAATTGGTCCACTCCATAATGACGCCAATTGAGCCGACAATACTCGCATCATTGGCATAAATTTTGTTCGCGCCGGAAGCGATATAATAAGCCCCGCTCGCGCCTACGCTCTCAATCGAGGCAATAATCGGTTTCTTCTTCTCATCCCGGATATGCCGGACTTCCTCATAAATCTCCTGCGAGGCCGCGGCCCCGCCGCCCGGTGAATCAATGTGCAGAATAATGGCTTTAATCGAATCGTCCTGATCGAATTTGCGCAGGTTATCGACCGTCTTATCGGCCGCCAGAATCACGCCATCCACATCGATCACGCCGATGCTGTCGCCGAAGCTCGTTCCGCCTCCCATCGCCTGCACCGCAAAGTACCCCAGCACTCCCACAACGATTACGAATGCGACAAAAAGGCCGCCGCACAAAAATACCCAGAACCATGCCGAACGGCGTTTTTCTTCTGTCATAGCGGCGAGTGTAGCACTTCTGCACCGCAGACGCTCTCCCTATTGAATGGATTCTGCCCCATCAACCCATTCGCCTCCCCACATGCGCGGCATCAGCCGTCATGCTGTACCTCCAATACGCAGCAAGCTGCATCAAATCAAGGGCGTATGATACAGAGTAGGAGTGCAATAGCTACACAATGATTGAGCCGGGGAATCGTCCCGACTACACCATCGTCATTCCCGCATACAACGAAAGCGCCCGTATCGGAGCCACGCTTGAAGGTGTGCTCGGATGCGTGTATTCACGAGGCTGGAATGCCGAAGTGCTGGTCGTCAACGATGGTTCCACTGATAACACCTCAACCATTGTGGAACGGTATGCTGCGACCTGTCCTTTCCTCCGTCTGGTCCAGAATCCCAGCAACCGCGGCAAAGGCTACTCCGTCCGCAATGGAATGCTGCAGGCGCAAGGCCGTATTGTTATGTTTACGGATGCCGATCTCTCTTCCCCAATGGAAGAAGCCGAGCTGCTCTTTGCCGCCATCCACGAGGGTGCCAATATAGCCATCGGCTCACGCTGGCTGGAGCGCACGCGCCAGACCATCCGGCAGCCGTTATACCGCCGCTTTTTTGGTCGCTGCTTCAATGCTGTCACCCGTATGATTATGGGTCTGCCTTTTGCCGACACACAATGCGGCTTCAAGGCTTTCACCCATGAAGCAGCACAAACGGTGTTTCAGTTGCAACGCATCGAACGCTGGGGCTTCGACCCTGAAATTCTGTTCATTGCGCTAAAACGCGGCTTTACCATTCGCGAAGTTCCGGTCACCTGGGGGCACGACGAGCGCTCACGCATCAGCTACCTGCGCGACGGTATCCAGATGTTGCAGGAACTGCTTTATGTCCGCTGGAACGCCTTAATCGGCGTCTATAAGAAGCCGGTGAAAGGGCTGGAACCGCAACTCCTCACACCACAACCCGGACCGCGCGAAAAGTCTGTTTTGAAAATGTAGTAGAAACAAACGGGTACAACGCGTAGTCGAAAGAATCAAGTTACCCCATCCTTCCACTGAGCGAATGCAAAGTGGAAGGGTGGGGTTTTCTCTTCCCCACCTCATCCTGAATCAATCTCAGAAACTGTCATCCCCTGTAAGTAAAATTTGTCATCGTTGAGCGCAGCGCGTGGTCGAAGAGCCTGTTCTGAGCAAAGCGGAAGGGGCCGGGCATTTTCCGCCAACCAGCCACATCTGTATCATAAAAAGAAATAACGTATGACGATCCGTACCCTCCCTCTCGCCATACTCTTGCTTGCGCCGCTTCTGCTGCAGGCACAGGCGCGCCCCGATTGCGCTCTACGTCCGAAATCGCTCGCACAGATGCGCCGCTGCTACCGTCCGTTTCTTGTCTTCAGCCCCAGTGCTGCTGATCCGAGACTCAAAAAACAGCAGTCCACCCTCGACAATGCAGCGGACGACATGATGGATCGCTTCGTCCTGTTTCTTCCCATCCTCGCCAAATCGACCGGCTATCAGCCGCCCCTCGATACGCCCTATATGCTCTTGGGAGCAAAGGAGATAGCTTCTATACGCAGCCGTTTCCACGTGGAAGAAAATCAATTTGCCGTCTTCCTTTTAGGCGAAGACGGCTCTATCCGGCTACACAGCAGCGCTCCGGTAACCATTACGCGCCTCAACGCCTTGATCGACGCCATGCCCGAAAGAAAGCTGGAAATGCAACGCCCGCATGCAAATTAGCGCCATTCAACGGATTCTTGACGTGTGTTTAGCGGACGCTACGCTAAGATGTACCATCAAGGTAAGGTAAGGGGTCTTATGAATACTGTCAGCATCGCCCCACCGAGCGAGAATCTTACTCCAAGAACTCCGACTCCGATCTCGGAAATTATCGCTGCGCTCAAGCGGGTCACTCCCCTGCACGGCATGGAAGAGTCTGAATACCTGTGGCTTGCCGAACACGGCTCAGAGCGTTTTGCCGAAGCCGGTGAAACCATCTTCCGCGAAGGCGAGCCCGCCAACGAAATGACCATCATGCTCAAAGGCGAAATTCATGTTCGCCGTGAACATGGCGGCCCCTCGGCCATTTGGATCGGGCGCTCCGGCATCATTTCGGGCCTGTTGCCTTTTTCCCGGATGAAGACCTATGGAGGCTTCGGCTATGCCGTCGCTCCCACCTGGGCATTGAGCTATCCCAAGACGCTGTTTCCGGAGATGCTGGAGGCTGTGCCCTCCATGACGCAGCGCTGCGTAAGCGTGCTCCTCGATCGCGTGCGCGAAGTCACCCGCATGGAACAGCAGGCGGAAAAGCTCTCAGCCCTCGGCAAGCTTGCCGGCAATCTCGCTCACGAGCTGAATAATCCCGCCTCCGCCGCCCAGCGCGCCGCCTCCGGCCTGCTCGATGAGCTGCACGTCTACGGTCAGGAAAAATACCGTCTGGGCAGCCTCTGTCTTTCAACCGAACATCTGGCAGAGGTTCGCAAGTGGCAGAACACGATTCGCGCGCAGGCGAAGGAATCTCGCAACCAGGCCGACTTTTCTGCTCGTGAAGATGCTCTTTTAGGCTGGATGCGCGCCCACCAGATTGAATCGCCGTGGAAGATTTCGCCCGAGCTGGCCGAAGCCGGTGTTACACCGCAGCAGCTCGACCCGCTCGCCGGATTCCTCGATTCCAGCGCGCTCACCGTCGTGCTCACGCAATTTACCTCCTCGCTGCGTGCTGAAAACATGGCCAATGCCATGCTCGACTCCACCGCGCGCATCTTCGACCTCATTCGCGCCATCAAGGACTACTCCTACATGGACCAGGCGCCTATTCAGGAGATCGACATTCCCCAGGGCCTCGAAAACACGCTGGCTATGCTCCAGTCGCGCCTGCAGCATGTGGAAGTGGCTCGCCGCTACGCTCCCGACTTGCCGCACATCAGCGCGTACGCCAGCGAGTTGAACCAGGTCTGGATGGCGCTGCTTGAAAATGCTCTCGATGCCATTCAGGACCACGGCAAAATCACGCTCGGAGTCCAGGTTTCCGGCGACATGCTGCTCATCGAAGTATGGGACAATGGCCCCGGCATCCCGCCCGAACTGCAGGATCGCATCTTTGAGCCCTTCTTCACCACCAAAGCCCCCGGCAGCGGCTTAGGCCTCGGTCTGGACACCGTACAGCGCATCGTGCGCAAGCATCGCGGCTACGTTCGCGTCCAATCCGAGCCCGGAGCAACTTGCTTCCAGATACGCCTCCCCGTAGAACAGGTGCAGGCCTACTAATCACATAGGCCTGCCCTAGCTTATTGTCATCCTGAATAGAAACCAATTAACTCGGGCAAGATCATATGGATAAAAGGGAATCATCCCACGCTAAGTGACTGATTTTTCATACAAGCGGAGGAAAAGATCGGGAAGTGGGAAGTCAGTCAATCTCTCCGTACTTTTCGTTATTTGCAAGCGTAAGCGCCGGCTCACAAGCATAGCCGGAAATCGAGTGCGCCGCCTGCGCCAAAGAAATAACCACAGCTTCAGGGTTCACGGCGCCGAAGCGCTCGCGCAATGTCTCCACATCGTCGCCCGTTCCCCACAGCCCTATCAAAAGGCGATTCTGGGGGAGCCGCTGGCGTACCCTATGGCCCAGATCGCGCGCATGCACAAACGCAAAAGGCGGCAAGGCGGAGATGCAAATGGTGGTGGTAGCTTCTTCCGCGAGGCGATCGAGCACTTCCTCCGTCAGGGAGGCGGCATGCAGCAGCATCGTTTTGTGCCCGCGGCGCTCGAGGATTTGAGCGAGCATGATAGCGGCAATCTCATCTGCCTGATCGCTGGAGGGCACACAAACAACGGGACAGTTTTTCGCGCGCTCCGTCTCGGAGTTGCGATCCTGGTATTCCGCCAACTCGGCGATGAGCTCCGTGACGCACTGAAAGAGGAAGCTGCTGCGCGCATCGTCCAGAAAGCCTTTATGCCGGTCCTGCTCTGCCAGGCTAAGCGCAGGCAACACCACGTCGTCATAAAGAGCGGTAATGCCGTTCGTCTCAAGGAACTGGTCGGCTACGCGCTGCGCGGCCGGCTGATCCATGGCAAGAAGGCGCTCGTAGAAATGCGCTTCCGGTGTAAGCTGCGCCTCATCTCCCATAAGGATGTTGAGGAAGGACATCTGCGGAACGTAGCGCCCCATTACGATCAGGCACACGGTCAGCGGCGTAGACAGTATGAGCCCCGGGATTCCCCACAGCAATGTCCATACCGTCGCCATGGTTACCAGCGCCAGGGCTGAAATGCCGGTGTGGCTGCCGTAAATCCACGGCTCAATGAAGTTGCTGACGACAATTTCGAGCACGACAAACATCAGCAAAACAAAGAACGGCGGCCACCAGCCGGGAAAGATGGCAAAAGCAAAGAAGACCGGAAGCCCGCCGCCGACAATCATGCCGGCGTAAGGCACCATACGCAGAATACCCAGCAGAACGCCCCACAAAGTCGCATTGGGAACGTGCAAAAGAAATAGTCCGATGCCGAAAACTACGCCGAAACAGGCATTGACCAGCACATTCATCAACAGGTATCGGCTTACCCGGTGCGCTGCATCCTCCAATGCCTGCGTCATCACGTTTAACCGGCTGACGCCCGCAAGCAGCAGCAGGCGGTTGCGCAGATCGTTGCGCTTGACCAGCAGGTAGATGGTAAAGATCAGCACCATGCCCGCCATGCCAAGAGGCTTGAGGACCGGCTTGAGTATCTGCTGCGCATAGGCGCGGTTGCTGATTGGAGGCTGTACGATGACGACCTGAGTAGGCTTGGTATTGTCCTGCAGCTTCGACTTCTCCGCTTCGCGGGCACGACGGCTGCTCCGGATGCGCGTCGCTTCTTCGGGAGGAGGCGGTGCCGCAGGACGGATACCGGATAAATTATCGCTGAGAATCTTTACACCGCGGATGGCATTGCCGAGTGGCCCGCTCGTAGGAATATGAATGGACGCCAGCTTGTCATCGATATTCTGCTGGTAACCGGGCAGTTCGCTGGCTACATCCAGAAGCTGCCGGGCTACCACCCAGCCGACCCCCAGCAGAAAAGAAAAAGCTAATAAAACTACCAGGACGACGGAAGGAACCCGGGGTAAACGGAACTGCTCCAGACGAACAACAGCCGGCGCCAATAGAAAGTTCAGGGTTAGCGCCATAGCTAACGGGATGCACAAGTCGCGCGCAAAATAAAGGATCAGCAGGAGTAGCCCTAAAAACAGCAACGGCTCATTGCTGAATAATCCTCGCCTGTTCTTGCCGGTCCCTGTTGTGAGATCAAACCCATTCATGCGACGCACCTGTAGTCAGGACATACAGCCCAGGATGTCCTGCTACAAGATATCAGGTAGAGAATTGTGGCGGATGAAGGAAAGAGAGCCTCAGCGAAGAGGCTCTCATCTTCGGTTCGGGGTTATTTACTGGCGGTGACATTGTGACTTTGTGCAATCTGCTCGATCATCTGCAAATGTTGGGAGATGACAGTCGAGCCTTGCTGCGCAGCTTGTTTCAGATTGGGATCTTGCGTTGTCTGAGCTTCATCTTTGAAATCGCGCAAGTCTTCCTTATGATCTTTTACCATCGCCTTGATATAGGCTTCGTCGAATTGGGAACCTGAGAGCGCCTGCAATTTAGCCATCAATTCGCGATCCTTTTTGGGGAGTGTCTTTGGCTCTTTGACGCTAAGCTGCTGGGCAATGGGCTTAAGCTGATCTCCCATCTGCGTATGATCCTGTACCATTTTCTGTCCAAACTGTTTGACATCATCGCTTTGCGATTTCTGTTGTGCGAGTTGTCCGAGTTGGACTTCTGCCATACCACCTTCGAGAGCCTTCCTCACGAAGCTCCGGTCGGTCATTTTCTGCTGCATTGCCGTGTCATTGGCCGCGCTGTTAACACCTGCGGCTGTGGTCGGCTGGCTCGGCGTGGTCGGCTGTGTCTGCGCGCCACCGCTGCCTGCCCCTCCACTGGGCACTGATTGCGCCATCAGCATAGTGCCGGTGAGTAGCGCTGAACTCAAGAGTAGCTTGCTGTACATACATTTCGAGATCATAGGAAACTCCATTCAATTAAGTTGAGATTTTGCAGGTCATTCCTTGCTCCGACTTTGATTCACTTAAATGGAATGCTTGGGGCAGGTGCCTAAGTTGCCTTAAAGGGCGTGTCAAATTGCGAAAGTGATAAGAATGTTGACGATAGCAAAAGAGTTTTTTGTTGTTTCTAAATGTGTTACGCCGTAATCTTGCGACAATGACTCGATTTTCTCTTTGCCTGTTCGCTCTTTCTGCTCTTGCGCTTCCACTCCTTTCGCAGACAGCGCCGTCCGCGACGCCTCATGGCATGACGCTTGACGATCTCTTCCGGCTGCAGGATGTAGGAGATCCGGAGGTTTCTCCAGATGGGAAATGGGTCGCGTATACGGTCAGCACTATCGATACAAAGGCTGACAAGCGGCTCACCGATATCTGGATGGTGAGTTGGGATGGATCGCAAGACGTACGACTGACCTACGCGCATGAGGATTCTTCCAGCGCGCCTCGCTGGAGCCCGGATGGAAAATATATCTCTTTTACTTCGAGCCGCCCAGGGCCGGCAAAGGGGTCGCAGGTGTGGGTATTGGATAGGCGTGGCGGTGAAGCACGACAGCTTACGGATGTAAAGGGCAAGCTGTCATCTTATGCCTGGTCCCCGGACGCCAAGAAATTATTACTGGGCATTGCAGAAGATAAAGAGGCTGAAGCGAAAGAGAAGAGCCCGGATAAGGAGAAGGACAAGCCGAAGCCGGTAGTCATTGATCGCTATCATTTCAAGCAAGACATCGAAGGCTACATATCTTCAGAAACGACTCCTACCCTGCTCTATTTGTTTGATGTGGAGACGCACAAGCTGGAAAAGCTGACCACTGACAGCAAATTTGAGGAAGAAAATGCTATCTGGTCACCGGATGGAGCCCACATTGCCTTTGTCAGCAATCACGATCCCGATCCGGACAGAACGACGAACACAGATGTCTTCGTTGTGGATGCCAAACCGAATTCAGCTCCGCGCAAATTGACGACGTTTAACGGGCCTGACGGCGGCCATATGGCTTGGAGCCCGGACAGCAAGCTGATCGCATATATGCATGGCAGCGAACCAAAATATCTGGAATATAACCTGAGCGAACTCGCTGTCGTTCCTGTTGCCGGAGGCGAACCGCGCATATTGACTGCCAAACTCGACCGCGCTGTCTCTTCTCCGATTTTTACAGCGAATGGGCAATCGATCGACGTGGCAGTTACAGATGATCGCTCAGAATATCTTGCATCTGTTTCGTTGAGTGACGGAACGGTGAAGCGCATGACCGAGACGCCTGGCACGGTCATGCGGCATGACACAGCCGCGGGACACTCTGCCGTGGTCTGGACTACAGATTCCACCCCGGGAGAAGTGTATGCAGTGGAAGATGGGAAGCTGCGCAAATTGACCTCACATAATGATGGTCTTCTTGCGCAACTTAAGCTGGGCGAAACGCGCGAGCTGCAAGCGAAGTCAAAAGATGGAGCCGATATACATGCACTGCTGACTCTGCCAATCAATTACGAAGCGGGGAAGAAATATCCGTTGTTATTGCGGATTCACGGCGGCCCTAATGGGCAGGACGCGCATGCATTCGTGACAGAACGGCAGCTTTTTGCTGCGCGCGGCTATGCAGTTCTGAATGTGAATTATCGCGGAGGCTCAGGACGAGGGGCAGCTTATCAACAGATCATCTTCTCCGATTGGGGCGATAAGGAAGTTATCGATTTGCTTGCCTGTGTGGATGAAGCTGTGAAGGAAGGCGTGGCTGATCCAGATCGGCTGGGAGTGGGAGGATGGAGTTATGGTGGCATTCTTACGGACTACACCATTGCTACGACCAACCGCTTTAAAGCAGCAATCAGCGGCGCCGGCATGGGAAATCCCCTCGGTTTTTATGGCGTAGACCAGTACATCCTTCAATATGACCAGGAGCTTGGTCCGCCGTGGAAAAATCTGGATACTTACCTGAAACTCGGTTATCCCCTGCTGCATGCGGATCGTATTCATACGCCCACATTATTCATGGGAGGCGATAAAGACTTTAATGTTCCGTTGGTTGGCGGAGAACAGATGTACCAGGCACTGCGCAGCCTCAATGTCCCGACGGAGCTGATCGTCTACCCCGGGCAATTTCATGGATTCACGCGCCCCAGTTTCATTCGCGATCGCTATGAAAGATATTTTGCCTGGTATGACAAATATCTGATGCCTGCAAAGAAGTAGCGGCGAGATGTTACCCTCAAGGGTGATCTCTTCGATGACAGAAGACCTTCAAAATATACAAACAGATGTGCTTGCTCCGGGTACGCGTTTTATACGCGCGTGCCTGCGCAAGCCTGTTGATCGCACACCTGTATGGTTTCTGCGCCAGGCCGGCCGATACATGCCTGAATACCAGGCCGTCAGGAAACACCACACACTGCTGGAGATTTGCAAGAATCCAAGTCTCGCGGCAGAAGTGACGATTACGGCCGCAGAAAAGCTGGATGTGGATGCGGCGATTATCTTCGCTGACCTGCTCTTACCTCTGCAACCGATGGGTCTTGACTTTGAGTTTCTGGCCGGCGAAGGCCCCGTCGTGCATCATCCATTGCGCAGCATGGATGATATAGCCCGTCTGCGCACGGATCGCGTTTCAGAGCTGAACTATGTTGCTGAAGCCATCGCCAAGGTCGCAACGCATTTTAAAGATTGCGTCGGGATCATTGGCTTTTGCGGCGCGCCATTTACGCTGGCCAGCTACATGATTGAAGGCGGCAGTTCGCGTAATTATATTGCCGCGAAAACCATGATGTACCGCCAGCCGGATACCTGGAAGATGCTGCTGGAAAAGCTTGCCTCTGTCCTGCTCGCTTACGTAAAGCAACAGGTGGATGCGGGCGCAGATGTGATTCAGATTTTCGACAGCTGGGTTGGCGTGTTGAGCATTGAAGATTATCGCGAGTTTGTGCTGCCCATTACGAAAACTTTGGTGCGCGAGGTGCAGGCGCTTGGTGTTCCCGTGATTTATTTTGGAGTGGAGACGGCCAGTCTGCTCCCCGCAATGCGAGAAACAGGAGCCGATGTTCTTGGCCTGGATTGGCGCACGCCGCTCGGTGAAACATGGCGCGAACTTGATTATGCGTGCGCAGTTCAGGGAAACCTTGACCCCATCACTCTCTTTGCCGAACCAGAGCTGATTCAGAAGCGCGTAAGGCAAATTCTGGCCCAGGCCGCCGGACGCCCGGGGCATATCTTCAATCTTGGCCATGGCATTGTGCCAGGCACTCCGGTGGAGAACGTGCAGCATGTGGTGAAATTTGTGCGCGAATTTTCTACACAGGTGAGCCATGGCTGAAAAGTTCGCGGTGCTGTTGCTGGCACATGGAACCCCGGATTCTCTTGATGAGATTCCTGAATACCTGAGCAATGTAACAGGCGGACGGCCTATGCCTGAAACGGTGATCGAAGAAATTCGCCATCGGTATTCGCTCATTGGCTCAAGCCCGCTCACGCGATTGACTCTTGAGCAAGGACGATTACTAGCTGCAGAACTGGATGTTCCGGTATATGTGGGCATGCGCAACTGGAAACCCTACATAGGGGACACAGTACAGCGCATGATCGACGACGGCATCTCCACGGCTGTCGTAATTTGCCTGGCGCCCCAAAATTCGCGCACCAGTGTTGGGCTTTACAAGCGTGCTGTGATGGCTGCGGCAGGTGAAAAATTGCGCATCGACTTTGTGGAAGGATGGGCAGACCACCCGCTGCTTGCAGAAGCTTTCGCAGAGAGGCTGAGACCTTTGTGGCACAATCTTTGCAATGAAATGGGTGAACAAGTGCCTGTTCTCTTTACAGCTCATAGCGTTCCGCAACGTACAGTGGAAGCACATGGCGATGAGCCGGCAGACCCGTATGCCGAAGAAGCAAAACGAACTGCGCAAGATGTTGCTGACTGTGTGCCGGGATTAGTGAACTGGCGATTCGCATTTCAAAGTCAGGGCATGTCTGGAGGCCCATGGATAGGACCGACAGTAGAGGATACGCTGACGACACTGCATCGTGAAGGACACCCGGCAGTCATTATCGATCCCATCGGGTTTCTTTGCGATCATGTCGAAATTCTCTATGACATCGATATTGCCTTCCGGGAACTCGGCAGGAATCTCGGCATGCGCGTGGAACGGCCTCGTTCGCTGAATAGCTCTCCTCTGCTGATTGCGGCGCTTGCTGATATTTCACGCCGCAGACTAGCGCTTCTTGCTTCGTCATGAAGATTGCAATCATTGGCGGCGGCATTGCAGGCGTATCTGCCGCATATGAACTGACGCATAGAGGCGTGGACTTTACGTTATACGAGGCCTCAGGACGACTTGGCGGAATTGTGGAGACCATTCGGCGCAATGGATTTGTCGTCGAGTGCGGACCTGACTCATGGGTAACGGAAAAACCGTGGGCGCGCGATCTGGCGATCGAGCTTGGGCTTGAAGACGAGATCATTTCATCCAATGATGATCAACGCCGCACATATATTGTTCAGGACAACAACCTTATAGCCATGCCGGACGGCATGCGGATGATGGTGCCCACTCGATGGGAACCGCTGCTCATTTCTTCGCTCTTTACTGAGGCAGCGAAACAGGCTTACAGGCTTGAAGAAGAGCGCGCCGAAGAACTCAAAGCTTCTATCCCTGCAAATGACGAATCCGTCGCCAGTTTTGTGCGGCGACATTTTGGGGACGAAGTTGCCCGAACAATCGCAGGCCCTTTGCTGGCAGGAGTTTTCGGAGGAGATATCGATCGCCTGAGCGCTCGTGCCGTAATGCCTGCATTCGTAAAAATGGAGCGCGAATATGGCAGCCTGATTACAGCATTGCAGAGTGGAAAGCGCGGTGGGGACAATCGTCCATCTGTGTTTACAACCCTGAAATCCGGACTGCAAACATTGGTGGATCGTATGGCTCTTGCCCTTCCTGCCGGCTCAGTTCAATTGCATCGAACCGTTCATGGGATAAGCCGAAATGAAAAAGCCTGGCAAATAGCAGCTGCAGATACGATTATGATATTTGACGCTGTTATTCTGGCGGCTCCTGCTGATGTAACACGTAAGCTGCTTGCCCCACTTGACCCTGCATATGATTCGCTGCTCTCCATGGATGCGTCCTCGGCGATTGTTATTGCGCTTGCATTTGAGGCGGGACTCGAGCCGGAGATAAAGATTCCGCCAGGCTTCGGCTTCCTGGTGCCACAAAAGCTGCGTGAATCTCCCGATCCGCAGCTTCTAGCTTGTACTTTCGTGGACCAGAAATTCCTACATCGCGCTCCGGAAGGAGCAAAATTGCTGCGGGCATTTTTCGGCGGAGAGGATGCTCCGCAATTGCTGGATGCCTCCGATGAGGAAGTCGAAGCCCTGGCACAGCGACAGCTTTCCATCCTGCTTGGTTCTTTGCCGGACCCATCGTTTACAGTGATTCGCAGATGGCCACGTTCTCTGCCGCAGTATGAAATTGGCCATCTGGAGAAAATGGTGGAACTGGAAGAGCGCGTACGAGCGTTGCCCGGACTTTCTTTGATTGGCAATGCTTATTATGGCGTTGGGCTGCCGGATCTTGTAAAACAGGGCCGAGACGCCGCCCGCCAAATCGCTGGCGCTTAACGCCGACAGCTCTTCTTTGTTCCTGCTACAAAATGAAGAGGTACCACACTTATGTCTGAAAATAATTCCACAATGAGCTCGTCGCGGCTCGAAGCATTCTCAGACGGCGTTATCGCCGTCATCATCACGATCATGGTGCTCGAATTGCACGTACCGCATGATGATGGCTGGGCTGGATTATGGTCGGTAGCTCCGCGATTGGCCGTTTATTTATTGAGTTTTCTCATGGTCGGCATTTATTGGATCAATCACCATGAACTACTCCGCCGAACCGAAAGTGTGGACTATCGCGTGCTGTGGGCTAATCTAGGCTTTCTTTTTGTACTTTCTTTAATTCCCTATTTTGTTAGTTATTTGGATGAGAAACAATTCAGCACGTTCGCCACTATTTTGTACGAATCGGCCGCGCTAGCTTCCGCCCTCGCTTTTTTCTTTCTACGATGGGCTGTGATGCGACGGCAATGGTATGCAGGATCACTGCGCGGCACAGACCGTACGGAGTTGAGAAAGCATGGTTTAAGTCTCGCCATTTATCTCGTATCGCTGGTGCTGGCATTTTATAAGCCATGGCTTTCACTCTCAGTGAATGCCATGGTGACCATCGTATGGGTGGTTCCGGATGCAGGCGTAAAGCATCGGGAAAACGGCGGCACATACGCGCCGGATCGCAGTATGAGGTAATTCGCAATTAATTTATGGGAAGATTTGGGAGAATTCTGGCGGAGAGAGAGGGATTCGAACCCTCGATAGAGCTTTTGACCCTATAACGGTTTAGCAAACCGCCGCCTTCAGCCTCTCGGCCATCTCTCCAACACTACTGGAATTATATAGGAAGCCTTCTTTATCGCAACGCATACAACCTATAGAGAGGTACTCTTTTTATCTTTTTCCCAAATACCTCGTCAAAACTGGGCGCATCGTACCGTATAGAAGCCTTTCACCGGGCTCGCACGATTTCAATGCGGAGGTTCCGCTCATGATTTCACAAACGAGCACTAACAATAATGGCGTCGTAGTTGCCTACTTTTCAAACGGAGTCGATGCGCAGCGTGCAATCGATGATTTTGCTTGCGGAAAGATTTGAAATACGGCAAATCGGCGCTGCTTTCCGCAGCGGGACGAGTACAGTTGCCAATGTCCGAGACGCATCGGATATGGGCGAGATAGGCAGCAATGCTGTACATTCGGCTATGGATTCCGACACGGTCGGCTCCGGCCCCGCCTCTGACACTCGTACGGTTACACCTGCAGGATTATCTCCAGGCTCAGGCAGCGTTATCCAGGGAGCCGGGCGCCCCGGTCCTATACCAGGCTCAGAAATCCCTCGAAGGCATGACTCAGGAACAAACGATACAAAGCCCGCAGAAAAATCCTCTGCCGGCAACGGGCAGTTTTCATGAATCGCAGGAAGAAAACAGCTGGACGGAAAAACTGAGACGCACTTTCGGGATGAAGGCTGGAAGCGAGCGACGGGAAGGCATAGCAGACAAGACGAGCATGAATTTTGGAACGGGAGAAGGCCATCTCGCCGTCTACCCTGAAAGCAATGAATATTCATATTCGGGTTCAGCTTTTGAAGGCGCTTTTTCCGGCATGGGCGTTTCTCAACAACATGCTCATTCGTTAGTAAGTGATTTACGCAGAGGAGGCGCGATTGCATCGGTAAACGCCAACGATCGCCTGAATGATGCAGAGCGGGTATTGACCCTAAATAATGGCCGCATTCGCTATGAAGCCTCGACCAATGCGTTACCTTCGGAAAACATACCTGACGGCAGAGTACATATTTATGGAGAGCTATCCAAGCCTTACACGAGCTATCTTTCCCAAGCAGACCCGGCCCGACGCAAGGCCTCGTAGATTATTTGAGAGCAGTCATAAGGTTGCGGCGGTTTCTGACCAGGAACCGCCGCTTTTTTATGTCTGGATATGAGATTGACCCTTCGGAATCCGCTTCAATACACTTTGGAAAGAGTTCCCAATCCATGTCGTTTCGCCAAGTGCTTCATTTTCGCCCGTTTGCTGCTGTTACAGCTGCTTTGCTTTTATTTGCTACCTTACCTGTCACAGCACAGCAAGCTGCAAAACTTCCAGCCACGCAGCAGCCCAATCTGCAGCCTCCCCGGCCCGAGAAACCGCCGGCACTGATTGATCCAGCCGGGCCGACCGTCAGTCTCCAAACCAGTGAGGCTCTATTTGACATTGCAGTTGCGCTCAATGCCTGCGGTTATGACAATGGCTTAACAGAATCCGATCCGGTTCGAGCGCATATTCGCGATCAGGTAAACCAGGCGGCACAGCAGTCTGAAGCTGCGCGTGATGCTCGCGATAAGCTTTGTATTTATATCAATCAACATCGCTTGTCTGAGGACGCAGGTCGCGATCTGGCGCAGTATATATCGCTCGCGCTTTATCTGACGCCACCGCCTGAGTTGGCTCTCAGCGCCGATCAGGATGATATGCCTCCTGATTCGACACAGGTAGACGATATCCTTCCTCTCTTGCACACGTTCGTAAATGCAACGCAACTGCATCTGATTTGGCTCGCGAACCATGCCGCTTACGAAAAGCAGATTGAGGAACTGCACAATCCACTTACACAAATGATTGTGCAGACAAACGCTTATCTCAAGATGCCCGCAAGCACATACAGCGGCATTCGTTTTCTGGTTGTGCTTGAGCCTATGCTTTCTCCGGCAGAAACCAATGCCCGCGTTTATGGCCCGGACTATGTAGTTGTAGCTTCCCCGTCCAAGGGAACGATCCACATGCAGGAGACACGTCACACCTACCTGCACTATGTCATCGAGCCTCTTCTGTATTCTCGTGCATCATCGATGGACCGTTTATTGCCGATATTGAAGACGGTTCGTGACGCTCCCCTTGAATTTCAATATCGCAGCGATATCGTTTCTTTGGTAATCGAGTGCCTGATTCGAGCAATCGAAGCACGAACCATGGATACCGGTGTTGCAGAATACAAAATCCCTGGAGATGTACGACGCGCCGATCTGGAGCGAGAGACGCAAAAGCGCAATGCTTCGCTGCAACAAATTGCTGCGATTCGGCAGAATGCAGTGAATCGCAGCATGAAAGCCGGTTTTGTACTCACACAATATTTCTATGATCAGCTCGTTGCATTTGAGCACTCACCTGACAGCCTTAAGGAAGCGATCGGGCCTATGGTCTATGGCATGGATGTTGACCAGCAGGTACATCGAGCGCGAAATATAGATTTCGCCGAGGAAGGCTCCGGCGACGTGATCAGCCATCCCAGCCGCACACCGCACGGCCTTGATCTGGCTCTGGCCAAATTGCATCAAGGAGATGCCGCGGGCGCGCAGCAGTTAGCGGAAACCGCGCTGAAAGAGCATACGCCCGATCCTGGCCGCGCCGATTATATTCTGGCTCTCACGAGCGTCATGCAAGGGCGCATGGATGACGCTGAAAAGAACTTCAACGAGACGATTCGCCTCTCTAAAGACCCGCGTTTGCTTGCCTGGTCGCATATCTATCTCGGACGCATTCACGATATCCGCGATGAGCGAGACGAAGCGATAGCGGAGTATAAGACTGCGCTCACAGTTCGCGATGGACAGCCGGATACAAAGGCAGCAGCTGAAAAAGGCATTAGACAGCCTTTTGAAACACCACACCAGACGCAGCAAGAGCAAAATGAGGATGACGATGATGCAAAGCCGAATGCGACGGCTCCGGCATCTTCGCCACATTCATAAAGTATTTGCAGAATTGTCACCGCACATAGCAGTTTCTAGCCTAAGCTGGTCGGGGAGGCACGATCGCCTCGATCAGCACTCAGGTGATAATAATTCTTCATGGCTGCACGTATTGTTCGTCGTCTTCTGTTACTTTCTCTGATTCTTTCCGCATCGCTGTTTCTTCATGCGCAGGAAGCCCTCAAACCGGATATCGTGCTCAAAGGAAGCGTGCATGGAAGCCAGAACAATTCTTACGTGCTGGCTCCTTTCAAAGTGCCACCGGGAATTGCATCCATCTCAGTTACATTTCATTACACAGGCAAGGAGCAACACACCGCTCTCGATCTGGGCTTGCTCGATCCCGAACGATTCCGCGGATGGAGTGGAGGAAATAAAGACCACTTCACTGTAAGCACTACAAATGCAACTCCCTCATATTTGCCCGGCCCACTTCCCTCTGGACAATGGACACTCATCATAGGCGTTCCCAATATTCGCTCGTTTGTCATTTCCAATTACGAAGCTGATATTTTCTTTACCCACGATCGGGATGCTATTACATCGTTCGCTGACGCGCCCCTCCGTACGGGTCCTGCGTGGTTTCGCGGCGACCTGCACATGCACACCGCACATAGCGATGGTAGTTGCCAGAGCCAGAGTGGACATAAAGTTCCCTGCCCTCTTTTCCTCACGGCCGAAGCTGCCGCCGCGCGGGGCCTCGATTTTATTGCTATCACTGACCACAACACTACATCGCACTACAACGATCTGCGAGAGTTGCAACCATACTTTGATAAGCTGCTTTTTCTTCCGGGCCGCGAAATCACTACATTCTGGGGGCACGCCAACCTTTTCGGGCCGACAAATTTCGTGGATTTTCGCGTAGGCACGACTGTGCCTACAATACAATCGCTCTTTGAAGAAGCTCGCCGCGCGCATGCCATTCTTTCTATCAATCATCCAAATGCGCCTACTGGAGAAGTTTGCATGGGGTGCGGCTGGACACCGGATAAGACGGTCGATCCACACCTCATTACGACCATTGAAGCGATTAATGGAGGCGCGGAAGAAGGCAAATATTCTGGCGTCAGCTTCTGGGAAAATTACTTAAATCAGGGCTATCGCATTGTTGCCATAGGAGGCAGCGATAATCACAATGCTTTACTGCCTGCTGACGCCAAAAATGCCATTGGCAGCCCAACTACTGTTGTATACGCGGACAATTTATCTGTCGGCTCCATCCTTGAAGGCATCCGAAAAGGCCACGTCTTCATTGATCTCAGCGCTTCTCGCGATCGCGCGTTTCACGTTTCAGCGGAGAGTGGCAATGCCAAAGCAATGATGGGCGATGTTTTACAGGCTCCTGCAGGTTCAACGATTCACATATCAGCGCACGTCAAAGCCTGCGCCGGCCAGCAATTACGCTTTGTTCTCGACGGCCAGCCAGTCGCATCACTGGCATCTCCAATCACGCAAGATACGCAGGACATCGCACTCACTCTAACGGTAGATGGAAAGCAGCACTGGCTGCGCCCGGATGTTATTACTCAAAACGGCAAGCTTGTGCTGCTCGGCAACCCGATCTACCTTAACTACCAGGAAAAATAAATGAAGGGCAAAATGACGACCTCAAGCAGTGGCGGCTATCTGTTTTTCTCACAGCTTTTTCGATGGCTGATTTTTATCGCTGGCGCGATCCTGCCGATTCATATCCTCGGTGCGCAAGCTGCGGCGCACCCCGGAGCACGCAGCGTGATGGATGCACACAACTGTTATCCATATTATGAATGGTGGTCTGATCGAATCGATCGCGCTCTCGCAACTGGAACACCTTTAGCCATTGAGCAGGATCTTGGATGGTACACGGACAAGAAGACCGGAAAGTCCTGGTCAATTGTTACGCATGCCGTCCCCGGATACGGGCATGAGCCCACCATGAAGCAATATTTTTTTGAACGTGTGCGGCCTATCGTGGAAAAAGCCCTGCGCGAAGGCAACCGCAAAGACTGGCCGCTAATTACTCTCAACCTCGACTTCAAAACGGAAGAGCCTGAGCACCTGCGGGCTGTTTTGGCTTTATTGCATGAATACCAGGACTGGCTCACAACTGCTCCACGGACCAGCGACAATAGTCCACATCCTCTGGATGTGAAACCAATTCTCGTGCTCACCGGAGAATCAGACGCACAGCAAAAAGTCTTTTATGATGATGTTCCTGTTGGAGATAAAATTCTTCTCTTTGGCGCTGCTCATACGAACGAAAAGAATCCGATGGCTGCGCCCGAGGTTCTTGAATCCGACAAGGCAACAAATTACCGGCGCTGGTGGAATAATCCATGGGCTGTCGTTGAAGAAGGCGGCCAAAATAAAGCTGGCGAATGGACGAAAGCCGACAATATTCGTCTACGAGCACTGGTAGAACATGCGCACCAAAATGGATTATGGATTCGTTTTTATACGTTGGATGGCTTAGACAATAAAGCCGACCTTAGTTGTCATGGCTGGTTCTCGGGATACAACTTTGGCTCTCTTTCAGCGGCGGAACTGCGTTGGCGGGCAGCCCTGATTGCAGGGGTGGACTATATCGCCAGCGATCAATATGAAACTCTTGGCAGTTTTATCAAAGAAAACCAAAGTGTAGCCGGCACTAACGTAGCGCATTAAATTTTGGGCATGGCTGAGCGCCGGAGAGTAAAAATGGACACAGCCATGCCACTATTAGAACCTCTCCGACTTCGAATGCTTGCATCTTTTATCGGCTGGGCCGATCGTCATAGACCTCCGGAAACAACTCACCTGGCCACAGGTAGACGAGGGGAACTCGCGGCTTTTTTCTATCTCCGGCAGCAGGGATACGTAGTCATATCACGCGGCTGGAAATCAAGCCGCCTGCGTGGCGATATCGATCTTATTGGATTCGATGGCGACACAATCTGCTTTATTGAAGTGAAAACGCGTACTACACGCGATGTGGCCACCGCCGAAGCTGCTGTCGATGAGAATAAGCGGCGCATTTTATGCCGTCTTGCCAGAGCATATCTGCGGCAGCTTCCAAATCAAACTATGCCAACGCGTTTCGATATTTTGTCCATTTACTTTGAAAAGGAGACAACATTTGAGCTTTTTCGTAACGCATTTGATTGGCTTTAATCCCAGCGACCTTGCCATGAGATTTGAAAAAATCAGCACCAGGATGTGCAAAATCTTTGCGGGCTAAAATTCAATTTAACTTTTAAACCGTGCTGCCTGAATTTTAGCTTTTTACTTTCAGACTTCTGTTTTTTGTAATTACTTATCGAATCATTTACCCTATCCATAAGCCTTAAAAGCCGGGATGGCGGAACTGGCAGACGCAGCGGACTCAAAACCCGCCGACTTCACAGTCATGGGGGTTCAATTCCCCCTCCCGGCACCAGATATCCTCCTCAATATCTGATAGTTACCGATCAAGCGATTTCAGGGCGGAAGGGTGAAAGCACCCGACTATGCCCAAACTATGCCCGAACTGAAAAGTTTGGAGTTCGCGCGTTGCACGAACGGGTGTAGTGCTTTGGTGATGTTCCCAATTTTCGGGCCGCACCCAACGCTCGCTTGATGAAGCTGACCAGGTCAGCATTCCTTCCTCGAAAACAACTTGATTCTCTGCATCACCGCGCGGAACTGCGCTGATTTGACCGAGTCAGCGTCTGGCCCCACGATAACCCCCGCTCCGTAATCCGGAGCGGAAGCGAGAACTCATAACGAGGAAAACACTATGCCCGCCACAGCAACTCTGCAGCGCCGCCTCATTCGCACGAAGGAAGCAGCCACGTACCTCTCAATGAGCGATTGGAAACTCCGTCGCCTCATTCAGGAGGGTGCGTTCCCGGTCGTTCAGGAACACGAAGGGGGACCATTCCTCCTCGACCTGCGAGACCTCGACAGCTACGTCGAAACCAACAAGCACTCACTTGCCGAAGACTTTCCTGTCCGAGCGAAGTTCTCCGTCGTTTCGGCCTCTCCCCAGGTGCGCAGCGGATCGCGGAGGGCGGAATGACACGTCCGCGCGGGACAGGCGGGATCTACCGTCAGAAAGGCAGCAGCATTTGGTGGATCAAGTTCTACCGCAACGGCGAGCCCTTTCGAGAGTCCACTGGCACTCCCGACAAGCGCAAGGCGACACGCGCCTTGAATCAGCGCCTCGCAGAGGTGACGACGGGCAAATTCGTTGGACCCTATGTCGAGCGAGTTCCTCTCAAAGAGCTTGCTGCGGACGTGCTGCGGGACTACCGCATCAATGGCAAGACTTCAATTGATGATGCAGAGACGCGGTGGGTTTTACACCTTGAGCCGTTCTTTGGAACGCTTCGCGCCACACAAGTGACGAGCAGCCTCATTAACTCTTATGTGGATCGTCGATTGGACGAGGGCGCTGCAAATGCCACCATAAACCGCGAACTGGCCGTTCTCAAGCGAATGTTCAACCTCGGACGCAAGGCGACTCCGCCCAAAGTCATCTTCGTTCCCGCCTTCCCCAGGCTCGCCGAGAACAACGTCCGACGGGGTTTCCTCGAAGACGGTCAGTATAAGAAACTGCTGGAGTCATGCCTTGAGCTCTGGTTTCAGACGCTCGTTGAGATGGGGGTCACTTATGGGTGGCGCATCGGCGAGTTGCTAAAACTTCGGGTCAATCAAATTGATATCGAGCACTGGACCATCCGCCTCCATCCCGGGACGACGAAGAACAAGGAAGGGAGAGAGGTAAAGATGACGCGATTGGTGCATGACCTCCTCGCGCTTTGCATCGAAGGCAAAGAACCTGACGAGTATGTCTTCACTCGCCCGGACGGAAAGAGAGTCAAGGACTTTCGTGGTACATGGGACAATGCTCGCGTCGCGGCCGGATGTCCGAATCTGCTGTTTCACGACCTACGCAGAACCGCGGCGCGTAATCATCGTCGCCTTGGAACCGCTGAGGGCGTGATTATGAAGATCGGCGGCTGGAAGACGCGCAGCGTCTTCGAACGCTATGCCATCGTGTTCAACCCTGACGTCGATGAGGCCGTGGAACGGTACGAAGCCAAGCGGAATCCTCCAAAGGAGGATCCTAGACAGTCCGAACAACGTCCAGAAGGCTAGCTCCACTGCCGATTTGACCGAGTTTTCGATCCAGCCCATGCTGTCTCCGCAATTTGAGGAGGCTCGGATGAAGTGCCGGCTGAACTACTACCTAGCCATCGCGGTACTGCTGACGTTGCTCGACGCAGTCGTGACCGTCTATTACGGCCCTGCGGTCTGGGCTGCATGGTCCGGGGACATTCTGGCGCGCGGCCTGCTTGTTCTCGTTGCCGTGTTGGGAGCGACGTCGTTGGCCAGCGTCTGGGTCCAGGCAGGTTCGAGCCTTCGCGTCAGGTCTGAATGTGCGATGCCGCGACGGGGCACCGTGCCGATCCCCACCGAGATGAGAGGACAGAGCGATGTTTGATTCGGTCGAAGACCTTGCTGCAAGGCTGTCGGCCACCGGCTACTTTATCGACCCGGTGATGACGCAAGTCGTCTTCCTGGCAGCGAAGTTGCAGAAGCCCTTGTTGCTCGAAGGTCCCGCGGGCAGCGGGAAGACACAACTAGCTGTCTCCGTTGCCGCAGCTGCGAATACGCACATCGAGCGATTGCAGTGCTATCGGGGCGTCACTGAGGACAAGGCCATCGGCCGCTTCGACGAGAGCCTGCAAGGCCTCTACATAGAGTTCTCGAAAGGCGAGCATGAGAACTGGCAGACCGTACAGGCGAACCTGAAAGGCCGGGACTTCTTCCGTCCCGGTCCGCTCATGCGCGCCCTCGAATGCGATCAGCCGTGCGTGCTGCTCATCGACGAGTTGGACAAAGTAGATGACGGCTTTGAAGCCATGCTCTTGGAGATCCTGTCCGCGTGGCAGCTCTCAATCCCTGAGTTCGGAACGGTCAAAGCGAGAAGCATTCCCTTTGTCGTGCTGACCAGCAACGAAGAACGAAGGTTGGGCGATCCGATCCGCCGGCGCAGCCTCTATGTCCGAGTCGAACATCCGACGCCGGAGCGCGAGGCGGAGATCATAGCCGGCCGCACGCCCAAGGCAGACGAAAGTTTCCACCGTGAGATGGCCGGGATCGCGCTTTCGTTCAGGAATTACAGCCTAGAGAAACCTCCCTCCGTCTCGGAGATGATCGACTTCGCCAACGCGCTCCAGTTGCTCGGGAGCGACCATGTCTCTGAGGACCAGCGGGATGTGCTCTTGCCCTTTTTGGCGAAGACCGAGAAGGACAGGAAACATCTGCTGTTACGCGAAGGATTCAAGAGCCTGCTCGACGATGGCGCACGCTTCGCGCAGACACTCAGACACCGTGGAGGAACTGCGGCGTGATGCGCTCGTTGCTTCCAATTCTGCTCGCACTTTCCAGTTTCGCATTTGGGCAGGCCGATCCTGCGCCTGCGGCCGGTTACGTGCGCCAGTACGCAGCACATTACGGGATAGAACCGGAGTTTACTGGAGCACTCATTGATGTTGAATCGCGTTGGAATCCCCGGGCGCTCTCGAAGAAGGGTGCGATGGGTCTAATGCAACTCATGCCTGCGACAGCGAAGCGATTCGGCGCTCTCGATCCATTCAATCCGGAGCAGAACATTGCTGCTGGCACGCGCTATGTGACGGCTCTGATGTGGGAGTTTCACGGAGAGATGCGGTTAGTAGCTGCAGCCTACTATGCCGGCGACCGGGGCATCGCGCGGGAGCAACTGAACTACCGCAATCCGGATGTTGTCGCGTACGTCAATGCCGTCCGGCGCCGTTATCTGCTTCGAAAGTATTCGTCCTTAAGGCCATCAAGGAGGTCCAACCCATGAAACTTCGCTGGTTCATCCCAATCGCTCTTATCCTTCCGTTTCGCCTGAGCGCGGCGGATGGACCCGTCGGGGCTCGCGTCGCGACCATCACCATCAATCAACGAGAAGTCACTGTTCTCCATCTGCGGCCGGAGTTCGAGTCGACGATCCGTATGCCGGAAGAGATCACCTCCGTCATTCTGGGCAGCCCAGGGGACTTCAAGGCCGAGCACAACGAAGGCGAGCCTGATTACGTCTACGTCAAGCCCATCACGAAATCTCCAGCGCAGTCGAATCTCCTCATCGCCACCAAATCTGGGCAGCACGTCACGCTCGAACTGGTCAGCGATGGCTCTGGGATCACGGAAAAGGCGCAGCCAGTGGACTTCCTGCTTGAATACCGCTCGGCCCGAAGTTTCCTCATCGATGGTGGTCTCGGCGTAGTCTCGACTTCCGCGGCCCCGAAGGCAGGGCGTGGCAGTCGCGATGCCAAAGCCACAGCGGCACCAGCTTCCAATCTTGATGTCGAGTTCATCGAGCAGCAGAAAGTGAACTCGCCCAAGTGGACCAAATGGCAGGACAAACAGATCGAGACTTCGATCGGTGACATTCGCCAGTGGGGCAACCAGACGGCTATTTCGTACTCCGTCCTCAACAACTCCAGTGAGCCCGTCGAGATCGTTCCACCTCAGATCCAGATTGCCGGCCGAAAGATGAAGAAGAAGAAAGAAGGCAAAGGCATCATTTCCGATCAACTGGAGATTCGCGATTACAGGCTGAGCGCGACCAGGCTCGAGCCCGGAGCGCGTGCGGACGGTGTGGTCGTCTTCGACCGTCCGAACTTCAAGCAATCGACAGAAAAACTGTTCCTGCAAATCGCGCAGGCGGATCAGGTGGACCGGCCTCTGCTGATTCGCCTGCCGTTTACGCCGCCGATTGCGGGCAGTGACAAGTAGCAAGGAGGACAGAAATCATGAACTTGATCGACAGCAGCAACAATGGGAATGGGAGCCTGCCAACACTAGAAGTGCCTGAAACGGTCGCGGCTCACACCGAGCCGGAGACTCCTGCGGGCAGCGAGGAGATGCCCCTGCGCTTCGCAACACGGGCTGATGTCAAAACACCTGAGGGGATCAGCAAGAGCAAGCTCCTTCTTCTCGGAGGCGGACTCGCTGTGGCCGTCCTGTTCTTCGTCTTCACTGCGGTCGTTGGGAAGTCTCCCAAGAAAGCTGTGGCCAAGCAGGCAGTCCAATCGCAGCAGGCCAAGCAGCAAACGGCAAGTCCCCCTAAAGGCAGCGTCACCCCTCTTATGGACACACCGCATGCGCCGGTTTCCGATAACAGCGACGGTCAACTCGGGCCTTCGGACATTCGGCGCACGCGCTCTATCGGCAATCCTCCAGCTGAGCTGAAGCCGGCCGCGGCCAAGCCCTCGTCCGGGGGCTCGCTAGGAGCCATCCCCTCGTTTGCGCAGACGCAACAGAAGTGGGAAGACCCCGCGCCTTATGGCGCAGCTCCAGCAGTTGAGACATCCCAGTCCCAATCGCAACAGAACACCTTGAAAGAGCCGTCCCTCATCTTCGTTCGTAGTCAAATCCAGAGCCAGGCGGGAACGCCAATCAAGGCACCTGCCGACGATGATGGCGCGCCAAGGCTCGAGCTGACTCCGGGAACGCGAATTCAGGCGAAGCTTGAGACGCAGATCTCCAGCGCCGTGCTCGCTCCGGTGGTTGCGGTGGTCGAATACACCTACGCAATCGGAGACGAGGTAATCATCCCCGCTGGGGCCCGCGTCTATGGTGCTTTGCAGCAGGCAGATCGAAGCGGACTCGTGAGCGTGAAGTTCGATGAGGTTGAGCTTCTCGATGGCGGGCGAGAGAAGATCGACGCGGTTGGCACGAGTCTCGATCTCGGCCCGATCAAGGGCAACGTGTATGGGAAGAATACGGGCAAGAACTTCCTTGTGCGCGCGGCATCAGGTCTCGGTTCAGTGCTTGCGGAAGTGGCCGGGAACAATACCAGTGCGGCGTTCTCCGAGGGCGACATGCTGCGCGAACGGCTTGCCGAAAATATCGGCACGGCTGGCGATTCCGAGGTAATGAGCCTCAACGCAAACAGCCGAATCGTCGTCTCGGTCCCTGCGGATACCAAGATCTACATCGTTTTCACCAAGCACGAACAGACCCCTTCCACTCTGCACAAGGTCAACACCACAAATCAATAGGAGTTGGCCCACAGACGATTCCGGCTCCGCCCGACCAAGCGGGGCTTTTTCGTGTGCAAGCAAGACATCGTTCCCGATGCG
>DASZUU010000028.1:0-33021 GCA_035547425.1 Alloacidobacterium sp. | reverse complement strand
AACTGCACCATACCGCGGGGATCGTATCCGGCGTCATATGCAATGTCCGTCCCCATCAGATCAGCCTGCTTCTCCGCGTCGCGGCCCATCTTCAGAAACGTCATGCCGGCCGCCGCGCCCACACCCTGCGCGGCCAGGGCGCCGCCTGCGCCGGGTAGTAAAACTCCCGCTGCCAGCTGGCCCAGCGCCCACCAAGGAGCCTGCCCGTGCTGCTTGGTAATATTGCAGGTCGCATGCCGCATCACCACGTGCGAAATTTCATGCGCCATCACACCTGCCAGCTGGGCCTCCGTCTCCGCCGCCTGAATCGTGCCCAGATTGACGAAAATCGGCCCTCCCGGCAGCGCAAACGCATTGATATCCGCCTGGTTTACGACATGAAAGGAATAGGGCCACTGGTATCCCGGAGCAAACTGCACCAGCTTCGCCCCCAGCTTCTGCACGTACTGCGTAATCGCGCTCGAATCCGGCAGCACCGGCATTTCCTTGTAAACCTGTGCTTCGGCCTTCTTGCCCTCGGCAATTTCCTTTTCCTGCGTAAACGAATTCTTACAAGGCGCAGGCTGTGCAAAACGCGCGTGTGCAGGAATAGCGAGCCCGTTCACAACCAGAAAAAAGGCGACAGCTGGAAGAAATTTCTTTTTCACAATTTGGGTCATCACATTCCCGCAATGACATCAATATTTCGTAAGCAACGACAGAATTCGCTGGCCCAAATCCTAATCCTGCCGCGCAATCACACCCAGGTCCGTAAGCCCGTTGACAAAGAACTGCACTGCCAGCGCCACCAGCAGCAGGCCCATAATACGAACCAGAATGCGAATCCCCGTTTCGCCCAGCAGTCTTCGTACATGGTCTGCGCCGTTCAGAATTGCATAGCTGACGGCTGCAGTAATCGCAATCGATCCGATGATCGCAAACATCTGCCAGTGGTTCGGAGCCTGGCCCACCAGCACCATCACGCTGGAAATCGCGCCCGGTCCAGCCAGCATGGGAATCCCGAGCGGCACAATTCCGGCATCTTCTTTCGACGCCGCTTCCAGCGTCTCATCTGACGACTCCTGCGTCGGCGATCGCTTCGCCTCCAGCATGTCAATGCCGATCAGAAGCAGAATCAACCCGCCCGCAATCTCAAATGCCGGAAGCTTGATACCGAAAAGGCTGAAGATAAATTGCCCGGCAAACGCAAAGGCCGTGAGCACGATAAAGCATGTCAGCGAAGCCTTAAAAGCCATCCGTTTTCGCCGCGCTTTATCAGCGCCAGCCGTAATGGCGAGAAATGATCCTATCGCCGCAAACGGATCGACGAGAAAAAAGATGGAACTAAATGCCAACAGGGAAAAGCGTACGTAGGTCGAGTGTTGCAGCTCATGCAGCGCCGTATTCGCCGGGCCATACATATCCAAAAACTTATCTCATCTCCGCATTAGCCGCCAGCCACCTGCATATGCCGGGCATGAAAGAAATAATACGAATCCTGCGCAGAAATACTCGCAACCGGGAAGGGATTTCCTGATGAAAATTGGTTGCCTGATTCACACCTCATAAGTCCTGTTTTATCAATGCGCACTATGAATTTTATTTGGCATGCAGTTTGCCATTGTCAGGATTGCCGTCGCGGAGTAGCTCGCCTGTTCACCTCTACGGCGGCCAATAAGAAGCCCGCACCTCCACGACATGCGGGCTTCTTGTGTATCCGCTTTTTTTAGAATCCAGCCCAGGCCAATCCATCGGCGCCCTTGCCGGCATCAATGGTCGCCCGCACCTTCCAGTCAGGAATTCCTATCGCCGCTATTTTGTGGCTCGATCCGCAGGAAACATAAGCCACCGCGCCATCGGGCCGCACGAGAATCTCCGTTGGATCTTCCGGGACATCGATTGTCTCTGCAACCTTCAGAGCCTTCAAATCGACAACAGCGACTTTGCTCGCGGAAGTCAATGCCACCAGCAGATAGCGCCCATCCTTCGTAGAAGCCGTTCCATAGCCAATCGAAGGCAATGCGACCCACGTTTTGACCTTGTTCGTAGCTGTATCGATCACCGCGAGCTTCGGTTGCGTGTAATCCACGGTAAAGACATACTTGTCATCATTGGAGAGCGAAATGCGCTGCACATGCTGCGCCACCGGAATTACCGCCACCGTCTTGTGCGCCTTCAGATCAAGCACAGACACCGATCCCGGTCCAACATTTGCTGTATATCCATAGCGACCATTGCGTGTAATCGCCAGCATGTGCGATTCCGCTGCGCCTGTCGGTATCGATGCAACCACCTTCATCGTCTTCGGATCGATCGCCGTTACTGACTTGTCCAGTTCCGTCGTCACATACAGCAGTCCGCTGTTGCGGTCATAGATCGGCTTATGCGGGCGCACTCCATGACCAAAATCCAGCGTCTGCACTATCTTGCGATCCGCGACATCAATCACATCCAAAGTGCTGCCATCCGTCCCCGGCTTGCCTACGCCGGAGTTGCCATAGATGGGCACGTACGCCAGCTTTCCATCCGGCGAAGCGGCCACTTCATGCCCAGTAAAACCGCTCTCCGGAACTGCCGCTACCTGCTTGTTCGCCACAGGATCAATAATGCTCAGGCTCTGGTCTTTCTGATTCGTCACCAGCAGCCATCCATGCGATCCGGACTGCGCCAGAGCGCCCATGGAAATGGCGCCCACACAGATTCCACTCAACAGAGAACGCAAAACCTTCACATTTTTCATAGAGGCCAAATGTACTACAAAAACAAGACAACATTCTTTCTCTGCCAGCAATCCGACATAGTGTCTAATGAAATCCGTACAGCGCCAACATGTCCCAGCCAGCCGAACAACTTTCATCGCAGGCACACGCCGCTCCCTATCTCACTGACAGCTACATCTTCCACTGGAAGAACCGCACCTTTCGCGATGATCTTGTGCTGCTGCCTGCGATTGCCGTTTGCCTGGGTACCGGTCTCTATGTAAATCATCCCGCCGCCGGCATGATTGCCGCCGGCGGGGCGGTCACGGTCGGCTTCGGCGCAAAGCAAAGTATCGATGCCTCGCGCGCACTACCCATGATCTTTGTTTCGCTCGGCATGGCATTTGCCGCATTCACGGGAGTCGTCATCGGTCACGCCAGCCTGTTTCTGGTTTTTATGGCCGCGCTCTGGGGATTCGGCTACGGCATGCTCTCCAACCGCGAAGCAGGATACAGCTGGGTAGGCATGCAGTGCGTCATCACCTTCCTCGTCGCTTCCGCCTTTCCCGCATCGTTCGAAGACGCGGGAAAGCGTGCGCTCCTCATCCTTGCCGGCGGAGCGATCCAGCTTATCTTCTCCGCCATTCTGCTCAGTTTCTTTAGCGAGCTGGGCGATCACCTTGCATCTCTCGCGCGCTACCTACGCATCGAGCAGGCCGCGCTGCGTCATGCCATTCTCGAAACGACAGAATCGGTTACACAGCGCCGCATCCTGAATTCGGCCATTCCCTATTCCCTGCGCCTTGCAGTAACGCTTGCCGTTACCACCTGGATTTACTGCCACCTGCATTTCTCCAGCGGTTACTGGATTCCCATGACGGCGCTGCTGGTTCTCAAGCCCGGCCTTTCCGATACAGCCAACCGCGCTATCGCGCGCGTCGTCGGCACGCTCGCCGGAGCCATTCTCGTCAGCATTGCCATCGCGCACTGGAATACCACCTCGCCTGTCGTGCTCGCTGCGTTTACCCTGCTGTTTGCATGGCTGGCATACGGAACGGTGAATGTGAACTACGCGCTATTCACCATGTGCGTCACCGGATACATTGTCTTCCTGCTCTCACTTGCCAACATTCCAGAACCGACCATCGCCCGACGCCGCGCCGTCTGCACCGCCATCGGAGGCATCATCGCCCTCATGGTGCGTCTGGCCGTCATCTCCAGTCGCAAACGGCAGGCCCGGAAACGTATTTCGCAGCAAGCCGGTACTCGCATATGACTGAATATTCCTGTCATGGCAAATGCAATTCATATTTCCGTGCGGCAGCCCGACAGGAACAGATATATAGTGGTGTCGGTTTTGACATCCAGAAATGACTAGCTGAGCGGGGACATAGATATGAGCCGATACGCCGGATTCTGTAAATGGGTACTTTTAGCGGTTGCTTTCATTACGTTATGGCCGGCTCCCTTTTACATGGCCGTGGGACAGGATGCCACGAGCGCGATCCGGCAGGTGCTCGACGATCAGGTTGCGGCGTGGAACAAAGGCGATATCGATGCTTTCATGCGCGGATACAAGAATTCGCCGGAGACGACCTTTATCGGCAAAACGGTGCATCATGGGTGGCAGCAGGTGCTCGAGCGCTACAGGCACGACTACGCTACCAGTGAAGCGCGTGGCCACCTTGAGTTTTCTGACCTGACGGTTCGCATGCTCGGCGCTGATCATGCTGTTGTGACGGGCCGCTATCATCTCACGCGAGCCGCAGCTGGCGGCGGCGATGCTTCCGGAGTATTTTCTCTGGTGTGGGAGAAGTCGGCTGACGGCTGGAAGATCATTCTGGATCACACAAGTTCGTGAAATTTTCAATTTCCTTCCGTGACTTTTCACAGTTTCCGACATCTTTAGCAAGCAAGGAGAAATGACATGCAGGGAAGATATGTGCAGGTTCCCAAGGGTGGTGGCCCGCTGGAGCTGGTGACGCGTGATGTTCCGGAGCCGAAGGCGGGTGAAGTGCGCATTCGCGTGCAGGCGTGCGGGGTGTGCCACAGCGATTCCGTAACCAAGGACTCGCTTTTTCCGGGTATCCAATATCCGCGAGTGCCGGGGCATGAGGTCGTCGGTGTTGTGGAATCGGTGGGCGAAGGCGTTCCCCAGTGGAAGCCGGGGCAGCGCGTCGGCGTGGGCTGGTACGGCGGACACTGCGGACGGTGCGAGCCTTGTCGTCGCGGCGATCTGGTGGCCTGCCAGAATGCCTTGATTCCCGGCATTACCTATGACGGCGGTTACGCCGACTACATTGTCGTTCCGGCTGCGGCAGTGGCGGCGGTTCCCGATTCGCTCCAGAGCGCTGAAGCTGCACCGCTGCTCTGCGCCGGCATCACCACGTTCAATGCTCTGCGCAATACCGGGGCAAAGCCGCCGGCTACGGTTGCGGTTCTCGGTCTTGGCGGCCTCGGGCACCTGGGCGTGCAGTATGCGGCCAAGATGGGCTTCAACACGGTTGCCATTGCTCGCGGCGCGGATAAGGCTGACTTTGCGCGTAAGCTGGGCGCGCGGCGCTACATCGACAGCACGACGCAGAATGTAGGCGAAGAGCTGAAAAAACTGGGCGGAGCCCGGGTGATCCTGGCGACGGTCACCGATAATGATGCGATGTCAGCCGCTGCCGCAGGACTTGGCTACGCAGGCGAACTGGTGGTTCTCGGCGTTTCGCCGAAACCGCTGGCGCTGTCTACGATTCCGATGATTCTGCAGCGGCAGTCGGTGCACGGCTGGCCCAGTGGAACGGCCATCGATTCCGAGGACACGCTGAAGTTCAGCGAGCTGATGAACGTGCTGCCGATGATCGAGAGATATCCGCTGGAGAAGGCTGCCGAGGCATACGACCGAATGATGAGCGGCAATTCTCGCTTTCGCGTAGTGATCGAAACAGGAGCCTGACCACCTCCTCCTTTGCCCATGCTTTATATTCAGTAACTTACAGGGATTATCCCTACTAGTTTATTGATTTAAATGGACTTAACTTCATTCCAGTGTTTTCCATCACTTAGCGAGGGGTCCTCATCTCTGAAAGTAAAAAGCCCGCTGTTAAGCGGGCTTTTTATGTGGAAGAAATTTCCTTCGGGGAAATACCCTGCCAATTTGGGGAGTACGTGTAGGTGTCATCGGAGGGTGGACCTGCCGTAATGTACGTGCTGGATACGAATGTTGTCTCCGAACTGCGGCGCGCGAAAACGGGCAAAGCTGACAAAAACGTGCTGGCGTGGGCAAAAGATGTTCCAGCGGGACGATTATTTTTGTCGGTAGTTTCGATGCTGGAACTGGAGATCGGAATCCGGCTGATGGAGCGCCGCGACTCCTACCAGGGCGGATTGCTGCGCCAATGGATGGAACAAAGTGTGCTGCCTGCGTTCGACGGCAGAATTCTGGCGATCGATACGGCGGTTGCGCAACGCTGTGCCGCTTTGCATGTGCCTGATCCACGATCTGACCGGGATGCCCTGATTGCCGCGACCGCTCTGGTACATGGAATGACCGTGGTGACGCGGAATGCGGCTGATTTTGAGGCTACCGGGGTTTCTGTCCTGAATCCGTGGCTTTGAGTATGTTTCTGCTGCAATCCCACATCTCTGCGAGATGTGGGGCGCCCTGGATTTTGAGCTGGACCATGCGTAAGTGGGGCTAAAGCACCTTGATTTCGGTTCTTTTTATTGAGGCTAAAGGCTAGTGCCTCTACCTATTCTTATGCTTAAGAGTTACTAGCCTCCAGGTATTGTCTGGCTGTCACGATTCGGACGCTTTTGTAAGTGCCCAAAGTCAGCAGGTCTTTATCTCCAGACAAGATCAATTGCGCACCGGACTTTAAAGCGCATTCGAGGATGGCCTCATCGTTCGGGTCGCGGCATATGCCCTTGGCTTCGCCTGTGACGGTAATGCGGATCGCCTGGTTCCAGGTAGGAGCGAGGCGGCTGCGGATGAGCGCCGGGTCGCGACCGAATTTCTGTTCCAAAACCCGCAGGATTTCTTCTTCAATTTCGGCGCAGATGGCCAGTTCATCGTTCAACAAAAGCAGCTCGAGCGCGGCCGCGGGAATGCCACCGAATTCAATTGCAGAAATCCAGATTCCCGAATCGACGACGACAATCATCCGGCGCGACGAGACTGCGAGGCACGAACTTCGTCGATAAGGCGCTCGATATCATCCGGCGTATAGCCCTTGTGATCATCCTTGCGTGCGATCTCGTTCAAATCGAGCAGCGTTTTGCGCAATTGCTGGGCGCGATAGGTGCGGAAAGCTTCACGGAAAAGCTCGCTGGTGGTGCGGCTTTCCTGTGCTGCCAGTTGCTCGACCTGCTTGGCCAGATCGGGTGGGAAGCTGATGGTGAAGGTTCGGCGTTTGGCAGTGACAACCATACGAATATCTTACAATTTAAGACTTTGTAAGACAAATAATATTATTGCAGAGTGGGAAATCCCCATCTCTGCGAGATGTGGGGCACCCGAAGTGGACCTGGTAAGGCGTCATTATCGATCAGCACCAGCCACACAGGTGTGCTGTTCACCGCTGGGAATTAAAACGATGTCATTCAATTGGATCGAAGCCAGACGAACGGATTCAACCACTTACGGACTGGCGGAACATCTGGTCTTACTCCTGCCATTCTTTCGACATGCCACCAACCGTCAAAATGAGCGGTGTAGTTTTTATCCCTAACGTCAACTATACGAACGTCGCATGTATATGGGCTTTGAGGTTCGCCCTCTATTGGGCTTGGAATACTGTGTTGCAGATCATACGCCAAAATCAGCACTGCTGATCGAATCAGTTGTCGATCTGATCCTGAGCTTTGCACCAATCGGAGAAACATCTTTGAATACCAATTTGGCAATCCAGTAATAGGTTCTTTTAAGAGCTCCGCTGGAGAACCGCGACCGTTTAGAAGATCAATTGTGAGTGTTTCTATTCCGCTTTCTAGTGCAAATCGCAAGATATGCCCCAGCGAATAGTCGTCGCCGGAATAATTCATCAGACTCGTAAAGGAGTCCCCAATGTTGTGTGCAACGCCTTTTAAAACTTTCAACTTTGGCAAGTTGCTTCTCCACTGAAAGAATCACAGCTATTTTTAGCTAGCCGGGCAAAGTTTAATGTATTCCTGGATGTATTAATCCTACTAACTTTATTTTTCTTTACCCAGTTATAGCGATTCACTGTTGATGAATGAGTTTCATTGACTCCAGCCCCAAAATCCCGTATTCTAAAATCCTTGCGCAGTTCCGCGTGTGCCTGTTTGTATGTCCTGACTGGGCACGAGAACCCGGAAAACCCCAATCGGTTGAGCCTGCGCAGTTCACCCTGATCCGCGATTGCTGCGTTTGGGGTCCCGAACCTCACGCGTACATGATGTTTTCGCCGTGGGTAAGTTTTAGCTCCGCGCTGCGTTTGCGCGGGCAAATTGCGTTTGAACGCGAGTTTTTTGCTGGAGATAAGAAAGATGTCGACGTACATTCCTAGCGCGCACGAGATTGACCGCAAGTGGTTCGTGGTAGACGCGAGCGGCAAGACCCTGGGCCGTCTGGCGACCGAAGCGGCCAGCGTGCTGAGCGGTAAGAGAAACCCCAAGTACACCCCATACATTGATATGGGTGATCACGTCATCGTGATCAATGCCGAGAAGGTTCGGCTGACCGGCCTGAAGAGCCAGCAGAAGGTTTATCGCCGCTACACCGGTTTCCCCGGCGGTCTGCGCGAAGAGTCTTTTGTCCGCCTGCTCGAGCGCAAGCCGGAAAAGATTGTGGAAGAGGCGATCAAGGGCATGCTGCCCAAGACCAAGATGGGCCGCAAAATGGGCTCGAAGCTGAACGTCTATCGCGGCGACCAGCACCCCCACCAGGCACAGAAGCCCCAGCCTCTGGAAGTTAAGGCATAAGGAAAAGGATTAGCATGGCAGATTTGGTTCAGTATTACGGAACGGGACGCCGCAAGTCGGCGATTGCCCGCGTCTTTCTGCGCCCCGGCAGCGGCGAGTTCAAGGTCAACGACAAGGCATTCGATGAATACTTTGTCACCGAGCAGCAGCGTGTATCGGCGAAGCGTCCGTTGGCGCTGACCGAGACCACCGGCAACTTCGACGTGATTACCCGTGTGGCCGGCGGCGGCGTAAGCGCCCAGGCCGATGCGGTGAAGATGGGCATTGCCCGCGCCCTGCTTGAGTTCAATGCCGAGCTGCGCAAGACGCTGAAGGGCGAAGGCCTGCTGACCCGCGACTCCCGCGCGAAGGAGCGCAAGAAGTACGGTCAGAAGGGCGCTCGTAAGCGGTTCCAGTTCAGCAAGCGCTAGTTTTTGGTTGATCCCAGGTCTCAGATTCGAGACCTGGGCACCCAGAGTTAGTGAGAGTTTAGGTAGTTCAATCTTCCCAAAAAGGGGAATCAATTCCGGCGACCTTAACCATTGCCGGGATGACAGTCCACGAAGGAGGCTGTTTGGCCACAATCACCATGAAGGAGCTGCTCGAAGCTGGAGTTCACTTCGGGCATCAGACAAAGCGCTGGGATCCTCGCATGAAGGAATATATCTTCGGCGAGCGCAACGGCATTTACATCATCGATCTGCAGAAGACCCTGAAGATGTTCAAGGACGCGTCGAAGTTTGTGACGGACATCACGGCTCAGGGCAAGGTAGTTCTGTTTGTCGGCACCAAGCGCCAGGCACAGGACGCGATCGCGGAAGAGGCGACGCGCGCGGGGATGTTCTACATCAACAACCGCTGGCTGGGTGGATTGCTGACGAACTGGGTAACGGTGCAGAAATCGGTGAAGCGCCTTCAGGAACTGGATGAGATGGCCACGGACGGCCGCTACGAGCTGCTGACGAAGAAAGAAGTGATTCGTCTGGAGCGTGAGCGCAAACACCTGCAGGCGAACCTGGCCGGCATCAAGAACATGAAGCGCCTGCCCGACGCGCTTTTCGTAATCGACTCGAATAATGAAGCGATTGCCGTGAAGGAAGCCCGCAAGCTGGGCATCCCGGTCGTTGCCGTTGTCGATACGAACTGCGACCCGACGGTGGTTGATTACGTGATTCCGGGTAACGACGACGCGCTGCGCGCGATCCGCCTGTTCGCTGCAAAAATTGCCGATTCTGCAGTGGAAGGCGTGCAGATGGCCGGCGATAAGCAGTATGCCGACGTTGCCGGTGTGAGCGCTGAAGGCGAAGCTGGCAGCACTGAAGAAGGAACGGTGGAAGGTATCCAGGCCGGAGCGCTTGAGGACGACGATGTGGACCTCGAAGCGGCGCTGGGTGGCGGTATTCGCAAGTCGCCCGCAACCGTAAGCGCACTGGATGACGCCGAGGCAGCCGAAAGCCTCTAATTCAGTAAGTGAGTGTTCTTCCGGAAGCGTGGCTGCAGTTGTGATCGAGCCACGCTTTCGTTGTGTTTAGGTGTGATGAACGCGTAACAGTCGCGTGTTATAGAAGGGAATTGGAAAAGGATGTCGACGGTGAGTGAAAAGATTGATGCAAAGCTGGTAAAAGAGCTGCGCGAGAAGTCAGGCGCGCCGATGGGTGATTGTCTTAAGGCCCTGCAGGAATCGAAGGGCGACATGGAAGAGGCTTTTGTCATCCTGCGCAAGCGCGGCATGGCCTCGGCGCAGAAGAAGGCTTCGCGCTCGACCAATGAGGGCGCAGTAGGCACCTACATCCACGCAGGCGGCAAGATTGGCGTGCTGGTGGAAGTGAACTGCGAGAGCGATTTCGTTGCCCGCACGGAAGACTTCCAGAACCTGCTGAAGGACATCGCCATGCACATTGCGGCGACCGATCCCCGCTACATCCGCCCAGAGGATGTGACCGCAGAGGACCTGGAGCGCGAGAAGGAGATTTTCCGCGCGCAGGCGGCTGCGACGGGCAAGCCCGCTCCGGTGGTCGAGAAGATCGTGGAGGGCAAGATGAGCAAGTTCTACGAGGAAGTCTGCCTGCTGGAACAGCCCTTCATCAAGGAACAGACGGTTTCGATCAAGGATCTGATTGCGCAGAAGGTCGGCAAGCTGGGCGAGAACATCACTGTTCGCCGCTTTGCCCGCTTCAAGGTTGGCGATCCGAACTGGACGGTTGCACAGACTAAGCCCGCTGGCGAAGAATCACAGTCGTAAGCACGTTTGTTTTAGAGAAAAGTCCGGCAATGTGCCGGGCTTTTTTATGCCTGCGTGTTCTGCTTTTGTTTGAAATAGAGAATCAACTCTAAGTCTTGTTTGGCGGCTTCGTAGGAACCTCCGCTCGCAGCTACTAAATCAATTGCCCGGCGTTGAAAGAATTCGGCGGCATCCAGCTCGCGCTCGAACATCAGGATGCTGCCAAGTCCATTAAGTGCGCTGGGATCGAAGGGATCGATGCAGAGAGTGTCGAAGAAATATCGCTCGGCCTTTTGGAGCATCGGGTCTTTGGGCGCGCGTCCTGCCTGAATCGCGTCCCAGTGCTGAAACATATAATCGTTCTTACACTGAAATCCGGCAAGGTTCAGAACCATCGCATCCATCGGAGCCATTTTCATGAGGCTTTGAAGCGCCTTCTCTACCTGAATATTTGCATCTTTCGCGGCCTGGAAATTTGCTGTCATGGCCTGTACGACATTGATCTGTGCTGCGCCGATTCCGTTGACGAGTGACTCAACTATTTGCGTTCGGCTGCTGATCATCGGCGCAGGCTTGTTAGCGGTATCGGGCGCTGCTGCGATGGCATGTGCCATCTTTTCTCCGATATCGGAGTGGTCCCGCTTCAGGCTGAGATAAGCGGAGTTGGCCAGGAACTGCGGCAACGGCGTTGCGTCCAGCACATAAGGAATGATGAAACGGTGGAGGTGAAAAGCGGTGAAGATTTCCGCCATGACCCAGCGCGATTGCGAAGCGGCTTCTGACCAGAGCAGAATCAGCGTGCGGCTTTGCTGGATCGCGGCTTGTAATTCCTGGCGCAGCAATCCGCCGAAGGCGAGGCTGGAGTTATCGACCCAGCAGGTGAGAGAGCGCTCGCGGAGAGATTGCTCCAGTTGATTCGCTATCGATGCGTCCTGCGATGCGTGACTCAAAAATGCGGCATAAGGTGTCATGGTGACGCGCCTTTCCTGGCTCCGTCACCATACATCCATCTCTGGAGGCTTCGAGATTCTGAAAAGTGTACGCCTCTTTCTAAGTTTAGTGATCGAAATGCATGGTTCGTGTCAGAGAGGATTACTTCACTTCGACAATCTCCGAATCAGCTTCTGTCCATGCCTGCGCGCCCTCGTGGATCAGCTGATGCGCGGTATCGTTCCAATGTAAGTGCGTAACTTTTGCATCGCCTTTTTCGTAGCCGTAGGTGTTGCCGTCATCCTGGAAGAGGGTGAAGTCGGCATCGGCTCCGGGATAGACGCGGACTTTGGCGATCTTCTGCGGCTGCTCTGTGTTCTCGATATAGGAGCCGTAAGGGATGATGGAGCCGGCGCGAACGAAGAGCGGCAACGTATCGATGGGAGCGTTAACGGTGATGGTCTGGCCGCCTTTCACGCGCTCGTTCGTCCAGTAGTTGTACCAGTCCGCACCTGCGGGCAAGTAGACCTTGCGGGTGGTGGCTCCCTGCTCCGTTACCGGAGCGACGAGGAACGCCGGGCCAAGCATGTATTCGTCGCGAAGGTCGGCGACGTTCGGGTCGCCGGGGAAATCCATGAAGAGAGCGCGCATAAAGGGCGCGCCGGTTTTGTACGTCTGGTAGCCGAGTGAATAGATGTAGGGCAACAAGGCATATCGCAGATTTAAGTATTTTTCGAGAATGGGCTCAGCCTGCGGGCCGTACGACCAGACTTCGTTGTAGCGGCGGCTACCATGCGTGCGGAAGATAGGCAGAAAGCTTGCGTACTCAAACCAGCGCGTGTAGAGCTCTGGGTAATCGTCGTAATCGTTAACGTTGTCGCGAACCGGCGATGGATCAATCAGTGGCGGATGCAGTGGATGATGCACATTGGGAAGCGGCTGCCAGCCGCCGGTGTCGTTGCTCCAATAAGTAAGCCCTGAGGCGGTGAAGTCGAGGCCGGTTGGAATCTGGCGTTTGAAGGCGTCCCATGTTGCTGTGATATCGGATGACCAGAAGATCGCACCGTTTCGCTGCGCGCCGAGATAGGCATCACGCGAGAGCACGAGGGCACGATGCGGCGTGTCCTGGCGCAAGCCGTTGTAGATGACTCCGGTATGGAAGAGCGGATAAACGTTGAAATACTGCGTGCCGGGGCCAATGTGCAGATAGCTGCCGTTTGGAGGCAGATCGGGCTCAGTTTCGTCGGCCCAGATAGAGTCGAAGCCTTTGCTCAGGATGTTTTCCTTGATGCGCTGCCAGTACCACCTGGCGGCGTCGGGGTTGGTGGTGTCGATATCGGAGCCGGCCTTGTCATACGGCAGGCCGTCGGTAGGGGTGCCATCGGCGAGGTGCTCGAACCACCCTTTTTCTTTTAGAAAATCAAAGTAGCGCGAGCCCGGCTCGAAGCGCGGCCAGACGCTGATCATGGTTTGAAAGCCCATCTGATGCAGCTGATCGTTCATCGCTTTTGGGTCAGGCCACAGTTCGGGGATGAAATCCATCTGTCCCATCTTTGTGTAGTAGAACCAGTCGACGACGAGCACATCAGCAGGCAGGTGGCGCTCACGATAGCCCTTGGCCACGGCAAGCACTTCATCCTGCGAGCGATAGCGCTGCTTGCACTGGATGTATCCGTAGGCTGCTTTGGGCAGCATGGGCGTTGCGCCGGTCAGCAAGCGATAACCTGCGTAAAGTTCATCGTAGGATTTTCCGGCGATGAGGAAGAAGGAGACGCGATTACCGACCTCCGATGTCCATGATGTGCGCTCGTTGAAGCCTGGCGAGATGGTGGTCTTCGAAGGATTGTCCCAGACGATGCCGTATCCATAATTTGTAACCATGAAAGGCACACATGTGCTCTGGCCGCCGGGCGCGTTGTAGTCGTTCCAGCAGTGAACGACGTGTCCGCGATGATCAAGGAAGCCTTCCTGGTTCTGGCCCAGTCCGTAGTAGTGCTCATCTTCGGGCGAAACAAAGTCTGCACCTACCTGGTAGAAGTCGGGATCAGTAGGACGGCGATCGTAAAGCACCTGCGAATTGCCGTCCTTGTGATTCGGCGCGCTCATGGACCAGCCGTTCATCTCGGCCAATGTCTTCCCTTGCGGCGTGGTAAAGGCAATGTCCGCGCCCGGTGTCGATCCGCTGAAATACTTGCCCGGGTCCATGACGGATTGCGGCGGAATGCGTCCACCGCTACGCCAGCCTTTCAAGGTGACTGTAAGCTCTGAGGATTTGTAGACCTCATCAACACCATTCTTCTCATGGCTCCAGCCCTGCGCGGCAGGCTGTGCGATAAAGCCGTAACCGGGCGCTGCAAGCGCGGCATCTTTAGACAGGCTGAGCGTGACGCGAATAATATTTGGCGCATACGGCTCAAAAACAATGGTGGATTTTCCGCGCTCGATGACGACGCGCTGCGTATCGGCTTGCGCGTGCAACGGTGCGAGCGAGAGGACGGCGAAACCAAAGGCGAGGAAAAGCTTGCGAACCATGCTTGTCAGGATTCCTTCGCAGCCAAGTTTAATCGATTTAGTTGAAGGCTGTCTTCTATGATTTGCGCTTACTCTGGGCGTGAATCTGATTCTTCAGCTCATCCGCGATGAGCTTTCTTAGCCATATCTGAGCAGGATCGTCATGTCTTTGCTTGTGCCACACCATTCGTAGAACAAATGGCGGAAGGCCAAGGGGCTCAGGGCGCGCGAGCAAACCGAGAGAGTGTCCGAACAGATGGACGACTGATTCCTGGATGCACGCAACCAGATTGCTGGATGCGACGGCGTGCAGCACAGACAGGCAATGCGGAAGAGCGAGGCGGAGACGGCGGCGCAATCCGCGTGCGGCTAGTTCGTTATCAATTAAGCCCCAGGGTTGATTGCGATACATGACGGCGGCATGATCGAGGCGCGTGAAGCGCTCTAATGTGAGCCGCTGCTTCCAGATGCTGTGGCCGCGACGGGCTATCACAACGTTGCGCTCTTCGGTAAGCGGCTCCATGATGAAGTTCGATGAGAGATACCGCGCATCGGGGAAATAGCCGATGGCGAGATCGAGCGTGCCGTTGCGCAGCTCGTTTTCGGGAACAGTGAAGAGCCAATCGAGGCGGCGTGTCTGCATTTGCAGCTCGCCGGAAAGCATGGACTGCGCCAGCACGGGCGCGAGGCGCAGCTCGACATCATCGCTCATACCGATGCGGAAACGTTGTGAACTGCTGGAAGGGTCGAACGATTGCGGAGCTTCAAAGGTTTGCCTGAGCTGCGCCAAGGCGATGCGGATAGGTCCGGCGAGCCGCTCGGCGCGAGGCGTGGGAACCATTCCCTGCGATGTGCGCACGAAGAGCGGATCGCCAAGCCGGGTACGCAGGCGCGCGATGGCATTGCTGAATGCGGGTTGACTTAAACCGACCCGCTTCGCCGCGCGGCCTACGTGGCGTTCTTCGATGAGCGACTCAAACGCGAGCAAAAGGTTAAGGTCGATTCCATTAATATTCACAAATTGAATAATACATATTGCTATTATCGACTTCACGAATTATGCAGTGGTCCGATATATAAAACACATGCTCAAGCGCATTGCAGTTCTCTTCGCATTGTTTTCATTCCTGCCTGCCTTTGCTGCTCCTATGTCGGAAACTCCGACGCTGCAGGTTTTTCATCAATGGCTGGATGCCTTTAACTCCAACGATGCAGGCAAAATGGCTGCGTTCTGGAAAAAGTATGGAAGGAATGCAGAGGACGATCACTCGGCGAACGATCTGCGATTGCGACAGATGACCCAAGGCATGACGATTGTCAAAGTACGTGAGGATTCGGGCACGCATCTTGTGGTGCTGATGAAAGAAGGCCGAGGCAGCTATTCCGAATCCACGCTGGACCTGGCGACGACGAATCCTCCCACGGTGGAGCGGATCTCGGGGCATCCTGTTCCGCCTCCGGTGAAAGACAGCGACATTGCCACGGACGATGCGGACCTGGTGAAGAAAGTGAAGGAACGGATTTCGACAACGCAGGGAGAGCAGGCTTTTTCCGGAACAGTGCTGATTGCGCACAACGGCAAAATTATTATCGATGAGGCTTACGGCCTGGCGAATAACAGCGCGAAGATTCCGAACACGACAGAGACACAGTTCTGCATTGGATCGATGAATAAGATGTTCACCTCGGTTGCGATTCTGCAAATGGTGGAGCAGGGGAAACTGTCGCTCGATAAGCCGCTGGCAACGTATTGGCCCGACTATCCGAACAAGGACCTGGCGGCGCGAGTAACGATTCGGCAGCTATTGAGCCATACGGGAGGAACGGGCGATATCTTTACGCCGGAATATGAGGCGCATAAGCAGGAAACACAAACGTTGGCGGATTACGTCAAGCTCTTCGGCACTCGCCCGGTGCGCTTTGAACCGGGGACGAAGATGGAGTATTCGAATTACGGCTTCATCCTTCTTGGGCGGTTGATTGAGCTGGTGAGCGGCGAGTCCTATCAGGATTATGTGCGCGAGCATGTATATCTGCCCGCCGGCATGCTGCATACGGATTCACGCGCGGCGTCGGATCACATACCCGGGCGCGCGATAGGTTACACGCATGGGCCGAACGGGCTTGTATCGAATACGGAGATGATGCCGGGAGAAGGCACGTCTGCGGGTGGCGGCTTTTCAACAGTGAGAGATTTATTTCAGTTTGCGCAAGCGCTTCAATCGGGGAAGTTGCTCGATAGAAGTTTGCTAAAGGAAGCGACAGCGACAGAGGCGCCGCACTATGGTTACGGGCTTGGATTCTATGTGCTGGACGGCGGTGGATATGGGCATGGCGGCGGCGCGCCCGGCGTCAACGGAGAACTGCACATTCTGCCGAAGTCCGGCTACGTAATTATTGCGCTCGCGAATCGTGATCCTATGATGGCAAGCAACTTGGTGGATGCGATTTCGCAAATTCTTCCGCGTAGTTAAATGGCTTGCAGTCATCATTCGTTGCTCACGGGACCATTGTGGTGCCGGTTCGCGCATTCCCCACCCTTCTCTTCGTTCAGGATGGTGCACCCGGATTTGATTTTTCAATGCCATTGTCATCCTGACACGGAGGAACGAAGAGGAAGACCTGCTTTTTGATCGTAGCGATGCGGCTATCTGAGAAAAAGCAGGTCCTTCGGACTACGCGCCTTTGGCGCTTTGCTTAAGATGACAACTCGGTTTTATGGAATCAGTTCGGCGAGGACGGTGACTTCTTTGCGCTGTGTGCTGTCGGGTATGTCGAGCGATCCGACAACGAGCGGCTTGCCTACCGGCAGCGATGCTGTAGTCTCGAGCATCGTCTGGTGGATCATCGGATCCTGCGTGCCAACGTTCGACTTTTCATCCACAACGTGCGACTGCTCGATCTTTGTTTCCAGCTTCAGCCCGTCGGGATAGCTGGCCAGCGATGCTTCCAGATTGATGCCTACATCCAGATATTGCACCTGCGAGTTTGGCGGTCCGGCGTTTTCGCCAGTCATTCCTGTAACCACAGGCACGCGGTTGCCGAGTTTGAAAATCGACTTTTGCCCCGCAGCTACAACCAGAGAATAGCGCTGCGGCTTGCTGCCATCCGACTCGGCGATGGTGTAGGTAAGGCGATATAACTTTTTAGGGTGGTTCAGGTCAGAAAGAATCTTCTGGACGAGTTGAATATCATCCGCAGAGCCGCGCACGGAAACGGCATTCTGCGTCCCTACGTAATAAATCTTGGCTTTCGGGAGCATGTTGCGCAGATCGGTCACAATGTCGTTGGCCTCTCGCTGCTGCGTCAAGGCGGTGAGATAAAACGTCTGGTAGCTCTCGTTGGCTGGGGCGGGTTGTGCCTGCGCGTATGTAGCGCAAAGGCAGCACAACATCATAGATGCGGATACGGCAAAGACACGGGCAGAAGACAGCCTTTTGTGGTTCGGTTTCATGGGTAGCCTCACAAATTCATTCGGATAGGAACCGGCCGGCTCAGTACTTCTATGGAAAGGACGCGAAGGCCGGGCTGCCGCTCGACAATATTTCCGGCTACTGTACCGCTCCGGCAGAAAAATCGTGGCTACAGGGTGGTTTCGCTCTCTTTCAGCCCGTGCGATACTCAAAAAAGCATGTACAACCGCGTCGTTCTTAAGCTCTCAGGGGAAGCGCTGGCTGCAGGCCGCGGCTTCGGTGTCGATGTAGACCGCGTACACGAAATTGCAGGCGAAATTGCCGAAGTGCGCGAGATGGGCGTCGATGTGGCCATCGTTGTCGGCGGCGGCAATTTCTTTCGCGGCGTAGCCGAGCAGGCCAAGGATATGGACCGCGTCTCTGCGGACCACATGGGGATGCTGGCCACGGTCATTAATGCGCTGGCCATCCAGGATGCTCTGGAAAAGCAGAACGTGCACGCGCGCGTCATGTCGGCCATCGAGATGCACCAGGTTTGCGAGCCGTACATTCGCCGGCGGGCCATTCGGCATCTGGAAAAAGGCCGCGTGGTGATTTTCGCGGCGGGTACAGGCAACCCCTACTTTTCAACCGATACGGCAGCTTCGCTTCGCGCTATGGAAATCAAGGCGGATGTGCTGCTGAAGGCGACCAAGGTAGAGGGCATCTATGACGCCGACCCGGTCATCAAAACCGATGCGGTGAAATTTGAGCAGATTACGTACATGGAAATTCTGCGGCTGGGGTTAAAGGTAATGGATACCACCGCGGTGAGCCTGTGCAAGGACAACGATCTGCCCATGATTATTTTCAACATGAACCGGCCGGGGAATATCCGCCGCGTAATCAGCGGGGAGAAAGTCGGCTCTCTGGTGACTGCCTGAACTCTGAGTTGCAGCACGTTTCCTCTTCAGCTGCGGTGCTGGAACAATCCTCCCAATCCGCAGAGAAGGCACATCCCGCTTCTGAAAGTAGCCGTTCTACCGAGGTCCGGAAGCCCACAAGCAAGAACCGGCTTCCGGCCCTGTCCGGCCTGCGGGCGTTCGCCGCGCTGAACATTGTTTTTTACCACTTCTCGAACCCGAAGTGGTTCGGGCCTTTTGCGCCTATTGTCGATAATGGGTATACCTCGGTCAGCTTCTTCCTGCTAATGTCAGGCTTCATCCTCGCCTACAACTACAGCGACCGGGCGCAGCAGGGGCATCTGAACGCTACTCATTTCTGGATCGCCCGGCTTTCGCGGCTTTATCCGGTTTATATTCTTGGACTTATCGTCTCGCTCGGCATGCTGATGGCGGAGTGGCAGGTGCGCACGCACGGTGAGTTTGCACTTGGGGTATCGCTCACGCCGCTGCTGTTGCAGGGCTGGATTCCGAAGCTGGCTACCTTCTGGAATACTCCGGCATGGACGATGTGCACGGAGGCGTTTTTCTATCTGATCTTCCCGGCTGTCGTGGTTTGGAAGCGGCCCCAGCACTGGCGCGGCTTGTTGACGCTGCTTATGGCGCTCTGGGTTGCCGGATTGTTCCTGCCGACGCTCTACACCGTGCTGCAGCCGGATGGGCCAAATCCGAATCGCTATACGGACAGCTTCTGGATGCGGGCGCTGAAGTTTTCCCCGCCGCCGCATGTGCCTTCGTTTCTCTTTGGCATCGTGCTGGCGGACGTGGATGCGCGTATCTCGCGCGAAAGCCGTTGGCGGCTGCTGCTGGGCGTGGTGGGCGTGGCCGCGGTTTACACCGTTCTTTATTATGGCGACCGCATGCCCTTTGCCCTGATGCACGATGGGCTTCTGATGCCGCTTTTTGGGCTTTCGATCTTAGGGTTGGCGGGTCATAACCTGATTGCCAGATTTTTCGGGTTCTGGCCGTTCGTAGCGGTCGGACAGGCAAGTTATTGCCTGTACATCCTGCATTTCAATCTGTGGGAGCTGATCCATAACTCCCACATTCTGGATAAGTTACATCTGGTCGCGTATGATCCGTGGCTGAGCTACTGCCTGCTGATCGGGGCTTCGCTGCTGGCCATGAAGTTCATCGAAAAGCCCGCGCAGAAGAAGATTCGCAGCCTGATGCGTCCGTAACTTATAGATCAGCTTTCTCTTGTCACTTTGACAAAGATTCCATCCGGCAGTTCGCCCTCTACGAGATGGACTACGCCACCCTTGACGAAGCCGCGCAGAGTCTGGGGCTTGGGAGATGCGGCTGCGGACTGCGCCGTGCGTCCGGTTCCTCGGTCCATAGCCTGATTGGCAAGCTCGTCGGCGCGCTTATTCTTGCCGCGCAGAACATGCTGAATCTGAAAGGCTTCCAGGCGAGAAACGCGTTTGCGCGCCTCTTCGTAAAGGGGACGCAGCTCGGGGCTGTTGACGCGGTACTGGCCCTTCATCTGCTTGACCATCAGCTCGGAATCAGCCACTACGCGGAGGTGGGTGTGGCCGTGTGCGAGAGCGAAATCGAGCGCCGCCAGAAGGCCGCAATATTCAGCAAAATTGTTCGTTTTTTTGCCTAAAAACTCGCTCAATTCGGCGATTTTCCGGCCATTTTCATCCTGGATATAGACGCCGTATCCGGCGGGACCGGGGTTACCGCGGGAGCCTCCATCGCAGAAAGCGGTGATCCACTCCGAGGCAGGCTTGGGGTCGGGTTCGGGGAAAAGAGAGTTTTCCGGGGGCATAAAGTGAGTGTAAAGCAAGGGTCGGGATACTATCCCGCCCTTCACCTTCGGCCTCGCTCAGGGTCGGGATGGGGCTCCCGGATTTTTGGCTATTGCGCTAACAAAAACCGTTCAGAATCGTCTATTTGAGTGCATTTGCGACCGCATTCTGGAGTAGTGAAAGAGTATGCCGGCAGACGCACTACGAATACCCGTCCCTACGACGGCCAATGCCCACCCGGAGAGCCGGGCGATACAATCCTCGCAGCGCATGCTGACGGACGTACGTGACCGCACCACAGAAACTGAGCTGATACGCGAGGCCCAGCAGGGATCGCGCGCTGCTTTCGATCTATTGGTGCGCCAATACGACCAGGCGGTGTTGCGGCTGGCCCTGCACCTGACAGGATCGGAGCAGGATGCGCAGGACATTCACCAGGAAGCCTTTCTGAAGGCTTACCGGTACCTGGGCAATTTCCGCTTCGAGTGCTCGTTTTATACCTGGATTTATCGCATTGTCACCAATCTGTGTCTGGACCAACTGCGGCGGCGCAAATCGCGGCGGGAAGATCCGGCGGTGATGATCGACGCCTCGGGCGAGGAAATGGACCTGCTCAGCAATGTAAGCGATGAGCGCGCCGGAGCGAACCCCGACCGCGAGCTGCAGCGCAAGATTCTGGGACAGAAGATTCAGGCGGCGCTGGAAACGCTGACGCCGCGCGAACGGATGGTCTTTGAGCTGAAGCATTACCAGGGGCTGAAGCTGAGGACCATCGGCGAAATGCTGAACACGACAGAGGAGACAGCGAAGAATACGCTCTTCCGCGCTACGCGAAAGCTGCGGGCGCATCTGGCAGAGATGCGGTAGAAGACCCAGGTTGTTGTTGTAAACAAAAGGGCTCGAAGAAGCCACTGCAAGTAATTTTTTTTTGAGGCGAAGTGAGGCAAAGGATGAAGGCCATGAAGTGTGATCTGGCTCAACAGAATATTGCGCTGGCGGCTTACGGAGAAATTTCCGACGAAGCCAACCACCAGCTCGAACAGCATCTACTGGAATGCGAGGCGTGCCGCCGCGATATGCAGGCGATGCGCGGGCTGAAGACGACAATGGCGCTCTATCCGGTGGAGGATCCGTCTCCGGCCATGCTGGCGCAGGCGCGCAGGCGCCTGGAAGAGGCGTTGGATAATCTGCCGCATGGGAAATGGCTGGTCCGGATGTCGCAGCTTCTTGCGCGCGGCGTGGGCCGGTTGCGCGCGGCTCCGGTGATGGCTTCGCTGTTGCTGATGGCGGGACTGGGAGCGGGCGGATATGGGGGATATCGCGCAGGGCTGAAGGCGCATGATGCCGAGCAATCGAAGTTGATTTTGAACCTGGGGCAACCGCCCGCGGCTGCGGAAGATAATCCGGCGCAGATTGCCAATGTAAGCAACATTACGCGCGACGCCAGCACGGGCACGGTCAAAGTGAATTACAACAAGCTGGTTCCGGAGACGATGCAGGGCACGGTGGACGATCCGCGTATTCGCCAGCTGCTGCTGCTGGGCACGCAGAACAGCGTGAATGCAGGCGTGCGCGACAACTCCGTGGACCTGCTGGCGAATGAGTGCCGGAATGGGCGCGAATGTGACGATGGGCCGATTCGCAATGCGCTGATGGTGGCCCTGCGCTACGACAAAAACGCGAATGTCCGGATGAAAGCGCTGGAGGGATTGCAGCCCTATATTGCCGAAGACACGCGCGTACGCGACGCCGTGCTGGAAACGCTGATGAAGGATTCGGATCCCCGGGTGCGCTCGCAGGCCATCAATCTGATCGAGCCGGTCGAGGGCGACTCGAGCGTGCGCGAGGTGCTGCATACGGTGGCGGCGCAGGATGACGATGCACAGATTCGCACGGTTTCACGGCAGGTTTTGCAGCAGCTTCCTCAAATCCAGTAAGGTGCGGTAACGTTTACGAAACAGAAAAGTCCTATAAATAAAGAAGGACTGAAACAGAGGTAGCACCAATGAAACACTTTTTGAGGCTGGGTTGGACCATACTTGCGGCGGGCGGCACAACGCTGGCGATCTGCGGAATCCAGGTAGCAGCGCAACCGATTACTGTTTTCAGCGATACGCCGGCCTATCTGGCGCATGGGCGGCAGAGTTATCTTGGCATCGATATTCACGATATCGATAGCGAGCGTGCATCGGCGCTGAAGCTCAAAGATGTGCACGGCGCAGAGATTGTGACGATCGATCACGATGCGCCGGCCAACAAGGCCGGACTCAAGCTTCATGATGTGGTGCTGGAAATGAACGGCCAGCGCGTGGAAGGCGCCGACCAGTTGCGGCGGATGCTGCGTGAGACGCCCGCAGGGCACACTGTCCATTTCGTGATCAGCCGCGACGGGCAGCAGCAGAATATCTCCGTAGAACTAGCCGACCGCGCAAAGATTGAAGCCACCGCCTGGGCGCAGCACTTTACTGTTCCCGATCCCAGCCAGCAGACCACCGCAGAAGGACTAACCGCGCCTTCCACGCGCTGGTTCGGCAATGGATTTTTCGGCGTCTTTACGCCCAGCGGCTTGTATGTGGGCGCCGAAGTAGATGTACTGAGCACGCAGCTGGCCAGCTATTTTGGCGTGAGCGACGGCACCGGCCTGCTGGTGAAGAGCGTGGATGAGAATAGCCCCGCTGCAAGCGCCGGATTAAAGGCCGGGGACGTGATCACGAAAGTAAACAATGACACGATGGCCTCCCGCGCCGATTGGATGAAGGCCCTGCACAATAATCGCGGCAAGCAGGTGCAGCTTACCGTGATGCGCGACAAAAAAGAGCAGAAGATGAGCATGCAGGCCGGCGAATCGAAGAAGAAAAGCGCGTTGGAGTTGCCGAAAATCTTTACAGAACAGTGATTTCACTGTGAATTTGGGGCGTAGCCGTAAAAGCAGGCCCTTCGCTCCGCTCAACGACCGTCTTGGAAGTCAAGGATGACAACTTCATGATGGCAATCTGGACGGCCTTCCCGCTCGGTTGCCCGGATTCCCCGTTTAGTGCGAAGAACCCTCCGGTCGGGGCGCGCCGCCTCGCCCTCGATGCGGTGTATGTGATTCAATAAGAAGAGTATGTCTGCAGTCAGCCAACAAACGATAGGCCGCCGCATGAAGGCAGCCAGCCGCAAGGTACGCGAGCTCACCCTGGTGGGCCATGCGCTTGCTTCGACGCGGCACCCGGTGATGGCGCAGATTGTGCCCATGCGCCGCTGCAACCTGGCGTGCGCGTACTGCAACGAGTACGACGATGTTTCCAAGCCGGTTCCGGTGGAGGAGATGCTGCGCCGCATCGATCACCTGGCGCGTCTCGGCACCAGTATTATCACCATCTCCGGCGGGGAGCCGCTGCTGCACCCGGAGCTGGACCAGATCATCGCTCGGATTCGCCATCATGGCCGCATGGCAGGCATGATCACCAATGGTTATCTGCTTGTTCCGGAACGGATTCAGCGGCTGAATAAGGCAGGGCTCGATCACCTGCAGATTTCCATCGACAACGTGCAGCCGGACGAGATATCGAAGAAGAGCCTGAAGGTTCTGGACAAGAAGCTGCAGTGGCTCTCGGAATTTGCCGATTTCCATGTGAACATCAATTCCGTGGTCGGCGGCGGCATCAAGAATCCGCAGGATGCGCTGACCATCGGACGGCGCGCCATCGAGCTTGGGTTTACTTCGACGATCGGCATTATTCACGACGGCGACGGCCAGCTGAAGCCGCTGGGCGGCGAAGAACGCGCCGTGTGGACGGAGATGCGCAGCTGGAAAAAGAAGAACTACTCGCAGTTCAACCAGTTCCAGGAAGCCATTGCCAATGCGCAGCCCAATGACTGGCGCTGCCGCGCAGGCTCGCGTTATCTCTATGTCTGCGAAGACGGGCTGGTGCATTACTGCTCGCAGCAGCGCGGATACCCGGGCGTGCCGCTGGCCGAATACACCAAAACCGACCTGAAGCGCGAGTTCCTTACGGAAAAGACCTGCGCCCCGCATTGCACGATCAGCTGCGTTCACCAGGTATCACACATTGACCACTGGCGCGCTCCACAGAGCTCGAAGACGACTCCGGGAGCGGCGGCAGGGCTGGTCAACATCCAAATGTAGCCGCAGGCGCTATACAGATGTAATTAACCGGCGTGCGGCTAATTGCCTGCGCCGGATTCCTTCGATTCCTCTTTCTTTTCGCGGGGCTTTTTTGTCTTCCAGAAGTTCTGCTGGAGGCGGAACTGGTCGTGCGTTTCCCAATCGATCAATTGCTTCTCGGATTCGCTGCGTGACATCTCCTCGACCGAGGTGACTTCGACGCGCTGCACCTGATGCCATGGATAAATGTGCCGTCCGCGCAGCAGGAAGCCGGACCGGGCCCAGCTTTCCATCAGGTCGTTGACCGTGCTTTTCACATCTTCTTCATCGGCAAATGGCAGCAGCTCGAAGGACTCGCCATTGACGAGGTACACGGTGGCGTTCGCGATCAGGATGGTATCGGGCAGTTTGTCTTTTTCCGGCAAGGCTTGTCTCGCTTTCATCAGGATTCAAAAAGATTGAGATGCAGCCGGTCTTACGGCTGAAGAAAAATTTTGCGGGCGTGTCACAGGCGGGAAGGTTGTCTCGTCTTAGCCGCGGAGGATGAAAACGATGCGTTCTTATGTAGTGATCGGAGGCGGACTGGCAGGATTGACGGCAGCAAATGCGCTTGCGGGCGAGGGCCATCGGGTTACGCTGCTGGAGCAGTCGAAGCACCTGGGCGGACGGGCGCAGACGCAGCGGCAGGCGGGCTTCTTGCTGAACCTGGGGCCGCATGCGCTTTACAAGGGCGGCGTGGCCGCGCAAACCTTCAGCGCGTGGAAAATCCCCTTCACCGGCAACCTTCCGCCGACCGGCTCGCAGGCTTTTTTCGTGCGCGAGGAGCAGACCTATCCGCTGGTGCGCGACCTGGGCAAGCTGATGACGACGCGGCTCTTTTCGGTGCGCGAGAAGATCGAGGCGGGCAAGTTCTTTGGGCAGCTCACGTCGGGGCAGGCGGATTTTCCGCAGCAATCGATGCATGACTGGATCAGCCGCCGCGTCTCGTCAGAGCGTGTGTATGACTTTGCTTCGGCTATTATTCGCACGGGCACGTATGCGGCAGATATGACGAGCCTGAGCGCGGCAGCTTCGCTGCAACAGATTGCGCTGGCGCTCAAGGATAACGTGATGTATCTCGACGGCGGGTGGCAGACGCTTGTGGATGGACTGGAGGCGCGGGCACGGACGCTGGGCGTGGAGATTCGCTGCGAGCAGCAGATACGCCATGTGAACGAGATTGACGCCCACGGCATTGTGCTGGCGGTAGGCCCGGCAAGCGTGGAGAAGCTGACCGGCATCACGTTATCGAAGCGGAGTCCGCTGCGCATGGCCACGCTTGATCTTGGACTGGACAGGCTGCCGGAGAATGCGGCGCGCGTGGCTTTTGGATTGGGCAGTCCGCTGTATTACTCGGTGCATTCGGAATCGGCGCGGCTTGCACCGGAGGGCGGCGCGATGGTGCATGTGGCCAAGTATCTGGACAATACCGAGCAGGATACGGCGCAGGTACGCGAAGAGCTGGAGGATTTTATGACGCTGCTGATGCCGGAGTGGCGGCGGTATGCGAAGGTCACGCGTTTTCTGCCCAACCTGACGGTGGCGCCCATGGTTCCTGCGCCGGAGGGGCGCCCGGATGTGGATGTGGTGGGCCGCGAAAATGTGACCGTTGCCGGCGATTGGGTTGGTCCCGAAGGCATGCTGGCGGATGCGGCTGTTGCCAGTGCACTGCGAGCGGCGCGAGTGATACAACAGCGAGAGGTGCTGGTGGCATGAGTGCAGAGCGGGAAGCCGTGTTCCTGGAACTGAGGCCGTTGTTGTTTTCGCTGGCGTATCGCATGTTGGGGGCGCGCGCCGATGCGGAAGACGCGGTACAGGAGACGTATCTGCGCTGGCAACAGGCTGCGGACGAGGAGATACGCTCGCCCAGAGCGTATCTCACCACTGTCGTAGCGCGCATCTCGCTCGACGCATTGAAGGCCGCGCATCGCAAGCGCGAGGTATATGTAGGCCCGTGGCTGCCGGAGCCGATACTGGAGCCGCCGGCCTATCCTCACGAGATGGCGCAGTCGCTTTCGATTGCTTTTCTGCATCTACTGGAATCGCTATCGCCGCCGGAACGGGCCGCGTTTTTGCTGCGCGAGATTTTCGAGATGTCGTATGAGGATATCAGCGCAGTGCTCGAAATGACCGAAGCAAACTGCCGCCAGCTGGTGACGCGAGCACGCAAGAGCATCCGCGAGCAGCGGCGGCGCTTTACGGTGGATAAGAAGCAGCACCAGCAGGTGCTGGAAGGCTTTCTGGCTGCGTGCGCTTCCGGCGATCCGGTAAAGCTGATGTCTACGCTGCAGCAGGATGCGGTGCTTTATTCCGATGGAGGCGGCAAGGTCAGGGCCGCGCTCAATCCGATTTACGGAGCCGACCGCATTGGCCGCTTCTTTGCCGGCATTCTAAAAAAATATCCTGACGAAGTTCGCTTCCTGCGTATGGCCGAAGTCAACGGCGAGCCGGGCGCGCTGATCTATACCAACGGCCAACTCTCGCATATTCTTACGCTCGAACTGGGCGAAGAAGGCCGGATACAGAATATTTTCCTGGTGGCAAACCCGGATAAACTGCCCGCAATGGAGGTTATGTAGAGACAGGTATCATAGAAGCAGACACAATTCCGCATGCCAGACCGATCCAGCACCTCAGGCGCAGCAGCTTTTCTTTCGCGTGATTTTCGCCGTTACCAGTTGGCGCGCACGCTGGTGATTATTGGCGCCGAAGCGCAGACGCTGGCAGTAGCGTGGCTGGTTTACCAGATTACGCACAGCGCGCTCTACCTTGGCTATACCGGGCTGGTGCTTTTTCTTCCCGGCCTTTTCTTTGTGCTGCCAGCCGGACATGTAGCGGACCGATTCGACCGCAGGCAGGTGATTCTGGTCTGTTATTCGCTGCAGGCCTTCTGCACTACGGCTCTGTTTCTTTTTGCGTGGCATGGGCTGCATGCTGTGTGGCCCATTTACATGGTGCTCTTCCTTATCGGCTGCGGACGCGCTTTCAGCGGACCGGCCAGTTCGGCGCTGATTCCGCATCTCGTTCCCAAAGAGCATTTTGTGAATGCAGTCACGTGGGGAGCGACGGCGTTCCAGATTGCCAACGTCGCCGGACCCTCGCTGGGCGGCATTCTCTACACGCTGCCGATACATGGACGGCTTGCCGGAGCCAGCATCGTTTTTCTTTTTACGCTGGCGACGCTTTTTGTCTTCCTCTGGCTGATCCTGTCGCTGCATGTGCGACCGGGGCGCATGGAGCACAAGGCGGCCTCGGTGGAAGTTTTCCTTGCCGGAATTCGCTATGTGTGGAAGACGCAGGTGCTGCTTGGCTCGATCTCGCTCGATCTTTTTGCGGTACTGCTGGGGGGCGCGGTCGCGCTGATGCCGATCTTTGCGCAGGATGTGCTGCATACGGGCCCGCGCGGACTTGGCTTGCTCAGAGCCGCGCCGGCTGTGGGCGCGTTGGTTATCTCCATGTGGCTCACGTTTAAGCCGATTGAGCGCAAAGCAGGCGCGAAGATGCTTTTCTGCGTTGGAATCTTTGGGGCGGCGACGATTGTCTTCGGCATGTCGCGGAATCTGCTGCTTTCCTTGTTTGCCCTGTTCGTGGTGGGCGCGTCGGACATGGTGAGCGTTGTGATTCGCTCGGCGATTCTGCAGCTTGCGGCTCCGGTGGAGATGCGTGGACGTGTCAGCGCTGTGTATTCGCTTTTTGTCGGCGCATCGAATGAGCTGGGCGAATTTGAGAGCGGGCTTACGGCGTCATGGTGGGGAGCTGTTCGTGCCGTGATTTACGGAGGGATCGGATCGCTGGCTGTCACCGGATTGTGGAGCGTCTTCTTCCCTCGATTGCGGCGTGTGGACAGGCTGACTGCTGAGGAACTGCTGGCTGCCGATGCCGAACAATCGAGTCAAGAGGTGCGACAGCTGTAGAGCTGAATCTCTATCGAAGATTGGTATTCTGGGTACCCCCGGAGCTTTTCTAAGCTAGTCGAATTTCCGGTGTGGCTGACAGCAGCGTGCGCGTGTACTCTTCCCGCGGGGCATCGCAGATCGCATCGCATGTGCCCAATTCGACCAGCTTGCCACCTTGCAGGACGGCGATGTTGGTGGCGAGATAGCGCACCAGCGGCATGGAATGCGAGATGAAGAGATAGGTCAGTCCGAACTCGCGCTGCAAGTCGCGCAGCAGATTTACAATTTGCGCGCCCACGCTTACATCGAGCGCGGAGACGGGCTCGTCGAGCACCAGCAACTCAGGCCGCAGCGCCAGCGCGCGCGCAATATTGATGCGCTGCCGCTGGCCCCCGGAAAACTCATGCGGATAGCGCCCGAGCGCCGATTCCTCAAGACCGACAGCACGCAGCAGCTCCGCGCATTTGGTTCGCAGCTGGTTGCGGGCAGCAGCACGATGAATCACCAGCGGCTCGGCAATAATTTCTGCCACGCGCATGCGCGGATTCAGCGCTGCAAAGGGGTCCTGAAAAACAGGCTGCATGCGACGACGCACGGCACGCAACCGCCGCTGCGGCACGCCGCTTACGCGCTGCCCATCGAAGCTCACGCTGCCTGCGCTCGGCTCGATCAGCCCCAGCACCATGCGCGCTATGGTGCTCTTGCCTGAGCCGGATTCGCCGACCAGCCCCAAAGTCTCGCCACGCTCGATGACGAAGGACACATCCTCAACCACGCGCACTTCTTCTGTGCGAAGACCCTCGCGCCGGGGATAGCTCTTTGAGATGTGTCTGACTTCAACCAGTGGCATAGAGCAGCTAGTCAGCAGGTTACTACAGCTTCGGGTGCAGCTTCTGGAAGCCGGTCGCATCCTGATATGCCTTGGCGAAGGCGCACAGCTTCGCGTCCTGATAATGGCCGGCGAGGAACGTCAGGCTCACCGGCGTTCCCGGACCGCCGATCTGGTCATCGTCGCCGGTATCGACTGCCGGAGGCGCGGGAGCATCGTTGCCGCGAAGGCCGTTCGGGACAATCACCGCGGGATGGCCGGTCAGGTTTGTGACCGGCAACTGCTCGCTGTTGGTAGAGGCGACAATCACATCTACCTGCTCAAAGAGCTTCGACACTTCACGAATGGCCAGCGTGCGCGCACGATTCGCCTGGATGTATTCGACGGCAGGATAGAAGCGGGAAATGCGGAAATCGTTCGGCCAGTCTTCAGGACCTTGCTCGGCCAGCAGCTTGTCGCGGCCTGTGGTTGTCAGCTCATCGAAGGCGGCTGCGGCTTCCGCAGTGAGTAGCGGCGTCATTGCGCCGTAAGGCAGGTCGGGCAGAACCACAGGAACAAGCTGCACGCCCATGCTGCGCAGCTTTTCCAGCGCGGCGAGATCGTACCTGCGATCGTATTCGCGGCGCGCGCGTGCGGCAGCCTCCTCTCGCTGCTGCTTCTCGCGCTTCTTCTTCTCGTCCTGAGTTAAAGTGCCTGTCTGCTTTTCTTCGTGCGCGGGCTCAGGCTTCTCCGCTTCGAACTCTTTTGCGATATACCCCACGCGCAGTGACTTCCAATCGAACTCCGCATTCCAGTTGAAGGCAGCATCGCGTACTGACTGGTCCTGACCATCGGGGCCATAGATTGCCTGCATGACGATGGCGCAGTCTTCTACGGCGCGACAGATGGGGCCCAGCTTATCCATTGTCCAGCTCAACGCCATGGCTCCTGTGCGCGGTACGAAGCCGAAAGTAGGCCGCAGCCCGGTTGTGCCGCAGCGCGTGGAGGGCGATGAGATCGAGCCTAATGTTTCGGAACCGATGGCAAAGGCCACGCAGCCTGCCGATGTTGTCGAAGCCGAACCGGCGGACGATCCGCTCGATCCCTGCTTCGGATTCCAGGGATTGCGCGTGCGGCCCCCGAACCACTTGTCGCCCATGGCCAGCGCACCGAGAGTTGTCTTCGCCACCAGCACGGCGCCCGCTGCATCGAGCCGCTTCACCACAGTCGCATCTTCGTCGAAGCTCTGCTTCTCGAATCCACCCGCACCCCAGGTTGTGGGATAGCCTTTGACTGCGAGCAGGTCTTTCGCGCCCCACGGAAGCCCGTGCAACGGCCCGCGATATTTCCCCGCAGCGATTTCCGCATCCGCCTCTTTTGCCTGTGCCAGGGCGCGGTCTTCCGTGATGGTGATGACAAAGTGCAGCAGAGGATCATAGCGGCGAAGGCGTGCGATGTACATCTCGGTCAGGTTCGTGGCTGAGACTTTTTTCCGCCGCACCAGGTCGCCTAATTCCACCACGGATGCAAACGCCAGCTCTTCCAGATTGCCGGGCACCGTCGCCATGGCGGGCGCCTTGCTGTATCGCGGCTCCTGTTTTTCCGTGTTGATTTTCGCGCCGGGAGGCAGAGGATCGAAGACATACGCCGGAGGCACGCTGTTTGGCAGGCGTAGCTTGCGAATCGCCGCATACGATCGCCGCTGATCATTCAAGCCGCCGAGCATCATCTGCTTCTGTTCGGGCGCGATGGTGATTCCTGCCAGCGCAGCCGCAGCATCGATCATCTCCGGCGTGATCTTCGCGTCTGCGTCTTCGGCCTGCGCCGCAAGTGTATAGAGCGCTCCGGGAAAGAGCGTAGAAGCAAGCCCGAAGCGGCTGCAAGTGGATAGAAATATCCGGCGGTCGAATTTCATAGTGAGAGTATAGCCATACTAGGTTGTAAGCCGATTCGAAGAAATCGCGCGCATAGGCCAGAGCTGCGCATCGCTCACCGCTTTTCCGGGATCGAGAATGGTCAGCATTGCTTGGTTCGGATCGAGATCATAGACGCGGCTGGTATGCGCCAGGCGATCGTTGACGATCACCTCGATGACCGAGCCATCCAGATAAAACGAGACGCGCATCTCTCCCGGCGGCAGCGACGCCTGAATCTGCTGCGCGTTGAAGGCCAGCGTGCCCTGCGCGGCATCCAGCTGAAAGTGAGCTGCCGGTTTTTCTTTTGTTCCGAGGATGATATGCACCGGCCCAGGCGTAGGCCGCGCGCGCAATTCCAGCGCTGCGCTTAAGCCGCGTACCGGCCATGCCGCTCGATTGCTGCCCCGCTCCCATTGCGCGGGCTCTCCGCTGCGCAATGCTTCCACGTCGGGCAGAATGCGCATCTCCAGCTTTCCGTCAGCGCTGACCGTCAGCACGCGCGGCAGCGACATCATGCCGGCCCAGCCGGCGCGGGCATATTCGGCTTCCGGCCGCGTCTCTCGAATCCATCCCCACAGGATGCGGTTGCCGTTTTTATCGAGCATCGATTTCGGCGCATAGTAAACCTGCGGACCGTAATCCAATTCGCCTTTCTGCTGCGGATGAAAGCGCATTTCCTTCGTATCGAGCTCGCCCACTGTCCAGAAGACCCTGCCTTCGGTCGAATACAGCAGCACGTGTTTTCCATTCAGCGCGAAGAAATCCGGGCACTCCCACATTTCTCCGCTACCGACCGGATCGCTGCCCTCTTTGCCGTTCCATTCGCCGCCCGCCAGCGGATGCAGATACTCCCACTGCCGCAGGTCATGCGAGCGATAGAGCAATACGCAACCGCCACGGTGACGAATTCCCGATCCCACCCCCATGTACCAGACATCTCCTTCCTGCCATGGGCAGGGATCGCGGAACCCGGCGACCTCTAAATTTGGCGGCGGAGCAGGGATCACCGGTTGCGGCAACTTTTTCCAGGTCCGCAATTCAGGATCGCTCGACGTAGCTAGGCACTGCGTCTCTTTCAGCGGATTGTGCGCATCTTTGATGGTGGCGTCTGCTATGGGCACGCGCTGCACGCCGGTATAGATCAGCGTCGGCACACCGTTGAAGACCACCGCTGTGCCCGTAAAACAACCATCCTCATCCGGGCCGCCCTTTGTGGGCGCCAGCGCTACGGGCAGATGCTTCCAATGCACCATGTCCGGACTGACAGCGTGCGCCCAATGCATATCGCCCCACACGGCGGCGTGAGGATTGTACTGGCAGAACATGTGGTACTTGCCCTTCCAGTAGATCGGGCCATTAGGATCATTCATCCAGTTGGCTGCAGGCAATAAGTGAAATTGCGGGCGATTCGCATCGTGCGCCAGCGAGGTCGTATCGGCAAAAAGCTGCCGCGGCAGTATCGAAGCTGCCGAGAGTCCGGCGCAGGCCTGCACAAATTTTCTGCGGGAAAATTTTTCGGTCATCGGCACAAAGTATAGCCTGATGCTTCGATTTATTCTCAATCCATGAACGATATCCGAATCCGAGAAGCTACAGAGGACGACCTGCCTGCGATTTTGCGAATATACTCGGCAAGCGGAATTTTCGACGAAGAGTCCTTCACGCTTGAAGAAGCGCGCGAGCATCTGCAGGTTTTCAAGCGCTATCCCTCCTACCGCATTTTCATTGCATTACTGGACGATGCCGTTGTCGGAACGTATGAATTGCTGATCATGGACAATCTCGCCAAGCGGGGAAAGAAATCCGGCATCGTAGAAGATGTGGCGGTCAGCCCTGCGCACCAGGGTCGCGGCATTGGGCGCGCCATGATGGAGCATGCACGCGCACAATGCC
>DASZUU010000027.1:0-3916 GCA_035547425.1 Alloacidobacterium sp. | reverse complement strand
CAGCCTGTTTCGGCTGCCGACTTACCACTTAGGTCGTGAATGATAAAGGACGATATCGTTCGCGCGGAAGGAACTCGCGCCCACCTCCGGCTGGGTGGTCGGCAATCTAAACACGGCCGGGCTCCGGCCTCATTTCCGAGTTGCGCGTGATCCACTCAGAACGCTGTCGATGAGTGAGTCGGCGATGATGCGCCATTCCGGTGTCATGCCGTAAGTCCGATGTCGGTTTACCCTGGTCATTCTGTCCGCAACGCCTGCATGGGATCGATAGATGCCGCGCGGCGGGCCGGAACAAAACAGGCAATCAGTGTAGCGACGCAGAGAAGAATGGCGACTATAACGAATGTCAGCCAATCCGCAGTCCCCACGCCATAGAGCATTCCACGCAGATAGCGGGTAAGCGCAAATGAGATCGTCAGACCGAGAACCAGCCCCAGGCCCGCCAAGTGCAAACCTCGTCCCAGGACCTGGCGAAAAATGTCCCGCTTGCTGGCACCGAGCGCCATGCGAATGCCGATTTCATGAGTGCGTTGCTTCGTGGCATAGGCAACCACACCATAAACTCCGATGGCAGCCAGGATAAGAGCCAACAGCCCGAATGAACCTGCGAAGGCTGCTGCAATGCGTTCAAAGGCACTCCCTATCCGCATGTTCGCGGCGAGCGTGGTTTCGTTGAAGAGTGGCAATTCAGAATTAAGTCCGTGAACTGCTCGTTCCACGGCAGATGCATAGGCCATAGGATCACCGGCCACGCGCACATATACAATCTGGTCGCCCCGGTGATGACTCTGCAACATCGGAATCAGCACCAGCGGCGCAGTATCGTAAACCAGGCGCCGGTACTTCCCATTGGCAGCCACACCAACCACTGTCGTCCACTGTCCGGCAACCCGCAGCCGCTTGCCGATCGGGTCCTGTCCCTGCCAATAGCGGTCGGCCAACGCCTTATTGATAATCGAGACCGGCGGCGCGCTGTCATTGTCCCTGTCGGTGAAGTCCCGTCCCGCCAGTAAGGCTGTTCGTACCGTCCGCAGGTACTCCGGCCCCGCCACGCCCCTGTCGACCTCCATGGATTCGTTCTTCCGCGGCAAATAGCCTTCAGGCTGAATAAAATCTGTATGAATGGTGTAGCTCAGCGGCGAGAAATCTCCCAGCGTGACCGACTGGACGCCAGGCAGCGATTTCAGGCGTACGAGCATTTGTTTGTCAAACTCGAGGCTCTGCGCTCTGGAATAGCCCGTGGGTTTCAGATCGAAGCTGGCGAGAAACACGTGGCTGGGGTCGAACCCTGGATAGGAATCCTCTGCCCTCCGCAGGCTGCGGGCCAGAAGTCCGGCGCAGACCAGCAGCAGCAGCGAGAGCGCAATCTGCGCGACCACCAGTCCTCCTGCCAGGCGCGACTTGTGGATTCCTCCGGAGGTATTGAGTGCTTCATCCTTCAGGGCCGACACTGGAGCGAGGGCGAGGCGGGAAGCTCGAAGCGCCGGCAAAACGCCGGACACCGCGGCAGTGAAAAGCGAAATCAGAACGGCCGCCACCAGCACCGTTCGGTCAACGCGTCCATCCAGCGTAAGAGAAAGCGTCGTGGTCGGCAGGAACGCGGACAGTCCGTGTGCGGTCCATTTCGTCATCAACAGCGCGAGCCCGGCTCCTGCCAGCGCAATCAACGCATTCTCCACCATCAACTGAAGCACCAGCCTCCAGCGGGTTGCCCCTATCGACAGGCGAATGGCAAATTCGCGCCGGCGCGCCACCGACCGCACCAGCAGAAGATTCGCCAGGTTCGCGCAGGCCAGCAGTAAGAGCACCAAAGCCAGCGCGAATAGCATGGGCAGCGTTCCATAAAGATAGACGTTCACGCCAAAGGGCGACCGCCACAGCGGATCGGAAGAGATCGTGTTTGGCCCCTTGTGCGTGTCCGGAAACCGCTCCACGAGGCGTTGCATCAGGATGTTCAGCTCGTTTTCAGCCCGGCGATGATCGACTCCCGGCTTGAGCTTGCCAAGCACGTTAAGCCAGAGGACGTCCCGATACTTGAGTCGGTCGAAGCCCCAAACCTGCGAATCCATGCCAATTGGTATCCATATATCGTTCCGTAACCCGCTCTTACAGCCCTGAAAGTCTTCGGGGGCGACGCCAACAATTGTGTACGGACGTAGATTGATATGAACGATCTTTCCAATGATGGAAGAATCCTTGCCAAAATGGTGCTGCCATAAGCCGTAACCGAGCACCGCTTCCGCTTTACCCAGCCGCTCATACGGCGCAGTCGATTCAAGCGACCGGCCCAGGATCGGGCGCACGCCGAGTACCTCAAAGTAGTTCGACGATGCCAGCGTCCCATAAATGCGCTCGGGCCTGTCCGAATCCGTGATCGCCATCCAGTCGTCGTGATAAGCGATCAACCCCGCGAAGGTGCGCGTGCGATCGCGAAGTTCCGTGAAGTCCAGGTACGAAAAGGGAGGCGTCGGGTGCTCGCTTCTTTCGCCCCGCATGATCGTGACCATGTCGCTCGTGTGCGCGACCCCGGGAATGGGATCGAGAAGAGTCGAGTTGATCCAGCTGAAGATCGTGCTGTTGGCGGCGATGCCCAGCGTAAGGGTGACGATTGAAAAGAAGGTAAAGCTCGGGTTTCTTATCAGTTGACGGATCGCAAATTGAATATCGTGGAGCAGATTGTCGAGCCATGCGATACGGCTGCTGAGATAGAAGAGTTCTTGTGCCGTCTGCGCGTTGCCGAACTCGATTCTTGCCCTGCGGCGCGCCTCTTCTTCGCTTAAGCCTTCCCTCTGTAACTCATCGGCTTCGAGTTCGAGATGCGATTTGATCTCCTCGGCAAAATCGTCTGCGCTTCTTCTCCGCCGGAACATGACTAGACCTCCTCGCTGCCCGGTCGTCCATCCAGAATCAGTGCCATCGCTCTCGTCAGCCGCTGCCATTCGCTGGTCTTTTCTTCAAGCTGCAGGCGTCCCCTGGCAGTCAGCGAATAGAAGCGCGCCTTGCGGTTGTTCTCGCTGACGCCCCACCTGGCGCTGATCCACTTCTTGTCTTCAAGGCGCTGGAGAGCAAGATAGAGCGAACCATGATCAACGAAAAAGACCTCTTCTGACTGACGTTGTATGGAGCGCGCTATGCCTTGCCCGTGACACGAGCCGAGCACGAGGGTTTTGAGAATGAGCAGGTCGAGCGTTCCCTGCAAGAGGGCAATGCGATCGCCGGGATTATCTTGGGAAGGCATCCGACCTAAGCCTGCCACTATCCTGGGTCGGATGTCAACAGGAGTTGGAAGCTCATTGAAACATACGCTACGAAGTAGGGGCTGCTCAGAGCTGCTGCCAGTTCCCAGGAATCGTACGGACATGCGATCGATGAACTTCATCGGCTGGTACTGTTCCGAACCGCGGCTCGCGTTCAACCGCGCCGTCGTTCTCAGTTACCGCCTTTTTCTGGAGCAGAACAATCTTGCTCCTTCGACAATCAATGTTCGGCTCGCCGCCGTTCGGCGTCTTGCGTACGAGGCTGCCGATTGCGGGACTGCTTGGTCCGGATCTTCCCGCTGGCATACGCCGCGTCAAGGGCGCAAAGCGGTTGGGAGTTGAATTGGAGACTGGCTGACGGTTGAACAATCCAGGGCGCTGCTCCAGAGGCTGGCGCCGGAGACGCCACGCGGAAAACGTGACCGCGCTATCCTGGCTCTCCGGATCGGATGCGGCTTCAGGCGGATCACTGGATCGTTGCCGGCCTGATCGGCAAAGGCAAGCACGTTCGCGCCGTTCCTGTTCCGGCTTGGGCCAGGTGCGCCGTCGATCAATGGCTGACGGTGTCCCGGTCGAAGAAGGGCCGCTTTTGAGACGCGTGAGCCGTCCCGGCAATGTTTGCTGAGAGGCGATCGCGTCGAAAGCGATCTGGCGCATTG
>DASZUU010000026.1:0-119133 GCA_035547425.1 Alloacidobacterium sp. | reverse complement strand
ACTGTTCGGGATTCGACTTCCAATGACGCATGGCCCACTTGGCCAGATGACGGCCTGCCATACGGCCCGCCTTGTAGTTGTCTGCCCCAAAATAGATAGCGCCGGGGTGAGGAATATCGAGCGCTATAAATGGAATGCGCGCATCAGAAAATTTCGCAGCGATCTGGGCGGCTACGGCAACGTTAATTTGCGAATCGACAACAAGGTCTACTTTTTCCGCAACAAATTTATCGGCGTTTTGCAGTGCGATTCGCGGACTGAATTCATTATTTGCAATCAGTAGATCGACATTCGCGGCATTCGCCGCTACCACCAGGCCGTCCGTAACCGTAGAGGTAAAAGGAAGCAGATTGCTTTGCGAGGCATAGCCGATGCGGAACCGCCTGGATCGCGAAATCTGTATGGACGAGCGATAGCCCTGCTTGCCTGCGCGTTCCAGCACCCGAGTCTCCACCAGGGTTTCCAACAGCCGAAATGCGGTAGCTTTATGCAGTCCAGCACGAGCCGCTATTACGCGCAGATCGAGAATTTCCGATGTCGAAGTAAATGAGTTAAGAATGTCCACCGCGCGAACGACAGACTGTATTGTGTATGAGCGCTTGCGCGGCGGGTATGTTGCGCTTCCTGCTGCGGCACCGGTCTTGGTCACTTGGCTCTCCCAGTCGCAATAGCTGACGCCATTAACCGCATGCCGGCGTTTTGATTCGAAGAGAACGGACTCATAACCATTTCACGTAGCAAAACATTTTCTCCAGGAAAGAATTGCTCCTCACAATCGGGTTCAGCCCGATTAGGATCAGCACATTACTTTGGCAGAAAAAATTACATCACCGGCACTACTGCAAAAAAGTAATTGAAATATAAGTATTTCCGCAACCGCGGTGGCTCTCGTACACTGTTCACCCCGGAAGATTCAACACTTTGGAGTTTCGAGAATGGAGCAGACATGGCGCTGGTTTGGACCTGCGGACCGAGTCACACTGCGAGACGCAAAAGAAGCAGGCGCTGAGAGCATTGTCACCGCATTGCACGAAGTTCCTCCCGGTGAAGTGTGGCCACTGGAATTGATTCAACAGCGGCAAGCCGAGATCGAAGCAGCCGGTCTTCGCTGGAGCGTGGTGGAAAGTCTCGATGTTACCGAGACCATGAAGACTCATGCCCCGGGTTGGCAGCGCCATATAGAAAACTTCAAACAATCGTTACGCAATCTGGCGGCATCCGGCATTCATATCGTGGCTTACAATTTCATGCCGCTGTTTAGCTGGATACGAACACATCTGCATGCGCCTGCCCCTGGCGGCGGCTTTACTACTCGTTTCGACGCCGCAGCATTTGCGGCTTTCGATCTTTTTCTTCTAAAGCGAAAAAGTGCTGAAGCCGAATGGGGTGATGCGTGCTGCCGCAAAGCGCATGCATATTTTCAGCAGCTCACCCAGCATGAACAAGAAGAATTGCAAACGACTATCCTCCACAGACTACCAGGCGGCAACGGCAGCTATACGCTGGAGCAGGTTCGGACCCTGGTGCTGGAGTATGAGAATCTCGCTGAGACCGGATTCCGCCAAAATGCGGCAGAGTTTTTGCGCTCTGTGTGTCCCGTAGCAGCAGAGCTAGGCGTAAAGCTATGTGTTCATCCGGATGATCCGCCGCGACCATTGCTGGGTCTGCCCCGCATTGTGAGCACAGCGAAAGATCTCGATTGGCTTATGGCTCAGTCTGATCTCGATGCCAACGGAATTACATTCTGTACAGGAGCACTCGGAGTCAGAGCGGATAACAATCTCATCGAAATGGTCCGCCGCCTCGCTCCGCGCATTGGCTTCTTTCATCTGCGATCCACGCAGCGGGGAAGCATGCTGACGAATGCGAATCATCAACCGATGGAGAGCTTTTTTGAGGCTCCACATCTTGAAGGGGATGCAAACCTGATTCCGATCATTGTTGAGATTGTAAAAGAGGAGCGCAGGCGCACATCTGCGGAAGAAGTTTCGCGGATTCCCTTCCGCGCCGATCACGGGCAGGAACTTCTAAACGATCATGAGCGCGCTGCCGCGCCTGCCTATCCTGCAGTTGGACGCCTTCGAGGATTGGCAGAACTTCGAGGCGCAATCCGTATGGCTGAACACCTGATGACGAGAGCTGACTAGCATGAAATCTTACAAAGGCAAAAATGCAATTATTTTTGGAGGCTCGTCCGGTATCGGCCTGGCCACAGCACAACTGCTACTGCATCGCGGCGCCAGAGTAACCATTGCTGATTTGAATGAGCCGCCGAATGACATGACTGGCGCAGCATGGGTGAGTTGCGACGTACGAAAACAGCCGCAGGTAGAAGCGGCTGTTACGGCTGCTGCAGGTCGCGATGATTTGCACTGGCTGGTATATAGCGCCGGCATTCAGCGTTACGGCACTGCTCTGACCACTCCGATAGAGGAATATGATTTCGTCCAGTCGGTAAACGCTCGCGGTGCATTCCTCGCCGCGAAGGCATCGATTGCGCAAATGAAACGCGGAGGCTCCATCGTAATGGTTTCATCCGTGCAGGCGCTCGCCAGCCAAAACGGAGTCGCTGCCTACGCGGCCAGCAAAGGAACGCTCGAAGCATTAACGCGTGCTATGGCTGTCGATCACGCAAGAGACAACGTGCGCATCAACACTGTGATGCCGGGCACCGTGGATACTCCGATGGTGCGAACTTCAGCGGAGGCTTTCCGAGAGAATAAGCCTCTCGAAGATATATTGCAGAAGTGGGCGAATTTTCATCCGATGCAACGATTGGCGCAACCCGAAGAAGTAGCCAGTGTCATCGCATTTCTGCTCAGCGATGATGCCTCGTTTGTGACCGGCTCTTCGTATCGCGTCGATGGAGGATTGCTGGCACAGCTTCCCGTTCGTCTATAGCCGAAACCGATTTTGAGGAAGGCCGGCTGTCTCTACCCGCATACTGAAAAGCGCGCCGGCAGCGGCATCCGCGCCGGCAGCGGAAGTGATATACAAAGTTTTCAGATCAGCTCCGCCAAATGCGCAGGTCGTTGGATTCTTCGCCGGCACTTCCACCACTTCAGCGACCGAGCCATCAGGTGCAAAGCGGACAATGCAATTGCCGCCATATCGACAGTTCCACAGATAACCCTCAGCATCGACCGCGGAGCCATCCGGCTGTCCGCGGTCGAAGCCATCGATAAAAATTTGCGGCTCCGCTGTTAGGCCCAGCGCGCGATCAAAGCTTGAAACATAGATGCGGTTGGATATTGTATCCCCAAAGAACATTTGGCTACCGTCGGGCGACCAGGCCACCGTATTGGTGATGCCAATTCCCTCATGCCACACTTTTACTTGCCCGCGAGCATCAAGGGAAAACAGCTCTCCCAGGTTTTCGGTAATAGGTGTGCTGCCGCCGTCGGACGTCACATTATTTTGCATGGTGCCAAACCAAAGCGCGCCATCCGGCCCCACACGCGCATCGTTACACCGCACCACAGGCCACGATGCAAGATGGAAAAGCGTCGCAGTGCGCGAGCAATTCTCAATGTCCCACATGATGATGCTTCCGCCTAGGACGATGAGCAGCAACTTTGGATCGGAAGTAAGCTCAACAGCCGTAACCGGCTGATCGAACTTCCATGTGCGAACGCCCGCATCAGCAGCCGTATAACAGTGCAGCAATCGGCGGTTGATGTCGGTCCAATAAACAGCCTTCTCTTCCGGATGCCACACAACACCCTCACCGCAAATATCATGCGTATTCGCAATGTAATGGATATCGCGAGAATTGCTAAAGCCCGGCTTCACGTCCATATCTCGGCTGAAAGATCTCCCCTACAACGTATATCCATAGATATGGATTCGGTCTACTGCGACATGCTTCATCATGTCTCAAATTTTGACCGCACCGTCGATGAGGGCCACATCCGTTTTCGTGTGCGGGCGAAGCAGCCAATAAAAAGCGGCAAAGTGGGTGATCATCAGCATGGGAACATAAACAACCGGAATCACGTAGACAGCGCCTAATTGCCCTGCTACTGCAGGAAGACCCGACTTGACCGCGTAGCAATAAGCCAGGATGAGATCGATCATGCCAACGAGATTAAAGGCAGCGGTAAGCGACCAAAAGAGCGGACGCACTCTCACCATAAGAAGAGCCAGTATCGCAAGCACTCCGGTTAAAAAGTCACCGTAAGCGGCTGAGTGAGCAAAGGTGGATGGCAAATCAGCGCCAACAACACCTGGAAGAATAAAGACAAGCCCGAAGAAGCGAAAGCTGTGTACTGTCGCTATGACGCGCTGCACCGCTATCGGCTCCATGGACCTGAACCGCGGCAAAATATACGCGCCGAAACAAAGCAGACACGCGACATAACCCAAAACAAGATGCGTTAAAAAGATGGATTGTGGTGACATTAGCGCCTCCTATCGATAAGATTATGCTTATAATCCCATCGATTCAGACTTTTTTGAACGCGCAGGAAAGATGAATCGCATCCTGAGATGATTGCCGACATCTTATAATGTGCCATGCGTTACCGGCCTGAACACAAAGCTGAAATCCATCAAAAAATCGTGAAAGATGCATCCCGGCGCATCCGCTCCGAAGGCATGACCGGCGCTGCCGTTTCAGCCGTTATGCAGGACGCCGGCTTAACCCACGGCGGCTTTTACAAGCATTTCGGAAGCAAAAATGATTTGCTCATGGAATCGCTGAGCGAGGCATTCCAGGAAATCACCGACCGCCTTACTCGCGTGGCAGAGCAAGCCAAGCCCGGCACGGCATGGAAAGCCATCGTGACGACATACCTGAGCCAGGAATTTTGTGACAACGTTGAGCACGGATGCCCACTGCCGGTTCTTGCGCCTGAGCTGGCGAGAGCTGATAAGTCGATGCGGCCTCAGATATTTGAAGAGCTGAAGAAATATAAAGATCAGATGCAGCCATTTATGCCGGGCCGAAGAGCCGCCGACAAAGAACGTGCCTTCTTTTGCATCTTTTCCACCATGATTGGGGCCATGGAAATTGCTCGCATGTTGCCGGAGCCTTTCAAACAGAAAGTGCTGGCGAGCGTGAGAGATCATCTATTGCAGAGCTTCTGATTTAGCCCTGCCATCGACGGCAATACTCATTTACCCGCCAGCTGTGTGGCACAGCCTTAGGCTTGCGTGTAGTCCATTCCGTCCAGATCGGCGATCAGCCCCGGCCCGGTTGGCTTCCAGTTCAGCTTCTGCCGCGTGACCGCGCTCGAAGCAGGCATATCATGTTGAGCAAAGCGCGCAATCCAGCCGAAGTGCGCTTCTGCCTCTTCCGGCTTGATGCTGACCACAGGCACCTTCAGTCCGCGAGCATGCGCCTCGGCAATGGCCTTTATCGACACTCCTTCTTCGTCCACTGCGTGATAAATCGCGCCCGGCTCCGCCTTTTCGAAGGCCAAGCGATAGAGACGCGCCACATCCGACACATGCGCCGCCGGCCAACGGTTGCTGCCGTCGCCGATATATGCGGAAACGCCCTTTTCCCGCGTCACCGCGAGAAGATAAGGCACCAAGCCCTGCTTGCGCGTATCGTGAACCTGCGGCAATCGCACGATAGAGGCATTCACGCCGCGGGTCGTCACCTCGACCACTGCCGCTTCTGAAGCTGCGCGCGGGTTCCACGATGCCTTTGGGCTATCTTCGGTCGAGGGCTTGCCATCGACGTTCGCGGCAATCGCCGTCCCCGAGGTCACAACAAATGGCCGATTCGATCCCACCAGCACCTCGCCGATGGCTTCGATCGCTTTGCGATCATCATCACAGTTTTTTTGAAATTGCGAAAAGTCATGGTTGAAAGCTAAATGAATTACGCCGTCCGACTTGGCTGCTCCATCGCGCAGACTATCGAGGTCTTCAATGTTTCCATGCAAAACCTCTGCTCCTGCCGCTCGCAGCTTTTCGGCGCCGGCTTCAGATCGCGTCAGTCCTAATACTTGATGTCCTGCCTGAATCAACTCCGGAACCAGCGCCGAACCGATGAACCCCGGCGCTCCCGTCACAAAAATACGCATGATGATATCTCCTTGAAAATCTCGCAAGTGCGCGGCTGATCTACGCCGTCATTCACTAGATGGGCTTCTACTGAAGGACGATCTATACTGAAAGTCCGTATGATTGGTCCAATCGTCCCGCCTCATGAAAATTCCGAAGGCCAGATGCCCGGGGCATCATCTTTGCAGCCATTTAGGGAATCGAGTGAGCGAATGGATCCGCTTTCAGAGGTTCTTGCTCTCCTCAAACCACAAAGCCTAATCTCCGGCGGATTCCTGGTTCCCGATGAGATAGCTATCCGTTTCCCACAATATAAGGGCATCAAATGCTACGCCATTCTTGCCGGTGAATGCTGGCTAGTGGTCGAAGGCGTATCAGATCCGGTGCTCCTTCGCGCAGGAGACTGCTTTCTGTTGCCTCGTGGACTTCCCTTCCGGCTCGCAACCGATCTCGCCCTTGAGCCTGTTCTTTATACCGATGCCTGTGTTAAGCAAAGCATGAAACGCGATGTCGCAGAGATCACCGGAAACATGCGGTACATCGCAGGGGGCTTCTTCGGGTTCACCGGCAGCCACGCCGAAATGCTTCTTCACTCGCTGCCGCCTATCGTCCACATCCGCCGCGAGTCGGACAAAGCCGCCATGCGCTGGTCGCTCGAACGCTTGCGCGAAGAGCTGCGTGACCCACAACCGGGCGGATCGCTGATTGCCCAGCAACTCGCCTATATGATGCTGATTCAGGCTTTGCGCCTGCACCTGGCCGACTCCGCGACCGCGAACCAGGGCTGGCTCTCTGCTTTGTCCGATAAGCATATGAGCGCCGCTATCGCCAGCATGCACCGCGATCCCGCATACCCCTGGACTTTGCAAATACTGGCCGAACGCGTCGGCATGTCTCGCTCAGTTTTTGCTTTGCGCTTTCGGGAGATCGTCGGCACCACTCCCATGGAATACCTCACCCGCTGGCGCATGCTTCTGGCTGCCGACCGGCTCAAGAATTCCTCTGACGGCCTCTCCTCCATCGCACAATCGCTCGGCTACGAATCCGAGAGCTCCTTCGGCAAAGCCTTTCGACGCATGATGGGCTGTTCTCCCAGGAAATACGCTCGAGCCGCCACACTATAAACGGAGCCGCTGGGGAAAAATTGGCTCAATCGGCTATTGGCTTCCTGCGTTGTGTAAGTCGCCGCCCGATGGATATATTTGTTGCTGTGCAAACCGGTGCGCTCCGCTTCAATGCGAATATCTCCGTATTAAATCGAATTACTAGTGAGAGAATGATGACAATAAGAAATTTGTTTTGCTCATGCGCAACAGCAACGATTCTTGCGTGCGCAGGATCGCTTTTCGCACAAATACAAACCATCGTTCCTCCGCCTGCGCATGGCACCGAGGCCGAACCGGCCCACATTAAAATCCATGGCGCTGCACTGGAAGAGAATCCAAAAGGCAGCTTTGCGATGAAGGTAAATGATAAGAACTACCTCGACACGCAAGGTTTTAGCGTCTTTCTCTATGACAGCACTTACCATCCTGTTTTCGTAGACCAGAAGAATACTGCCATGGAGATGATTCTCCACGGGCAGCGCATCGCCACCAATGGCGACGTTCGCCTGATGCCTACACCCGAGCAGTGGGACCTGGTGGCAACCCTTAAAGGCCGCCACATCGATAAAGCAAACAACACGCTCAGCGCCGATCTTGCTTTCCCGAGCTTCGACTTGAGCTACACCTTGAAAGTAGCGGCAGAACCGGGCGGCGTGAAGGTCAGCATCAATTTGGATAAGCCTCTACCGCAGAAACTCATCGGACGGGCCGGCTTCAATCTGGAGTTCCTGCCCTCCATCTACATGGGCAAGGCTTACCTTGTCGACGGAACAAAAGCCGGCATCTTTCCGCGAACACCGGACGATCCCATGATCAAGGTATTGCCGCTGCCTGACGAGCCAAAGAAGGCGTACTACCTGGAGAAATGGGACAAGGACAAGGGATACACACAGCCGTTGCCGTTCGCCCAGGGCAGGAGCATCACCCTGGGCGTCGACGACAATCTGGCCCGCGTAAACGTCACATCGGATACGGCGGACCTCATGCTCTTCGACGGGCGCAACCGGGCGCAGAATGGCTGGTTTGTGTTGCGCTCGCTAATTCCTTCCGGCAAGACTACCGATGCCATCGTGTGGCACATTCGTCCGGATGTAATTCCCGGCTGGACACGCCCGCCAGTCATCGCCCATAGCCAGGTGGGATATGCGCCGGATTTTTCCAAGGTGGCGGTGCTGGAATTGGACCCGAAGTACAACGGTCCGAAGACGGCAAAAGTACTGCGCATGATGGAGGACGGCTCGTACAAGCAGGTCTTTGAAGGCCCAATTACGCCTTCCACGCCTTGGCTACGCTATGTTTATTCCAAGTTCGACTTTACTCCGGTCAGAGAGCCCGGCCTTTATGTAATCCAGTACGCAGACCATCGTACAGCCCCCTTCCCCATCTCCCCGGATGTCTATGCAAAGATCTGGCAGGATAGCCTGGATCATCATCTTGCGGAGCAGATGGATCACGTCTCCGTACGCGAAGGCTATCGCATGTGGCACGGCGCTTCACATCTGGACGATGGCCGCATGGCGCCTGTAGTTGGCGAACAGTTCGACGGCTGGAACCAGGCAACGGCCACTGATGGGAAGTACAAAGGCGGCGACCACATTCCCGGAATGAACGTAGGCGGATGGTATGATGCCGGTGACTTCGACCTGGAAGAGCCCGCTCAATTAAGCGCCATCCAGAGCCTCGCCCTGGCCTACCGCGAGTTCAATCTCAAATACGACGAGCTTACGGTGAACGAGGCTGCGCGCGAAGTCGAAATGCACCGCCCCGATGGCGTGCCGGACACCGTGGAGCAGATCAAGCACGGTGCTCTGTACATACTGGCGCAATACCACAATATCGGCCACGCCATCCGCGGGACTCATGAACCCGATCTGCGCCAATACACGCAGGTGGGCGACGGAGCATCGAAGACCGACGGACGCATCTATGATCCCAGTCTGGGGCCCAATGAGGTGAAAGGCGACTACTCCGGCAAGCCGGATGACCGCTGGATATTCACAACAGACAACCCGTTTTTCGAGTGGAATGCGATTGCGGCGCTGGCTGCCGCCTCCGATGTGCTGAAAGATTACGACCCCGCAATCGCAAAAGACTGCCTCGATACCGCGATCAAGGCATGGAATCAGCAGAAGGCTCGCCCAGAGCAAAACCCCGGAGAGGGCGGCTTCGGCGGCGCATCTTCCTCAGGCGGCGTGCTGGCAGCATCTCAGGGCACGGTGCACAGCACCCCCGGCGCGCGGCCACCTCGTCCAGCCGCGGAAAACCGGCGTGGCTTCGGCGTAGGAATAGACTGGGCTGCGGCTCTGGAATTGACCATCGCCACCAATGGCGCCGAACCTTACAAGTCTCGTCTGAAAGAGCTGTTCCCTCAAATGATCACGCCCCAGCAAATGGGCATGCATGGCTGGACGGCAGTCCGGGCACTGCCATATCTCGATCCGAACGCGAAGGATCAAATGCGGGAAGCAGTGAAGACGTATATGGCGGACCTGGACAAGCAGCTGGGCGACACGCCATTCGGCGTTCCCCCAAGCCTGGGAACATGGGGCGGATCAGGCGCTGTGGTCGACATGGCCATCCGGATGTATTTCCTGCACAAAACATTTCCCGATCTTGTCGGCCCGGAATATACGCTTCGCGCCGTCAATTACATCCTCGGCACGCATCCGGTTTCCAGTACTTCGTACGTCGCCGGCGTCGGTACGGTTTCGAAGACAAGAACATACAGCAACAATCGCGCCGATAATTCCTATATTCCAGGCGCCGTAATTCCGGGATACATCATTATCAAGCCGGATTTTCCGGAGTGCATTGATGACTTTGGGTTCCTCTGGTTCGAGGACGAAGCCGTCGTCGCAGGTTCAGCCAACTGGGTCGTTGCCGGCAATGCCGCAGAAGCGATAACCAAAGAAGCGAGGTAGGTGCCGGCATCCAAGCTCCGTTGCCGGATGGATTTCCGCCGGTTGATCCTAGCCGGCGGAGGGCCATCGTATAGAAATCACTGTGCCGGAGTGAGCCGCATCGTCTCTACTCCGGATGCCGATGTATCCATCGTGCTTCGCCACAATACCACGCACAACCCATAGCCCAAGACCTGTGCCTTTTTCCTGCTTTGTCGTAAAGAAAGGTTCAAAGGCTCGGGAGAGATGTTCTTTCGACATGCCGCATCCATTGTCTGCAACAGTAAAGCGCGCACATGGCCGGAGCGTATTCCAGTTATACGAAGTGCGTACCGAAATGGTAAGGCATCCGCCACCTCGCATAGCTTCAACAGCATTCAAGATCAAATTGTCGATCACCTGGCGAATCTCCCCTGCGAAGCCCAGCACGAGCGTACCCGGTGTGATTTGCTTTCTCATTTGAATCTGAGCTCGCTGAATCTTTTCCGCGAAGACCTGGAGAGACTCCTCAACAATGTTTCCCAAATCTTCTACCTTGGGAACACTTCCGACGCGGTAATAGGACAGGCTTTGTTTAACAATACGAGATACCCGCGCCAGTTCCGATGCTGCGGTTTGCACCAAAGCCTTCGAGTCCTGCGGAAGCTCAGAACCCTCCAGCAGGTAGAGCACATTGGTGACCGACGAGAGCGGATTGTTGATTTCATGCGCGAAGGATGCAGCAAGTTGACCTGCCGCAGCCAATTTCTCCACCTTTCGCAGCCGCTCCTCGTTGATGCGCAAGGCTTCTTCCGAGAGCTTCCGCGCGGTAATATCTGCAGCCGTGCCGAACCACTCGATAATTTGACCGCTGTCATCCAGAATCGGGATGGCGCGCGAGAACGTCCAGCCCAGGCTTCCGTCCGGGCGCAAGACCCGATACTCCAGTTCGAAATTGCTCCGTGTGCGTATCGCTTTCTGTATTGCCGTCATCACATACGCATGGTCGTCGGGCGGGATGTATTTAACCAGCCATGTCCGATTCGGCTCTTTTTGATCCTCAATGAATTCCTTGCCATCCAGATAGCGCATCTCTGCCCAATCGGGGCTCATGCGATAGATGACATCTGAAGTTGCATTCATGAAGGTGCGAAAGCGCTCTTCACTCTGCCGCAAAGCTTCCTGAGCTTTCTTATTGGCGCTGACGTCGCGCGCGATTTTTGACGCACCCGTAATCCTGCCCTGCCCGTCTCGAATCGGCGAAACAGTCAGGGAGATGTCCAGTAATGTTCCATCCTTACGGCGACGAACAGTTTCGTAATGATCAATGTTCTCCCCTCTGCGGATGCGCTCCAGAATGCCCGGCTCCTCATTTACCCGGTCCGGGGGCATAAGAATGGTGACCGGGCGCCCAATTACTTCTTCCGCTGTATAGCCGAAGATCCGCATGGCTCCGCGGTTCCAGGTAGTGATAATGCCATTCAGGTCTTTGGTGATGATGGCGTCATCCGAGTGCTCCACCACAGCGGCTAATCTTGCCTTCACCTGTTCTGCCTGCTTGCCGGCAGTGATATCCGTAATCGCCGACAGGATAAGATCGACGTTGCCATAGCGCGCTGCTGAAAGATGGTTTCTCACCCAGACATGCGAACCATCGGGCCGCACATAGCGGTTTTCTACCGCGAGAGGCGCTCTCTCTTCAGACAGCACGGCGAATGAGACAGCGTCGGGCAAGTCCTCCGCATGCATGATGTCCTGCATCCGAAGGTTCATTAATTCCGCGCGCGGGCGGCCAACAATCTCGCAATAGTAGTCATTCACTAAAATGAAACGCCCTGTTATATCTGTTTGGGCGATTCCGCAGGCCGTTTGCTCAAAGATAGAGCGAAAACGCTCCTCGCTTGCGCGCAAGGCTGTTTCGATTTGTTTGCGTTGCGCGATCTCGTCTTGTGCCCGTTGATAGAGCTGGGCATTATCGAGAGCAATCGCCGCATGCTTTGCAACTCCCTCAACCAGGCGTTCTGCTCTTTCCGTAAAGACTCCGGGCTCCGAGTGGCCATAAAAAAGCCCGCCTAATACCTCGCCCGAACGAGAGGTGACCGGCACTGCAAGATAGCTGCGAACCGGCAAATGTCCCGGAGGCATACCGTAGTACGGAGCGGTCTTGCCATAGTTGGGATCTTTGAGAACATCCTCCAATCGGATCGTTCGTTCCCCGGCAAAGGTTGGAGCAAACAGCGCCGAGTTGCGCGGCATGGGATACTTCGCAAACGCCTCATAAGGCGCGCCGGAAAGTGTGTACAGGAAATATTTCTCGCCGTCTTGATTCACTGCGTTGTAGAAGAAAGCACCGAATTCGGCTCCGCTCAAATGTCGAGCCGCATCGGTGGCAGCTTGCACAACCTTTTTCAAATCCAGTTCCGAGGCGAGCAGCGCGCCTACTTCGTGCAGTATGCGCAATTCCTCTTCACTCTGCCTGAGCGCGGCTTCAGCCTCATGCCGCTGCTGTTCTCCGCGGCGGCATTCTATTAATTCAGTTTCCAAAGCCTGTGCCTTCTGCTGAAAACGTGCGATCTCACGAATACGGTCCAATTCGTCTCTCAAAACAGAATAGCTGTCCGCCGGAAGAATTCGGGAATGACTCTCACAAATGTCCTCAAAGAACCTGCCGTGTATCTCGTCTTTAAATGTCTCCTGAGGATAAGCGCACAGCAACGAAAATGAATATGTTTGCGCTAGATCGTTCCACAGTTGTTCGAGGTATACCGCGGCATCATATTTCCCATCAGCCCAAAGTAGGGCGACCATTTCTCCAAATGCCGCGAGATGAGAGCTCTTGTCATCGGTTCCGGCGACTATCCGGGAAATGGCTCCGCCCACAACATCAATGAATCGCTCCTTGTCCGGCCAGTCATCCACCATGAATTTGGCCAGCGTCTCAGAAGCGTCGAGCTCAACCAGCCGCTTTTGCCTGAGCATCTGGCCGGCAACGATTCCCTGTGGTTTTAAAGATATTGCAAGCTGCTGGCGATGCCGCGGCGTGGCGATGATGAGAGTGTTATCTCCCGCCTTCAGAGCGGTTGCAACGAAGTCAACTAAATAGTCCAGAAGTGAAGCTTCGTTCTTATAAAAGTGGACAACATGATCCCTGTCGCCGATTCCACACAAGCTCGGCGACGGTGCTATGCTCCCACCATTTCCGTCTTTATCGATGTTGCCTTGAACCGAACTTTGCAATGGTGGTGCCGTGGGCCCATTCATCAAAATAATCTCCCCAAATCACGGTGAGACGGAGGGACGAAACCCGTCTGTTTCGCAGAGCCTCATCCACGTCTCTGCGAGGCGATTTGGGTTGCATCTCGCTTCTGAAGGTGTATATGTTTGACGCGCTTATGATGTGCCCGGGTTGTATGAAGCCGGCAGCCAAATCTTCGGAGGGGCCGCAATCCTGTCCATCCGATCAGGCGGCCGTATAGGATAATCGTCTACCCAGCTTTTTGCAGCATAGATTCCGATTAAAGACCTGAAAACGATTGAAAGGTTTTTGAACTAAACGATGGCAAACAAGCGTGTTCATGGTCGGGGCGGAGGGATTCGAACCCCCGACCCTCTGCTCCCAAAGCAGATGCGCTACCAGACTGCGCTACGCCCCGATTCAATTGGTGGGTCTTTCTTTATTGTACAGTACTCAACCCCGTACCATGCCGTCTCAGATACGATGTCCCAGCCACTCTGCGAACCATATCAGCAGAATAAGCGGGATCATAAAAATCGCCGCCATACACATTCCAAGCAGCAGTAAAAATATCCAGTCCTTCCACGTATGCTTGTGCGGCTGTCGCAAATGGCGCGTCATCAGCGCGTAGTTGCGTCGGTTGGCCTTCCACGCAATATCGAAAGCATCTCCGACCAACGGAATCGATCCAACCACTACATCAATCCCTAAATTGACGACCATGCGCGCCAGGGTGACATAAGGAACGCCGCGGAACCACGCCGCCACAATTAAAATGCACGAGGCAAGCCCCGCCAGCACATCGCCCGCCCACGGCACGAGGCCAATAATGCCGTCAAGACCAAACCGAATCGATGTGCCGGGAAGCCGGAACCAGTCATCCAGCACATGCGCCAGCAGGTCCAGATTTTCATTCGCAAACAGTCTTCCCCCGACACGCGTGCGCGGCGGAAGCTCTCGGCTCATCGGTGGAAGAACATCGGGTTCCGGCATAAACTCCTTAATTTAGATGCAGCGACCTGATGCAAAACCGCCACAATAACCGCGCTCGAAATGCTACAATGAATTCTTGTATGGCGGCTATAGTTCAGCGGCAGAACGCCTGACTGTGGCTCAGGATGTCGTGGGTTCGATCCCCACTAGCCGCCCCACACGCGATTGACTTCCTCCTCGCAAATCAGTCATCCCTCACTGCCCGGCTCGATCTACGTCGGCTGCTCCGGCTGGGCCTATTCCAGTTGGAAACCCGACTTTTACCCGAAATCCGTTCCTGCGAAAAAGTTCCTTGAGTATTACGCAACCCAGCTCAACTCCGTCGAAGTGAACTATACCTTCCGCAGCCTGCCCAGCGCCGCCATCACCGATTCGTGGCTGTCTGCCATCCCATCCGGCTTTCGCTTTTCCTTCAAAGCTCCCCAGCGCATCACGCATATTCTTCGCTTAAAAAATTGCGCAGAAGCCATCGCCAGGTTTGCAGAAGCCATCGCGCCCGTTGTGAAAGCCGACCGTTTCGGCACCGTGCTTTTTCAGCTGCCTCCAAACTTCAAGGCCGACTCCGAACGCCTCGCCGCCTTTCTCGCCGACGCGTCCTCCACCAAGCTGAAGCTGGCCTTCGAGTTCCGCCACGAATCCTGGTTTAGCGACGAAATTTATTCCATCCTGCGCCGTTACAACACCGCATTATGCGTAGCAGAAAGTGATGAACTGCAAACTCCCGACATAGCCACCGCCGATTTCGCCTGTTACCGCCTGCGTCGAAGCGACTACTCGGAAAAGCAGCTCGACACCGTCTGCGAACAATTGCGAGGCAAGTCCGCATCCGGCGACGTCTTCGCCTATTTCAAGCATGAAGAGGAACCCACCGGCCCCCTGCGCGCTGCCGCCGTTCTGCAAAGGCTGCGCAGCGCATGAGCTCGATGTTTACAAAATTTTCCGCACTCGCAGGCGTAAACGGTTGGCACAGCGACTTCATCCCTCGCCGCTTTTTAAACAATGGCCACCTGATGACGCTCGCCGGAAATTTTCTGCCGCGTCACGCATCGCTGCCTCCGCCGGAAGACCTTGTCGTGCAGGTTGAAGACCCCATCGCGGGCCATGCTTCCTATGGCCCCACCTACGTGCTCTGCCATTGCCACTGGCAGCCCGCTGAGGTTCGCAAAGAACGGCTTACGATCGTCCTCGTCCACGGCCTCGAAGGCTCATCGAGCTCGCAATATGTTCTGGGCAACGCCACCCGCGCCTGGACAGCAGGATGCAATGTGGTTCGCATGAATATGCGAAGCTGCGGCGGCACCGACAGGCTCTCTCCCGCGATCTATCACTCCGGCTGTTCCAATGACGTGGCCCAGGTCGTCGCCGCCATCGTCTCGCAGCATCAACTGCAGTCCATCGCGCTTGTCGGCTATTCCATGGGCGGCAACCTGGTCTTGAAATACGCAGGCGAATTGGGAACCACACCGCCATCCGCGCTCAAGGCCGTCGTCGGCATCTCGCCGCTTATGGATCTCGCCGCATCTTCAGCAGCGCTGCACGAGCCGCAGAATCGCTTCTACGAAAAGCATTTTCTGCGCTCCATGATCGACCGCATTCGCCGCAAAGCCGAGCTCTTTCCGGAAATCTACCTTCCCTTCTATGCCAGCGGCATTCTGAGAAAAATCTCCACCATGCGGCTATTCGATGAACATGTTGTCGCAGCATTTGGCGGCTTTGCCAATGCCGATGACTACTATGAATCCGTTGCCAGCTCGCGCGTAGCATCCCAGCTACACGTGCCCACCCTCATTCTGCATGCGCTCGATGATCCATTCATCCGCATGCTGCCGGAAACCCGCCAAACGCTCATCGACAATCCGCATGTCAATTTCATTGAGACACAGTACGGCGGCCACTGCGCCTTTCTCGCGCCCTCATCGGACTACGACGGATATTGGGCCGAGAAAACCTTGCTGGCGTTCCTGTTATCCCTCGAAGAATAAGTTTTCAATTAACGATATTGGCATCTCTAAAGCTCACAACATAAATGCTGTCATCCTGCCCCTAAGGTACGAAGGGGCAGGACCTGCTTTTCCTTGTATGAGCAAGGCTTGTCATAAAAAGCAATGCTGCGACCTTTTTCAAACGCACAGCCTAGCTGAACTGTTTGATATCAATATCCAGCTTGTAGCTTTCGCCATGGGCCAGCAGCAGCTCATCCCAGGTCACTTCGCGCTTCTTATATCCCGCCATGCGGCCCAGCATGCAGCTCCGTGCGCTCTCCACACCGGCGGCAATCTGGTTGTGGAACTTGCCGGAAGTAATGCTCTCGATAAACCCTTTGTCCTTCTCCGAGTCGGCCTGCGCAAGGTTGTCGCTGAAAGCACCATTCGCCGCAAACGACCCTGTAGGCTGTGCATTGCTTCCCGACCACGTCCACGCATTGTCGCCAATAATGCGCAGCGGCCCCGAGTAAGGCATCTCCGCAATTCCCTTTGAGCCGAAGATGCGCTCGGAAACATCGAACCAGTTCCCCGGGCAGAACTGCGTCGAAGAAAAGCTCACGCGCACATCCTCCGGATACGTAAAGATCACCTGGTAGTTGTCCCATGTATCGCCGGCATGGGCAATCACGCTGCGCCCGCCCGTCGCGACCGCCTTCATCGGATGCCCCTGCAGCGCCCAGTTGCAAATATCGATGACGTGAATATTCTGCTCCAGCAGAATGTCACCTGAGAGATTCCGATACCACAGCCAGTTGCGAATTTTCTGCTCATCCGCTGAAGCATTCGGATAATCGTGTACGACTGCAGGAGGCGCGTTATACCAGGCCTCGATGCTCGCAATCTTGCCCAGGTCGCCATTGTGTATCCGCTTCACAATCTCGACAAACGGCGGCGCGCTGCGAATCTGGAACCCCACATCCACGCTCACCTTGCCGTCAGCCAGTTTTGCAATTTCGAGAGCCTTCTTCGTCTGCTCGATGTCCACGCCCACCGGCTTCTCGCAGTAGGCATGCTTGTTGCCGCGCACCATCGCTTCCAGATGTTGCACGTGGAAATAAGGAGGCGTCGAAATCTGCACCGCATCCACATGCGGCGAAGCCGCCAGCTCTTCAAAAGCCTTATAGCCGCGGAACTGTATCTCCGGCCCGCTATAGCCGAGCGACTTGTTCAGCTCATCGAAATGCGCTTTGCCCTTCTCCAGCTGATCCGCAAACAGGTCGCCCAACGCTACAATGCGTGCGCTCGTATTCTTGGCAAATGAAGTCGCTACCGAAGTGCCGCGGTTTCCGCAGCCAAGCAGCGCATAACGAACAGCAGAGTTAGCCTCGTACCCAAAGGCAGTCTTTGGCTTCAAAAACATCATTCCCGAGGCAGCAGCCGAGCCGGCAAGAAACTTTCTTCTATCCATTCATCCACTCCATAAACATTAAGGTTGTCATCCTGAGCGAAGTACCAAGCACGAAGTTGAAGGACCTGCTTTTAACTCTGCACCCTGGCAATCACCCGCTCCAGATACACCTTCTCGTTTCTCACGTCTTCAATCTGCTGCACGCCCTCAATCTCGCGCTCAATCGTGATGGCGCCGGTGTATCCCAGCTTATGCAACTTCGCAAAGACCTTCTCAAAATCCACCAACCCTTGCCCGATCACGACTTCCTCGCCCAGCTTCATCGGATCGGTCGGCCACTTGCCGTCCTTCGCATGCACTGAGCGAACGTGCGGCCCGATAATATCCACCGCATCCACCGGATTCGCCTTGCCGTAAAGAATCAAATTCGCCGTATCCAATCCCACGCCAAGATTCGGCAAATTTACATCCTTGATGGCGCGCGACATCGTCGTCGGCGTCTCCTGCCCCGTCTCCATCAGGAAATGCTGTCCATTCGCGGCGCAGTGTTTCGCTACTTCCTGAATCGCCTGCACCGTTCCTTCATAAAGGGGGTCGCTCGGATTCTCCGGGATAAATCCGCAATGCGTCTGCACCTGCGGAATGCCCAGCATCTTGGCAAAATCCGAGGTCTGCTTCAACGCATCGATACGCGCTGCCCGGCTTTCCGGCGGCACCAATCCAATCGTGGAAGGCCCCTGCTGAAAATCCCAAATCAACCGCCCCGGTCCTACCACCTCAGCCGTCGTCGCCGTCACGCCATACTTCTGCAGCAGTCCGCCGATTTCATCCGCAAGCGCAGGCGTAAATTTTCCGATGTACGCATCGAGCGAAAGAAAGCAGTTCGTCATTCCCAGATTTTTTACGCGGGAAATCGTCGCCTCCGGCCCCTTCGCCGGAGAAATCAGCACCCCCACCGCCATCGGCTTGACCGAAGTCTGCTCCGCCGCGCGCAACATCCCGTTCGCGCCAAATCTCTTCGCCGCATGAGCCGTAGCCAAGGCGCCCGCCTGCGCCAGCGCCGCACCTAAAAATTCCCTTCTACGCATAGACAACTTCTCCCCTGGCATCGATTCCTTGCCGAAGGTTATCAGAGCAAACTGTATTCTTGCGAATGATTCGGCTCGTCGACACAATGAAAAAAGGCGAGGACTCTATGATCCTCGCCTTGATTGCAACCCTCTGTCTTTATTCCACCGTCTTTACCTTCGAACCGCTCAACCCGTAATACACAATGAACAGGTAGCAGAGCACCGGAATAATAAACGCGTGATGAATCCCGATGCTGTCCGCCAGCACTCCCTGCAGCTCCGGAATCAGTGCGCCGCCTACAATCGCCGTCACCAGCAATCCTGAAGCCTCGCCCGTCAGCGGCCCCATCTCCGCAATGCCCAGCGTAAAGATGCTCGGGAACAGAATCGAATTAAACAATCCGACCGCCAGCATGCTCCAGACAGGCCATGAGTGAGGAAGGAGGAGCGTCCCATGCCATATCAGGAAGTGCAAGGGGAGTGAAGTAATAACACCCGAAGTAAAGGTGGTATTCATACTGATCAACACCATTACCGTCGCGACAGCCGCGCACAGCGCCACCATCGTGCCCGACTTCACCTTCTGCAGCACCGCGGAGCCGATAAATCGCCCCACCATCGCGCCGCCCCAATAGAACGGCACCAGCGCCGAAGCCGCCAGCGCGCTCAATCCGCCAATATCCGGACGATTGAAGTAATTGATCAGGAAGCTCCCAATCGAAACCTCTGCGCCGACATAAACAAAAATTCCCACCGCGCCCAGCACCACATGCCTGTGCCGCCAGACGCTGTCCTTCTTCTCGCCCATCGGGCGATAATCCTTCGTCGTATCGATGCGCGGAAATTTATACAGCGCAATCGCCAGCGCCAGCGCCACCAGCGCCAGCGCAATCGCCAGATACGGAAACTTCACCGTAGCCGCTTCATGAATGCGATACGCATGCAGCTGTTCCGGCGACATCCCCGTAATGTCCTGCACATTTTTTTCCGCCGCGCCCAGAATCAGCCAGCCGCCCAGCAGCGGCCCAATCACCGTTCCCAGCGAATTAAAAGCCTGTGTCAGGTTCAACCGGCTCGAAGCTGTCTCTGCCGGCCCCAGCACCGATACATAAGGATTCGCCGCCACCTGCAGCGCCGTAATGCCCGCGGCCAGCACAATCAGCGCCGTCAGAAACAGCGCAAACGAAGGAGCGCTCGCCGCCGGAATAAACAGCAGCGCGCCCGCGCACATCGTCAGCAGGCCCGCTACCATCGTCCTCTGGTAGCCGATCCATTCCACCACCTTGCCCGAGATATACCCAAACGCCGCATACGCGCCGAAGAAGGCAAACTGCACCAGCATCGCCTGCGCATAATTCAGCGAAAAAATCGACTTCAGGTGAGGAATAAGAATGTCATTCAAGGACGTGAGAAAGCCCCACACAAAAAACAGCGTGGTGACCATCGCCATGGCGCTTCGATTCGTATTTCCTGGAGCATTGGTTGTAACAGACGAACTGCTTACATTGGTGATGGCCATTAGGTTCCTTCTCTCATCGGAAAAAAGACCGGCGCAAAATACCGGTCCTCGCCCATTGATGATAAATGCCGGGTAACCTTCGTGCTCTGCCCCGGACCCTGGAAACGATGCCAAATCATTGATTTGGCTTTTGTAACCGGTTTCGCGGACTAAAATATGGAGTGAAACTTTTCGTCCCGGCTCTACGTCTTTTCTGGTGAGTCGGCGACATAGGCTATTTGCGAACGTCTAAGACCGAAATTCGTATGCCACTTGTCAAAACATCTCTCGCGCTCACTCTCTTTGCCGCTTCCGTTGCTGCTGTTCCCGCCCCATCGCTGTGGACTGCCGCAGCACAAACCGCGTCCACTGCGCGCCTGCTCGGAACCGTCACAGCTATCGGAACTGATACCCTCAGCATCAAGTCCGACAAGGGTGTCATAGCCACCATTTCTGTCAGCGACGGCACCCGTATCATTCGCACCGAGCCCGGCCAGAAAGACCTCAGCGCAGCCACGCCCATCCATATACAGGATCTCGCCGTTGGCGACCGCGTGCTCGTCCGCGCTACTCCCGGCTCAGCTGACAACACTTACACCGCTCAGACCGTCATCGCCATGAAGCAGTCCGATATCGCGCAACGCCAGCAGCAGGAACGCGAAGACTGGCAGAAGCGCGGCACAGGCGGCATCGTGAAGTCGGTAGACACGACCGCGGGAACCGTCACCATTGCCTCCGGCACCCGCACCCTCACCATTCACACCACGCCCAAAACCGTGGTGCGCCATTACGCGCCCGATTCCGTCAAATTCGACGACGCGAAAGTCACCACCCTCGACCAGATCAAGCCCGGCGACCAGCTCCGCGCCCGCGGCGATCGCAACCCTGACGGCACGGAAGTGACCGCCGACGAGATCGTAGCCGGATCGTTCCGCAATATCGCAGGCCAGGTGCGCCAGGTCAACGCTGCGGCACAAACACTCACCGTAACCGATCTCGCTACCAAAAAGCCGATCACCATCCGCTTCACGCCCGATTCACAGCTGCGCAAGCTTGATCCGCAAATGGCCCAGATGATCGCAGCTCGCCTGAAAGGCGGCGCGGCAGGCAGCGCGCCCGGCGGCATGCGTCCCGTAAACGAGCATCAGCCCTCACCCGGCGGCGCTCCGGAAGGCCCCCGACGCAGTGGCGATCTTTCGCAGTTAATCCAGCGTGCTCCGAGCGTTCCACTCGCCGGCCTGCTCGCAGGCGATGCCGTCATGATTGTTTCAACCGAAGGCGCAAGCGACACCGCGACAGCCATCACGCTGCTGGCCGGTGTTGAGCCCATGCTCCAGGCTTCGACCACAGCAAGCCAGAGCCTGTTTTCTTCTTCCTGGAGCCTGAACGGCGGCGGCGGTGAAGCCGCAGGAGCCGCGCAACAGTAAGTCCAACATTACGTCGATCGTTGTAAGACCCCTTGGAGACTTTGTGAATCAGAGAGTCCTTGTACGCTATTTTTCTATCCTCTTCATCCTCCTGCTGAGCGTTGGCACCGCCTTCGCCCAGGCTGATAAAGGCTCTGTCCGCGGACAGGTCACCGACCCTTCCGGCGCCGTCATCCCCAATGCCAGCGTCAGCCTCACCACTCCCGATGGCCATACCGTCGCCACCGTGACCTCGAATGCAGGCGGCTCCTACCAAGTCAATAACCTGGCGCCCGGCACCTATATCGTCATCGCCAACGCGCAGGGCTTCGCTCCGTCGAGCTCCAAGGCCATCTCGGTCGCCGCCGGACAATCCAGGCACTTCGATGTCTCTCTCGCCATCCAGGTCGAACAGCAGCAGGTTCAGGTTCAGGCTGAAGGCACTACCGTTGACACCAGCCCCGACAGCAACGCCAACGCCGTCGTCATCAAGGGCAAAGACCTCGATGCGCTCTCCGACGACCCCGACGAGTTGCAGAACGAACTGCAGGCCCTCGCCGGCCCCTCCGCCGGCCCCAACGGCGGCCAGATTTACATCGACGGCTTCACCGGCGGCCAACTGCCGCCCAAGTCCTCCATCCGCGAAATCCGCGTCAACCAGAACCCCTTCTCCGCGCAATATGATCGCCTCGGCTATGGCCGCATCGAAATTCTCACCAAGCCCGGCACCGACAAGCTGCACGGCAGCATCAACGTCCGCGGCACGGAATCAGCCTTCAACTCCGCCAACCCGATCCTGAACTCGAATCTCCAGCCGGGACAGCCGAAAATTCCCTTCCCCGACTACTACACCTATTTCCTGAACGGAAATATCGGCGGCTCTATCAACAAGAACATCTCCTTCTTTCTCGGGGCCTTCGGCCGCAACGTGCAAAACATCAGCGTCGTCGATGCAGTCAATCCCATAACCACCACCGACAAAAACAATCCCGACTATCTCAACGAAACCATCAATAATCCAAGCACGCGTATCGATATCAGCCCGCGCTTCGATTTTGCGCTGAGCCCCTCCGATACGCTCACCGCTCGTTACAGCTACACCCGCAGCGTGCAGTCCAATGGCGGCGTCGGCCAATACACGCTCCCCTCCGTCGGCAACAACACGCACAATGTCGAGAATGAAATTCAACTCAGCAACAGCTGGGTCGTCAATAACCATGTCGTAAATGACATGCGTTTCGAGTACACCCGCACCCGCAATCAGCAGACGCCGCTCACCACCGATCCCACCATCTCCGTCGCGCAGGCCTTCACCTCGGGCGGCAACAACAGCGGTACGGTTCGCGACAATCAGGACTACTACGAGTTGCAGGATTACTTCACCGCTTCCGCCGGCAGGCACTCACTCAACTTTGGTGCGCGCCTGCGCGCCACGCGTGATGCCAACTACACCAACGCCGGCACCAATGGGCAATACACCTATTCCGACCTGGGCAACTACCTGACCGATAGAGACAATGGCAACTTCCAATACTACGATCGGTACCAGGTCACCAAGGTCAATAACAATCAGTACACCGCCCGCGTTACCCTCTTCGACATCGGCATGTTCTATCAGGATGACCTGAAAGTGAACCAGCGCTTCACCTTCAGCTATGGCCTCCGCTGGGAAGCCCAGAACCATATCAACGATAAAAACGATTGGGCGCCGCGTATCTCGCTCGCATACGCGCTGGACGGCGGCCACGGCAAGCCGGCAAAGACCGTCCTCCGCGCCGGATACGGCTGGTTCTTCCAGCGCTTCGGCATCGCCAACACCTTTGGCGGAGGCGGCAGCACGCCCTTCTTCGTCAACACCATTCACCACAACGTGCCTGTGAATGGCGGCGAATCCAACCAGCAGATCATCATCCAGAACGGCCTGGGTGCGGACACCAGTCATCAGCAGCCCCTTCCCGCGCCTGTGTATTTCCAGGTCGATCCCCATTTCCATGCGGCCAATGACATGCAGGCCGCTTTAGGCGTCGATCGTCAGATCGGCAAGCACATTACCAGCAACGTCACCTATCTCTATAGCCAGGGCGTGCATCAGTATTTCACCAACAACGTCACCGCGCCTTACTTTGATTCCTCAAACGATACCTACACCAATGCCACAAACCTCACAACTCCGTCTGAGAACCTCTACACCTACCAATCCGGAGGCTTCTACCGCCAGAGCGAGCTGATTGCCAGCGGCAATGCGCGCTTCCGCCGCTTCAGCCTCTTCGGCTTCTATGTCTACAACAACATGCTCAGCAACACAGGAGGCGTCAACAGCTTCCTCTCCAACGCCTACGATCCAAAACTCGATTACGGACGCGCGGCGCAGGATATCCACCACCGCTTCGTTATCTTCGGCAATGTACAGGCTCCCTGGGCCGTCTCCTTCTCGCCCATGCTCGTCTACAACTCCGGAACACCCTATAACATCACCATCGGTCAGGATTTAACCGCCAACAATCAGTTCAATGCCCGTCCGACCTTTGCAGCCAGCTGCACGGAGACGGGTGCCGTCGATCTCTCTGCCTACGGCCTTCCCTGCATGAACTCTCAGCCTTTAGGTACGAATGAAAAGATTGTCCCCTACGGCTATGGAACCGGACCGCAAAACATCAGCATGAACCTGCGCCTGGCCAAAGTCATCGGCATTGGCCCCAAAGTCGAAGGCGGCGCAGGGGGCGGCGGAGGACCTAGAGGTGGTCGCGGCGGTCGTGGCTTTGGCGGACTGAGCGGCAACCAGGGTGGCCCCGGCAGAATCGATGCCGTCGTTCCCCGCAAATACAATCTGACGCTCACCGTCTTCGGCTCCAACATTCTGAACCACCAGAACCTCGGCACGCCCAACGGAACCCTGACTTCACCGTTCTTCGGTAAGTCTCAATCCCTGGCCGGCGGTTTCTTCGGCCCCCAGACCGCAGGCAATCGCAGCATCTTCCTGGAGGCTGCTTTCAATTTCTAAAAGCGACGATTGGAGAGTGGCAGGAAAATAAATCCAATCCGATGAAATACAGATAAGGACACGACCACAAATCGTGTCCTTTTTTTGTTGCTCATAAACATCTAAGTCGTATCGACATATAGATAACGAGAACACTTGTCATTTCGACCGGAGCAGGACCGTTTTTGGGTCCTGCGGAGTGGAGAAACCTGCAGTTCACGTCCGCATGGGCAGAACTGCAGATCCCTCCACTTCGGTCGGGATGACAAATATGCTTATAAGTCTCATATTGACTACGTAGCTATATGCGAATACGACCTAAATCGAACAAAACAGGAGCCCTTTCGTAACTAATAGAAAATAAAGAATCCCGTACAAGATGAAGGAGAGGGGTCTTTCTTGACTGCCGATCCCGCAAAAGACTAATCTATAGAGGATGTTCCACTCCTCAATTCCGGCAGCTACCTGTACCTGTTGTCCTTGCGTGCGCCGGACCCTGAGTGAATAGCGAAGCGAACAGAATAAGCTCAAATTCATCTTAAGGCCCGCGAATCAGTCCACACTGACGCGGGTTTTTTCTTATCTCTCAAAAACAGGTAAATGATGATCGATACAGCTGTTGCCCCCAAAGAAACGAAAGCGCAGAAAATGGAGCGCTTAAAGCGCGAAAAGAACCCCTGGGAAGCATTTAACGAAGTGCGTGAGTTCGCACGCCGGGGTCGCTCCAGCGTCGTTCCCGAGTGGGCTTCTGCCTACTTCAAATGGTGGGGCGTTTACACGCAGGGCGACGGCGTCGGAGCCGTCGGCGGCAAAGGCGGAGAAGGCCTCGCCTCCGACTACTTCATGATGCGCATTGGCATCCCCAACGGCATGGTCACCTCCAGCCAGCTCCGCGTCATCGCCGACCTCACCCGCAAGTACGCCCGCAATCTGGCCGACATCACCGTCCGCCAGAACATCCAGCTCCACTGGCTTACCATCGAATCGCTACCCGAGATCGTCGATGCCCTCGACGCCATCGGCCTCTCCCCCAAGGGAGCCTGCGGCGACGTCGTGCGTAACGTCACTGGCTGCCCGCTCGCCGGCATCGACCACGAAGAGCTCATCGACGCATCCCCCCTGGCCCGTGAAATCGCCCGCAAGCTCATCGCCAACCCCGAATTCGTTAACCTGCCGCGTAAATTTAAAATTTCCGTGACCGGCTGCTCCTCGTGGTGCAATTACCCTGAGCTGAATGACGTAGCCCTTACCGCCGTTCGTCGGGGAGATGAAATCGGCTATACCCTGCACGTCGGCGGTGGCCTTTCCAATCAACCGCACCTCGCCGTCAAGCTCGACGCCTTCATCAAGCCGGATCAGGCGTTCGATGCCGTCCGCGTCGTGGCCGAGATATTCCGCGATCAGCAGGTGCTGCGCGAAAGCCGCGACCGTGCCCGCCTCAAATACCTCTTCACCCGCGAAGGCTGGACCCCGGAGAGCTTCCTGCGGGAGTTGGAAGCTCGTCTCGGCTACAAGCTCGATCCCGGCGTTCCCGATGCAGTCCCCGATGACGTTCTCCGCGACCACGTCGGCATCCATCGCCAGAAGCAGGACGGCGTGAGCTACGTGGGCGCCTCGGTGTTGCGCGGACGCCTCTCCGGCGACCAGCTGGCCGCCGCCGCCGATCTCGCCGAGCGCTACGGCTCCGGCAACCTCCGTGCCACCGTCATGCAGAACCTCATCTTCGTCGACATCCCCACAGCCAGGGCCGGCGAACTGGCCGAAGAAATCGGAAAAATCGGCTTTCGTGTCGAGGGATCCACCTTCTGGCGCGGAGCCATAGCCTGCACCGGCACGGAATTCTGCAAGCTTGCGATCACCGAAACCAAGGGCTTCACCCGCTGGCTCGTCGAAGAGCTGGAAGAGCTGGTTCCGCAATTCGATGAGCAGTTAAAGCTGAACGTTACCGGCTGCCCCAACGGCTGCGGCCAGCACTGGATCGCCGACATCGGCCTCGAAGGCAAGAAGATCAAGCAGGACGGCAAAATGGTCGACGCCTACTACTTCTGCGTCGGCGGAGCCGTCGGCAAGCATGCCGGCATCGCCCGCCAGGTAGGCTACCGCGTTGCCGCCACCGAAGCACCGGAAGCCATTGCCCGACTGCTGCGTGCTTACCTCTCGGAGCGCAGCTCGGGAGAAAATCTGCGTGCCTATTTTGGACGCCACTCAGAAGAAGAGCTGCGCAATCGCCTCTCCGGCGCGTATGCTGAAGCCGTAGCCCGGGATCTACCCACCGGGCCGGTTCCTCATGGAGTGGCAGGTTGAGTCTTTTTCCCATCTTCTTTAAGCTCGACGGCCGGCGATGTCTGGTCGTCGGCGCTGGAGAGATTGCAGAATCGAAAATTCATAGCCTGCTCGCAGCCGATGCCGTAGTTACCGTAGTCGCCCCTGAAGCCAGGCCTGATCTCATAAAAATGGCCCTGTCCGGCCGCTTTTTTTGGCTCCAACGCGAATTCAGACCGAGCGATCTCGATGACAACTTCCTCGTAGTCGCGGCCACGAACCTTCCTGAAGTGAACGCCGCTGTTTTCCGTGAAGCGCAACGCCGTAACATCATCTGCAATGCCGTCGATGATCCGCCAAACTGCGACTTCTACTTCCCTTCCATTGTCCGCCGCGGTGATCTGCAAATCGCTATCTCCACCGCCGGCGAAAGCCCTGCGCTGGCGCAACAGCTTCGCAGGGAAATTGATGAAAATCTTCCCTCGGACCTGGGCTCCTGGCTTAAAAATCTGGGGGAGCTACGCCGCGAAGTCCTCGATGCCATGCCCCCCGGCGACACTCGTAAGCAGCTTCTGCATACTCTCGCCCAGCGCCAGGTTTGTGAGCTGGCAGAATGCCCTTCCCGGCAGCTGGCCAAAAACGTAGTTGCTTCTTCAAGCAGTACAAAAGAATAAAGTTATTACAATTCACTTCCCAAAATGCTACCGAGCAGACCTGCGACTTCTAACTTAGAAGACGCATCTATGTTGAGTGAGATAGGCTCATCCCTGTACGATGAGGAACAGGGGATGAGATTGAATCGCTCATATCCCTGAATGCAAGGCAAGAGTAAAAACAATGCCTCCAACACATAAAGATTATTACGCCACTCTCGGCGTGAAAAAAACGGCTACAGCCGACGATATCCGCAAGGCTTTCCGTAAGTTGGCGCGGAAATACCATCCCGACGTCAATCCGGGAGATAAAAAAGCCGAAGAAAAATTCAAGGAAATTTCGGAAGCCAACGACATTCTCAGCGACGAGAAAAAGCGCAAAATTTACGACCAATTCGGCTTCTATTCCGATCAGATTGACCCTGCTGCCGCAGAAGCCGCAGCCCGCGGCGGATATGGCGCCGGCGCCCAGGGACAGGAAGTTCCTTTTGATTTTGGCGGTTTTGACTTCTCAGATTACGCTGCCCAGCCTGGCGGCGCTCAATCGGGTAGCAGCTGGGGCGGCTTCCGCGATATTTTTTCCGGCATTTTCAATCAGGAGGGACGCCACAAGCGAGGCCCTGAACCGGGAACCGACCTCGAATACCAGATTACGGTCGACTTCTGGACCGCCATTCGCGGCGGCACTACACGGCTCGATATTCAGCGCCAGGAAACCTGCCCTACATGCAAGGGAAAAGCAACCGTGGGCGGCCCGCACACTTGTCCGGAGTGCCACGGAACCGGCCAGGTGCAGCAGATGGGTGGCCGGATGAAGTTCAATATTCAATGCCCTCGCTGCGGCGGCTCCGGTAAAGTACAAAACGCCTGCCCGACGTGTCATGGTCAGGGGACGGTGACACGCACGGAGCATATCGATTTCCGCATCAAGCCGGGCACCCGCGATGGTCAGCGTATCCGGCTTGCAGGAAAAGGCAATGCGGGAACGAATGGCGGCCCTGCGGGCGACCTTTACCTGATCGTGAAGACGGGCACGCATCCAGTATTTACGCGGCAGGCTGACGACATCCACATCACCGTTCCTGTCACGATGACGGAAGCCTCCCTCGGAGCAAAAATCGAGGTGCCGACCATCGATGGCCGCGCACAGTTGAAGATTCCTCCGGCAACGCAGTCCGGGCAAAAACTTCGCATGCGCGAGCGTGGAGTGCCTTCAGCAACGCGCGAAGGCGTGCGCGGCGATGAAATCGTGACCGTAGAAATCGCTGTTCCGCACGTGCAGGATGAGCGCTCGAAAGAAATTCTGCGCGAATTTGCCAAGCTAAATCCTGACGACCCGCGACAGGTGATTTGGAGCAAGCTGTAATGGCGGAGGATACACAGACGCACGAGGATGCGAACGAGCTGCTGAACATGTGCGTGAACTATGCGCGGCGCATGTTGAAGCGTTACGGGGAGTTCGGACCATTCGCATTCTCGCTGAGCCCGCAGCGCGAGTTGGTAAACGAGACGACCGCGCACAAGGAGTTGCCCCCGGACCCGGCGATGCTGCTGGAGTTGCTGCAGAAGCAGCTGACGGAGCGAGGCGGGAAGAGAGAGATTCTGGCGGCGGCGACCGCGGCGAATGTGACCATGGGCAAGCCTTCGGCAGAAGGCTTTACCGATGCGTTGATGGTGGAGATTGAGCATCAAACTGGGTACTGTGTGAAAGCCTTTGTGCCTTACAGAATAGGTGGAGGACAGTTCTTCCGCCTGCTTCCGCGACATATTCGATTTGGAGCAGTGCAGATTCAGGATGGAGTAACGCGATTTTTCGCACGATAGAAAACGATGCCGACGAAACGTAAATCCAAGGGCGCTTACATGATCTCAGCCGTAGCTGAGATGTACGGCATTCATCCACAAACCCTGCGACTCTATGAGCGCGAAGGCCTGCTCAAACCATCGCGCACCGAGGGCAATACGCGCCTTTATACGGATGAAGATCTGGAGCGGTTGGAGTTTATTCTGAACCTGGCGCGCGACCTTGGCGTAAACATCGCAGGCATCGCCATTATTCTGCAGATGCGCGAACGCATGGAAGAGATGAATCGCCAGATGACGGGCTTCGTAGATTACGTCCGCACCGAGATGCTGAACCGGATGCAGCAGGGATTCCAGCAGGGCTCTGCCATGGTTCCATTGCGGCGGCCTGTGGTCGTGGTTCCTTCAGGGAAAAATAAGCGCCATTCGTAGCGCCGATGTGACTCACTCCAACTGCTCTAACCATTCCTTGAATAATTTCTGCGCAGCAACGCGAAGTGGAGCAATGCAGCGTTTTGCATCCTCGCGGATGGCGCGCGGATCGATCTTTGCTGAAGCCAGCTCCGAAGCGTGACCTACCAGCCACGCTTCGAGCGCATGCGCATCATCGACCTCAGGATGAAACTGCAGGCCTAACACATTGCGTCCCAGTGAAAATGCCTGATTACGACATAGTGCTGTGCCGGCTAATCGAAGAGCGCCCGCGGGAATTTCAAACATATCGCCATGCCAGTGCAGAACAGCTACAGCCTCGAGATGCCGTAACAGTCCTGCTCGGCCTTCAGCCGTAAGTTCCACCGGAGCGAATCCGATCTCTTTATGCCCGCTGAAGGCTACATTCGCGCCCAGCGTGTAAGCAATCTGTTGCGCGCCCAGGCAAATGCCGAGCGTCGGAAGATTGGCTTGCAATCGTTTTGCGAGCAGATTGCGCTCTGTTACCAGAAATGGATATTGATCTTCTTCATATACGCCAACGGGCGCGCCCAACATTACAAGTAAATCAGGCTCGAGAACATTGAGAGAGGAGAAATCATCTTTGCCGACATCTAAATAGGTGATGTTGTATCCAAGCTCCATTAGAACGAACGCGAGCGATCCAAGACCCTCGAAATGAACGTGCCGAATAGCAACCGCAGACTTCACGCCGGTTCTTCTCCTTGCAGTCACATTGCTGATTGTGCCAATTGGCCGCGCTCGATAAAAGCGCCGACCGCATGGGCGCATTGCTCCAGAAAATCCTTATCCTGTTGTGAAAAAGCGGCTGGGTTGTGGCTGTCTATATCGATCTCGCCTACAACATTTCCGTTTACCCGAATCGGTACGACGATCTCCGATTTCGTTTCCAGCGAACAGGCGAGATAGCGTGGATCGGCGTTGACATCATCCACAATTACGGTAGCATTCTGCGCGACTGCTGCGCCGCATATTCCCTGGTTCACGGGAATCCGAACGTGCTCCGTCGGCGCGCCGCGAAATGAGCCGAGCACGAGCGTTTCCGAATTTTCCGGATCGAGCATGTAGAAGCCCGTCCAGTTGTAATACGGCAGATGCGAGGAGATTACCTCAACAATAAAATCCTGCAGATCAACGAGATTGTTGGCGGCGACCGCAAATGCGCGTATCTCAGAGAGAATTCCGGCGAACAACTCCTTCGACATAAGTCTATTTTGCACCGTTGCACTTCTTCAGGCGAGCTTCGTCAGCTGCAGGCATCGCAATGGCCATACTTGAGCAGCGTATTTGTCATATCCAAATAGAAAACACCAACTGTAACAATCCCATGAAAAATATCCTGTAATCCTCTCGTCTGTTTGCGGTTTTTAGCGACTCATCGTATGTTGACAGGTACGGCTTGAAAGTTTCTCTGCGGGTCGGCTTTTGACCATCCGTTGTACATCGACTCAACTCCATGAGGAGGATGCACCGTGACTGAAGTCCTTTCGCCCGAACTCCTGAACAAGATGCATGCTTACTGGCGGGCAGCTAACTACCTGTCCGTAGGGCAGATTTATCTCAAGGACAATCCACTCCTCGAGCGCCCCCTGGTGATGGAAGACATTAAGCCGCGTCTGCTGGGACACTGGGGAACCACCCCGGGCCTGAACTTCATCTATGTGCATCTCAACCGGATCATCGCGAAGAACAACATCGACATGATCTACATCATCGGTCCCGGGCACGGTGGCCCGGGACTTGTCGCCAATACATATCTTGAAGGCTCGTATACCGAAATTTACCCGCACATTGAGCAAAATCGCGACGGCATCAAGCGTCTCTTCCGCCAATTCTCCTGGCCTTATGGCATACCCAGCCACGTTGCGCCTGAGACACCCGGCTCGATCCATGAAGGGGGAGAGCTTGGCTACTCGCTGCTGCATGCTTACGGTGCTGCGCTCGACAATCCGGACCTGTTAGTGGCCTGCATTGTCGGTGACGGCGAATCGGAAACCGGACCATGCGCAACCAGCTGGCACTCGAACAAATTCCTCAATCCCATCACCGATGGAGCAGTGTTGCCGATCCTGCACCTGAACGGCTACAAAATCGCAAATCCAACAGTACTGGCGCGCATTCCGCAAAGCGAACTGGAAGCGCTCATGCGCGGCTACGGCTACAATCCTTACTTCATTGAGGGCAGTGACCCAGCAATCATGCATCAGGAAATGGCTGCCCTACTGGATAAGGTTTATGCGGAGATCAAGGCTATCCAGAAGCACGCGCGCGACAACAACGATGCGACGCGCCCGGCATGGCCAATGATCGTAATGCGCACACCGAAGGGATGGACCGGGCCTAAAGAAGTGGACGGAAAGCCGGTAGAGGGAACCTGGCGAGCGCACCAGGTTCCGTTTGCGACCGTGCATGGCAACCCGGAGCATTTGAAGCTGCTGCAGGACTGGATGTCCAGCTACAAGCCGCAGGAGCTGTTCGATAAGGATGGGCGCTTCCGCGATGAGTATGCCGAGATCGCGCCGAAAGGACGGCTGCGCATGGGGATGAATCCGCATGCGAACGGCGGATTGCTGATGCAACCGCTGGAACTGCCGGATTTTCAAAATTACGAGGTAAAGATTCAGGAGCCCGGCGGCGTGGAGGCGGAAGCAACGCGCGTGCTGGGGTATTTTCTGCGCGACGTGATGAAGGCCAATTTAAAGAACAGGAACTTCCGGATATTCGGCCCCGATGAAACTGCTTCGAATCGTCTGGATGCTGTGTATGACGCATCGGAGAAGCGCTGGATCGCCGAAACACTTCCTGTCGATGAAAACCTCGAGCCGGATGGACGTGTGATGGAAGTCCTAAGCGAGCACATGTGCCAGGGATGGCTGGAAGGTTATCTGTTGACCGGTCGCCACGGGTTTTTCTCTTCCTATGAAGCTTTCATCCACATTGTGGATTCCATGTTTAATCAGCATGCGAAGTGGTTGAAGGTCACAAATGGACTAACCTGGCGCAAGCCGATTGCATCGCTCAACTATCTGCTGTCGTCGCATGTGTGGCGACAGGACCACAATGGCTTTACGCATCAGGACCCCGGCTTCATCGATCACGTTGCCAACAAGAAATCGGATATTGTCCGCATCTATTTGCCTCCCGATGCCAATACGCTGCTTTCCGTAGGCAGCCACTGCCTGCGCAGCCGCCATTATGTAAACCTCATCATTGCCGGTAAACAGCCTGCGCCTGTTTGGCTCACAATGGAAGAGGCGGTGCGTCATTGCACTGCGGGCATTGGCATTTGGGAGTGGGCCGGCAATGATAGCGGCAGCGATCCCGATGTCGTCATGGCATGCGCCGGCGATGTGCCAACGCTTGAAACGCTGGCTGCAGTTTCCCTGCTGCGCAAGCACATTCCTGACCTGAAAATTCGCGTAGTCAATGTCGTCGATCTGATGACGCTGCAGCCTATCTCCGAACATCCCCACGGGCTGCCAGATGAAGATTTTGATCGCATGTTTACCAAGGACAAGCCGGTTATTTTCGCCTTCCATGGTTATCCGACTCTGATTCATCGGCTGACGTACCGCAGGACAAATCACGACAACATTCACGTGCGCGGTTACAAGGAAGAGGGCACAACCACAACGCCTTTCGATATGTGCGTACTCAATGATATGGACCGCTTCACGCTTGCACTCGATGCCGTGCGGCGTGTGCCCCGGCTGCGGCAGCTCACGGATGCCGCAATCCAGAAATTCTACGAGATGCGCCAGAAGCACAAGCTCTATGTCTCAGAATACGGCGAAGACTTGCCTGAGGTGCGGAATTGGAGCTGGTCCGGGAGCAGTAAAGGAGCTACCAGCCAGGACACGGGCGGCGACAACGCATGAGCCTCATCCTGGCCATCAATAGCGGCTCATCTTCGCTGAAGTTCGGCTTGTTCACCGAACAGGGCGGAGATGAACAGGCTGTCGTTCGGGGCAATGCCGATGCCATCGGCAGTAAAGGCAGCAAGCTTGATTTTTTTGACCGCGACCAGAAGGTCCTGCTCTCTGAGCAGCATCCGTTTGCTTCGCAAAAAGAAGCGCTCACCCAAATCACAAAAAAACTTTCCGCCCTCAACTTTGAGACGCCCGTTGCGATCGGGCATCGTATCGTGCACGGCGGCCCGCACCTGGTGGCACATTGCCGGATCAACGACCAAGTGCTCGATACCCTCAATCGAGCAGTGCACTTTGCTCCCCTGCACATTCCTCCGGCCATCGATCTCGTCCGCCACACCGAAGGACTTTTTCCTGGAATACCGCAGTTTGCATGCTTCGATACTGCCTTCCACCAGACCATGCCCGAAGCTGCGTATCGTTTTGCCATTCCTGAAAAGTATTACGCCCAGGGCATCCGGCGGTATGGATTTCATGGCCTGTCGTATGCCTCAATCCTGCACGCTTTAGGCAGAGGCCTACCCTCAAAAGTTGTCGTAGCTCATCTCGGCAGCGGCGCCAGCATCGTCGCTATCGCCAATGGCAAATCTGTCGATACCAGCATGGGACTAACCCCCACCGGCGGTGTCCCCATGGGAACACGCACCGGCGATCTCGACCCCGGCGTCTCCCTGTTTCTTATGCGCAATCAATCGATCGACGCGGATACGCTCGAATACCTGCTCAACCACGAGTCAGGACTGGTTGCTCTGGGCGGCACAAACGACATGCGCACCCTGAGCGCTAACGCCGATAACGGCGATGCAGGCGCGCAACTAGCTATCGAAATCTTCTGTCGCTCGATTGCGAAAACCATCGGATCCTATGCGGCAGTTCTCGGAGGCCTCGACCTGATTGTATTTGCAGGCGGAATTGGCGAGCACAGTTTCCAGGTGCGCGACAATATTTGCAGCAGGCTCAACTTTCTGGACGCCATTCTGGATTCGGCCCGCAATCGGCACGCCGCCCAGCGCATTTCAAGCAATACAAGCCGCGTCGATATTCGGATTATTGCAAGCGAAGAAGAGCGGCAGATTGCGCGTCACTGCCGCTCGATGCTCACTGAAAAAAGTTAGATCTTGATAAAGATTTTCTTCTTGTAAAGAATCAAGCCAGGAATAAAGCAGACTGCAACAAAAGCCAATGACCATCCCAGCGAAGCCAATGCCGGATCCGGTATATGCGCAAACACATGCGCATAGATAAATTGCCCCAGTGTCCTGGTTCCTACATGCACATGCCCGAAGAGCGAAGGCAGCAGTTCAGAAAACACGTAAAGCGCAATCGCATTCGATCCGAATACAAGCCAGGGGAAGGTCCAGCCGCGCTTCCATTTCTTGATCTCGATCAGCCAATAGCAAATCGAAAGCCCGAGCAATGAGCATCCGGCAGCAAAAAATACATACGAGCTCGTCCATAGTTTCTTGTTGATCGGAAACCAGTGGCCCCATATCTTACCAAGCAACAGACACGCTATAGCAGCGGCAAACAGGCCGATAAACTTTGCCTGATCGCTCTTCTTTGCGCGCAGCCACATGCCTGTCAGCATGCCCAGCAACGCTGTTCCCAAGGCCGGCAGATCGCTTAACAAGCCCTCCGGATCGCGCGTGCCTTCATACAATCTTCCCGGGAAAATATGCCGGTCGATATACGCAACCCAATTCGCATCCTTATCCAGCAATGGAATATCCCTAGTCGGCAAACCGTATCCTGGAACCGGAACCCAACGCATAATAATCCAATAGCCAATGAGAGCCGCCACGGTAACGCTGACAATCGTTCCTACTTTTTTCCCGCGACTCCAAAGGTAGAGCACGCTCGCAATCAGTAAGCAGACGGCAAATCGTTGCAGGACGCCATAGATACGCAGCGTAGGCCAATGGAAAAATGGAAACCCGTTCACCACCAATCCCAGCAGAAACAGAATCACTGAGCGTCGCAGCGCGTGCAGAAACAATGAAGTTTTGGATACGCCCCTTGCCAATCTCGATTCAAATGAAAAGACCAGCGAAACACCAGCGACAAAAAGAAAGGTGGGAAAGACGAGATCCGTCGGTGTCCATCCATTCCAGGCAGAATGTTTCAAAGGCCAATAGGCGCTCTCGCTGCCATTGTTATTGACCAGGATCATGAAGGCAATCGTGATGCCGCGGAGCACATCGAGAGAAATGAGACGTGTTTTCGCACCCGCAACAGAAGGGTTTGTTACCGTTGTAGCCGTCATATAGAGTATGACGGCTACTGTAACGCTTTACGCGAATTTATGAAAGAGGACGATCTTCAATTCAGCCCCGTGGCTCGTGGATGAGGCTCATGAAGCTCCGTCTTTTTTCTTCCGCGGAAGTTGAATTGTCGCGTTGTCATGGAGCCGGAAAGCCAGATTGCAGCAATAATGCAGAGCAGAATGATTCCGCCAATAATCCCCAGGATCGCTACCATCATCGCACCTCCAATTTAGTTGGAGGTCAGGAATCATTGGCGGGTTGCCGTTAGAAATCTTCGTGAAAGACAACTTCTCCTTCAACTGCCACCTGGTATGCAGAAACCCGCCGCTCGAAGAAGTTCGTCAACTCCTGCACATCTTGCAACTCCATGAATGGAAACGGATTCTTCGAGCCGAATACCGGCTTGATGCCGAGCCGCTGCAGGCGCGAATCCGCAACATACTGCAAGTATTCGCGCATATCCCGCAATGATAAGCCCGCCACTCCGCCGGAAAGCAGATCTTCCGCGAACTGAACTTCGCAATCTACGGCTTCGGACAACATCGCGATGACCTGCAGCTCCATTTCTGCGTCGAAGAGATCGGGATGCTGACCGCGCACAGTGTTGACAACTTCAAATGCGAATTCCAGATGGCAGCTCTCATCGCGAAAGACCCAGTTCGTGCCCGCTGCCAGGCCGTGCAGCAAGCCGCGCGAACGCAGGAAATAAACATAGGCAAAGGCCGCGAAAAAGAAGAGTCCTTCAATGCATCCGGCAAAGCAGATCAGGTTGAGCAGAAATTGCCTGCGGTGCTCTTTTGTCTCCAGTTCATTCAATTGCTGGATTGAATCCATCCAGCGCATGCAGAACTGCGCCTTCTTGGCGATAGAAGGAATATTCTCCACCGCGGCAAATGCTTCAGCGCGCGCTGCGGGATCAGGAATGTAATTGTCGAGCAGCGTGAGATAAAACTGCACGTGCACCGCTTCTTCAAAAAGCTGGCGCGAAAGATAGAGACGCGCTTCCGGCGAATTGATGTGCTTGTAAAGATTGAGCACCAGGTTGTTCGACACGATCGAATCGCCGGTTGCGAAAAAGGCAACGAGGCGCTGGATCAGGTGCGTTTCCGCAGGAGTGAGGCGCGAGCGCAGATCGACAAGATCGGTCTGAAAATCAACTTCTTCGACCGTCCAGGTGTTGCGGATGCCGTCCTTGAACATTTCAAAAAAGACGGGATACCGCATGGGCCTCAGCGTAAGGCACAAGCCTGGGTCGAGAATCGAGTCAGGCACTTTTACAGATGATTCAGACATGGAGATTCTCCTTATTTACTGGCAGGCTTCGCAGCTTTCCGGGTTATCGAGCGAGCAGGCGACGGCAGACATGCTCTGCACCACGGTCGTCTTGGCGATGCGCGTTGCCGGGCGCGAGCGCAAATAGTAGGTCGTCTTAACGCCGCTCTTCCACGCATACATGTACATGGAGCTGAGGCGGCCAATATTGGGCGACTCCGCAAATAAATTCAACGACTGGCTCTGATCGATCCATGCGCCGCGATCAGCAGCCATGTCGATGATGGCGCGCATGGGCAGTTCCCAAACGGTGCGATAGATTTTGCGAGTTGTTTCGGGCAGCTCTTCGATGGACTGCACGGAGCCTTCAGCCAGCTTGATGCGCGCGCGCATCTCTTCATTCCAAAGGCCGAGGCGCTTCAGCTCATCTACCAGATAGCGGTTAATCTGCATAAACTCGCCGGAAAGAGTTTCGCGCTTGAAGAGATTCGATATCTGCGGCTCAATGCATTCATAGCAGCCTACAATCGAAGCAATTGTCGCCGTAGGCGCAATCGCAATCAGCAGAGAATTCCGCAGGCCATGCTTGGCAATACGCTCTTTCAACGCATCCCAGCGCGCTGTATCTGTGGGAGTCACCTTCCACAAATCGAACTGCAGTTCGCCCTTGGCAGCTCGCGTGTCGGCAAACGCCGCATGCGGACCATGCTTCTCTGCAAGATCACATGACGCGCTGAGCGCGTGGTAGTAAATTTCTTCCTGAATCTGAGTAGAGAGCGCACGCGCCTCCGGGGAATCAAACGCCATTTCCAGCTGGAAGAAAACATCTTGCAGCCCCATTAGTCCCAGGCCAACCGGGCGCCAGCGATTGTTCGCCGAAGCCGCCTGCTCCACAGGGTAGTAGTTGATGTCGATCACGCGATCGAGCATCGGCACCGCCGTGCTCACAGTACGCGCCAGCTTGGCGAAATCAAACTTGCCATTGGTGACATGCCGCGCGAGATTTACCGATCCAAGATTGCAAACCGCCGTCTCTGCGGAAGACGTGACCTCGGTGATTTCAGTGCACAAGTTGGAGAGATGCACCACATTGCCAGGCGCGCCCGTCTGATTGCACTTCAGGTTCGTGGTGTCCTTGAAGGTCATCCATCCGTTACCTGTCTCGGCAAGGGTGCGCATCATGCGCGCGTACAGATCGCGCGCTTTCATCTGCTTCGTATACAGCTTCTCTGCTTCCGCGGCCTCATATGCCTTAGCAAAGTCTTCGCCGTAAAGATCGGTCAGGTGCGGCACCACTTTAGGATCAAAGAGGGACCACATGCCATCCGCATCCACACGCTGCATAAAAAGATCTGGAATCCAATTCGCCAGATTCAGATTGTAGGTGCGCCGAGCCTGATCGCCGGTATTATCGCGAAGCTCAAGAAATTGCTCCACATCGGCATGCCACGGCTCCAGATACACGCAGCACGCGCCTTTGCGCTTGCCGCCTTGATTTACCGCGGCTACCGAAGCATCCAGAGTATGCAGCCACGGCACAATGCCGTTCGATAGGCCATTCGTCGCGCGAATCAGCGAGCCCTCTGAGCGCACGCGATGAAACGCCAGCCCAATGCCGCCGGAAAACTTCGATAGCAACGCTACCTGCTTGTATGTGTCGTAGATCGACTCTAGCGAATCTTTCGGTGAATCTATCAGATAGCAGGAAGACATCTGCGCATGCCGCGTGCCCGAGTTGAAAAGCGTCGGCGAGCTGGGCATGTAATCGTGCGCAGCCAGCAAGCGATAAAAATCAATTGCCTCCTGCACTGACAATGCCAACCCGCAGGAAACACGCAGGAAAAAATACTGAGGCGTCTCGATGACCTTGCGGGTAATCGGATGCCGTAACAGATAGCGGTCATACACTGTGCGCAGTCCGAAATATTCAAAGCGATCAGAGAAATCTTCATGAATCGCATTGTTCAGCTTGCGCGCATTTTCGCTCACGAACGACGCGGTTGCTCGGCCAATCAGGGACTCCTGGTGCCCCAGTTCGATCGACTGCGAAAACGAATAAATATTTTGCCCGGCAACTTCCTTCACAATCGTTGCCAACAACAGCCGCGCAGCCAGCTTTGAATACTCCGGCTCTTCTGCTATTAACGAAGCCGCTGTTTGAATCGAAATCGAATCCAGCTCGCGTGTGGTAGCGCCGTTATACAAACCGCCAATCGTTCGGCTGGCCACGCGCATCGGGTCCACGTGCGAAAGCCCGGAACAGCACCGCTGCACCGCGCGCACAATCTTGTTTACATCGACAGGCTCAAATGATCCATTGCGCTTTCGCACCTGCATCTGCGGAACCGGTTCGGGGAGAGGAAAATCAGGAGCGACATCGGCAAGCGTAGTCTGCAGTTCGGACACGGATATACCTTTCCGTCTGCGAGAAAAGTGAAAGGAAATGACGCGGCAAAACCATCATCACCCGGCACTCCCCTCGGAGGCGCATGAGTGTTTCTCTGCGGCAGGTCTTCGGGCTTGCAGGCTCATTTCCTACTTGTCTCAGCTTCCCAGCTCCTTGGGAGAACCAGTGCAACTTGTGAGACTTTCGTTCCTGCTTACCGCTGCGGGGCAGCTCCGGACTTTCACCGGAATTCCCTTTTCAGCCTGACGATCGGTCGTCGGGCACCGCAAAGTAAAACGACTATATCCTGTGTTTTTCTTTGAAGTCAACCCAAGATGATGGGCATCCTGTGCAAAAATGGTTAATCTTCCCTAATATCAATACGATGCTCAACGTGCCACATTCCCGCGCGCATCCTGCAAATCAATATCCAGGATCAATTGTTGGTAAACCAGATCGTTGATCTGGTTGGCGGCCAGCAATTTCGATGCCGCGTGCCGCTCTACATTCCTCGCCGCTCGGGCAATTTCCAGATAGCGATGTGCCTGTAAGGAAAGATCTTCTTTCACGCTTCCTTGTGGATTTTTCACTATTGCCAACCGTCTTCGATAAGCACGCTCGACCGCATCGTACAGCTCACGGTCATCGGGGAATTTATTTTTTTCTGCTTGTATATACTGTATTGCTTCCATAAGCATTTTCTTAAGTGCCTTCTGCCCCTCGATATTTTCGTCACCTTCGCGAGCAAGCCCCAGCCGGCGAATCACAAACGGAAACGTAAGCCCTTGAATCACCAGGGTCACCAGAATGACGCAGAATGTAAAAAATATAATGATGTTGCGTGCCGGGAACGGCTCCCCATTACGCAAGGCTTCCGGAAGTGAAACAGCGGCAGCCAGAGCGATAACTCCGCGCATGCCGCCCCAGCCCACAGCAAAAAGATATCGCTTGTCTACAGGCGCTTGGGCCTTCTGTGTGAGAAGCTGCCGCAGCTTTTGCCCGCCCCACGCCGCCGGATACACCCAGAGAAACCGCAATGCAATTACAATGAGGCTCAGCATCACGCCGCCGGCGATCAGTTGCCCGGTGCCCAGCTTTTCAATACCGTTCAGCACGAACGATATCTGCATGCCCAGCAGCAGAAAAACAACACCGTTCAAAATAAAGTCCACAGTATTCCAAACTCCGGGCGATTCAAGCCGCGCGCCCAGCGACAGCAGCTCTGTTCTATGGTGTCCAAGATAAAGCCCGCACGCCACTGTTGCGATCACCCCCGAGGTATGCATCCGCTCTGCCAGTAAATAGACCACATAAGGCGTCATCAATGTCATCGTCAACTCAATCTGGGCCGCCTCAATACGCAGAATCAATTTGGAGTGCAGCCATGCGAGCGCAAGGCCGATCATCAGGCCACCTACGATTAAATAAAGCAACTTACCCACGGCAACGTAAAAGGTAGGCGCATGTCCATCGAGAATGATATCGACGGTAAAGCCCAGCGCCAGCAGGCCGCTGGCGTCATTGATCAGGCTCTCTCCCTCCAGAATGTCCACAATTCGTCTTGGAATCCCCAGCTTTTTGGCTATGCTGGTGGCAGCCAGCGCATCCGTTGTGGAAACAACCGCGCCCAATACCAAACCCGTTTGCATCGTAAGCTGCGAAAAGAAAAAATGCGCGGCAAACCCAACACCTACTACGGTAAAAGCGACCAGTCCAAATGCAAGAGACAGGATACCGACTGCATTCTCGCGTAAATCGCGCCACGAAGAATTATGTGCCGCCGCAAACAGCAACGGAGGCAGCACAACCAGGAAAACAAAATCAGGATGCAGAACAACATCCGGCACAGGCGGCAGAAAACTGAGCACCAGCCCGCCCAACACAAAGACAATGGGATACGGCTGCCCAATGCGTCTTGCCAGCACTGCGAGGCCCACCACAAATAGCAGCAGGAGGAGCATCAGCAATTCGAGATGATGAATATCGACTGTCATGTATCCTCATAAAACGAAAATCAGGAATTTGCCGCGCCGCAAATCTGTTCTACCTGGCGCACGGCATGTAGCGCAGACCTTAATTGGGCCATACCGATCTTCTTTTCAAACTGCTTCTGCAACTGATCCAAAGAGCGGATGGCCTGCATCGCGTATTTACGCCCTTGCGGCTTCAACACCAGCTGAATGCTCCGTCCATCCTCCGGATCAATGCGCCGCTTCACCAGCCCTCGCGCTTCCAGTGCAGAAATGCAATTGCTGATATTGCCGCGTCCGGTGGAAAATGTTTCTGCCAGCCGCGATGGCTTCACCGTGCGCGGTTCTTCAAATAGGATCGAAACCAGCACCAGCGCTTCAAAAAACGATACTGCGTCCGGCCCCAGAATCCGCTGCAGTTCTGTATCCAGCCTGCGGGAAACACGATAAATCTCAAAAAGCGGTGACTCGTCCAAAAAAGCCTCGATGCGCATGCATAAAGTGTATCTCGGGTAGTTCATAATCTGAACTATCCAGTTCATGGCAGAATTAACATTGCGATCACAGCCGCTTCACTCGATGATGGCTCCATGAAAACTTTCCGGCTTCTGCTGTTCGCATTGGCATGCTTCCCTTCCCTCTTTGCGCAGCAGCCATCCCAGGCAGACGCTCCCGCTAAAACGACAGTTGTTGTCATCGGTGCTCCTGAGCCGGTCACGCTCGGCGATTCAAACCGTTCCGTAGTCATCATGGACACACAGCAGCATCCACGCGCCTTCTCAACGATTGAAGATCGTCTCCGCACCGATCCATCGACATACATAGAGCAGCGCGGCGCCGGTGGGGCGCAGGCCGATATCTCCATCCGCGGCTCCTCCTTCGCGCAGACACTCGTCCTCATCAACGGCTTTCGTGTGAACGACGCCCAGGCCGCGCACCACAATCTCGATTTGCCTGTCCCCATGGATGCCATGAGCAACATCGAAATCCTGCATGGCTCCGGCTCTACCCTCTACGGATCGGACGCCATGGGCGGGGTCATCGATTTCATTACCGCTGCGCCGCAAGCAACATCGCTTCGCCTTCGCAGCGGAGTCGGCAGCTTCGGAGAAAATGAGCAGGCGGCAACTGCAACCATCGCCAATAAAAAATGGTCGGAGCTTCTTTCCGGCGAGCGCAATTTTTCCACCGGCTTCATGCCCGACCGCGACTACCGCAACGAAAATGCCGGCTCTGAAACCCGCTGGAAGACCATCCTTGGCGAGAGCGATATTCTCCTCGCCGGTAGTGACCGCGCCTTCGGTGCCGACCAGTTCTACGGCAACTTCAATTCATGGGAGCATACAAAAGGCTGGCTCGCCACCATGCGCCAGGAACTGGGCGCAAAAACCAGCGCCGCCTTCGGTTATCGCCGCCATACTGACATCTTTGTCCTACTTCGCGATAATCCCTCCTTCTACACAAACCAGCACATCGATCAAAGCTGGCAAGGCTCTCTGCGGCGCATCGAACACCTCGGCACAAAAAGCTCGCTCTTTTATGGACTTGAAGGCGATGGCGATTCCATCGATAGCAACAATCTCGGCAGGCACGCCCGCAACTGGGGAGCGGGTTATCTTGATGCAGACCTGCAATGGAAAAACATCTCCCTCACCGCAGGCCTGCGCCAGGAAATCATCAGCGGCGGATATCACGCCACAAGCCCTACCCTCGCCGTCAGCTACTGGCTCGGCAGCAGCGTCAAACTGCGCGCCGCGCTCGGATATGGCTTCCGCCTGCCTACATACACGGACCTTTACTACAGCGACCCTTCCACCGTCGGCAATCCCAATCTCAAGCCGGAATCGGCATGGAACTACGAGGCCGGCGCAGACTGGTTCGCAGGAAAAAATTCTTATCTGTCCGTCACCGGCTTCTACTCCCGCCAGCATGACACGATTGACTACGTGCGCCCCAACCAGAACAGCCCATGGCAAGCCGACAATCTCACCCAGGTGCGCTATGCAGGGGTAGAGAGCGCGTGGACGTGGCAGCCGTCAAACCGTCAGCAAATCAAACTTGGATGGACATTTTTATCCGGAGCGCAACAGGCATTGCACGGCCTTCAATCCGAATATGTCTTCAACTACCCGGTCAACAATGCCTACTTCGAATGGACCGCGCAACCCATCCGCGGCTGCATCCTCCACAATCGCGTCGGCATGACACAGCGCTACGAGCAAGACGCATATCCGGTATGGAACGCAGCCATCGCGCGTGAACACGGCATCATTCGCCCCTACCTGCAAATGTCCAATCTGAGTAACACCGGCTATCAGGAAATCGAAGACGTGCCCATGCCTGGAAGAAGCTTCACCGGCGGTATTGAAATCGTGCTGAGCAAAACGCCCAGATAACAATGCACCTACTGCAACATCGCTCGCAGTTTATTCTCCAGCAGCGCCGTGATTTCTTCAGCCGATAAGCTTTTATCGATTCGCATCAGTTCTCCTATACGAATCGATAGGCGGCCTGACCGAAACCATCGCGCTCTGCTTTGCTTCAATTCGCTCAAGCCGCGCAGAGCAACCGGCAGCACCGTTGCTTCCGATTCCTGCACCAGCAACCCAATCCCTGATCGAAAATGCTGGAGGCCGCGGCTCGAACGATGCCCCTCGGGAAAAATCAGAATGCTATATCCGCGATCCAGCGCCTTACCCATGTGCGCAAAACTTGCGCGGAAGCCCGCGCTGCGCGGCAATGGAAACACATTGAACAATGCAGTAATCAGCCAATACGCCAGCGGTGCTAATAAATTCAGAATCCGGTTTCCCTGGCCGCGTGCGTGCCGATAATCGTCAAGCATGTCCGCTGCCATCGCAATCGCCACGTGCCGCCGTATCTTTGGTGGGAGCGCATATAACACCAGCGCGCCATCATAAGCCGTCACATGATTGGCAATAATCAGCACCGGCAATTCAGCCTGCAACGGCGCCACCCGCTCAACTCTTGGACTAGCCAATAACCGGACTAAAGGACGCATTACGCATTCCAGAAACAAAATGCGAGTCGCATGAATCGGCAGCACCCAGGGCCACTGTGGATACACCGTCTTAGTCGATGCTGTTGGCTTTATCGAAGCCGCACTTGCGCCGGCTTCCTTAATCGAAATCGCACCAATGCCTAGTGCCTGCCTCAATTCGCCGAGTGTCTTTATACGTGCCAGCGCGACCTCATCAAGCATTATGCCCATGCGCTGTTCAATCTCGCTTTGCAGTTGTACTCGTCCCAAACTGTCCAGATGAAAATCCTCGTCCAGTCTCGCATTATCCGAAGTATCGTCAGGCGCGCTCCGTGCAATCTGCGCAATCAGTTGGACAACGGCATCTCCACTCGCGCTGGCGCTGGTATCCGACAGCGCATGTGCGCTCATCCATTGCGCTACTTTGCCTCGCTGAATCTTCCCCGTAGATGTCCGTGGAAAGTCCAGTTCCGGCCACAGCTTCCAATAGCGCACCCGCTGATACTCTGCGAGTTCAGCATTCGCCTGCCGTATCGCTTGTGCCGCTTCCTCCCGTGCCCCCTGGAACAACAACACCGCCATCGCTTCCGTGCCGCTTGCCGTCTGTCCTGGAACCACAACAGCCGCGCGCACCCCTGCTTGCCGTTGCAGTACCGCCTCCACGTCTTCCGGATGAATATTCAATCCTGAAGGCGTGACAATCACCTGGCTCTTGCGTCCCAGGAATTGCAGTTGTCCCTGCTCATCGCTGCACGCCAGATCTCCCGTCGCCAGCCACGAGTCTGCAGATCGCTGCATGCGTCCCTGCTGCCACGTCGCCGTCGAAACCATATCGCCGCGCACCAGAATCTCGCCCTCATCGCTGATACGGACTTCCCGCCCGGGTAGCGCTTTGCCGATTGTGCCCTTACCAATTTTGAACGGATGATTCAGCGTAATCAGCGCTGTTGTTTCCGTCATGCCATAGCCCTGGATCAACGCAAATCCCAGCGTATTCCAGAAGCTCTCAAGTTCTGCCGGCAGCGAAGCTCCCCCGCAAACAAAAGCCCAGAACTTGAGCCCAAGCAGCCGATGAATCTTTCGGAATCGCCACCATCGCTTCCAGACTGACTCTCCCTGCGCCGCCTGTATCTCTTGCGGTAACTGAGCATAAAGTCCCAGCAGGTAGCTCCGCATCAAATCCAACACGCGAGGCACAGCCGCTAATACCGATATGCGTTCGCGCCGAATCAGCTCCGCCAACCGAGGAGCTTGCAGACGCGATTCAAAATGAACCTCAGCTCCCAACAGCGCTGGAAGCCACAATCCCATGAACTGTCCAAATACGTGACTCAACGGAAGCGTATGCAGAAAACGCAGCGGATGCACGAAGCGCTCATATTTTGAATATTTCTGAATCTCCTGCTCAATCGGAGCCACGCTGGCCAAAACATTGCGATGCGTATGCACCACTCCCTTTGGCTCCGAGGTGGTTCCGGAAGTAAACAGAATCTGCAGTGGCATGTCCAGGCTTAAATCCGGAACATGCGCTGTCGTCTTCGCTTGCGGGAGATTTGTAACCGTATCAAGCACAAAATGAGGAGCGCTCGCCGCAAGAGCGCGAATCAGCCCATGGTCTCCGACGATCAGCTTCGGGCTGGTCTCCGATGCCACGCGTCGAGCAAATTCGACGCCTCCACCCGCATCCAGCGGAACGATCAACACGCCGTGCAGCACGCAGCCGAAGAAAACGCCTATCCATTCCGCGCTGTTTTGCCCCCACAACAGTACGCGCTCGCCGGTGCCGATCCCGCGCCGCACCAACTCCGCGGCAAAGCGCTCCGCCATCGACGCAAGCTCGCCATAGCTTGTAACCGTGCGCCGATTACCACGGTACAAAACAATAGCCGTAGCTTTTCCCAGCCGGCGAAAATCGTCGACGAGCGTGCCGAGGTGGGGACGCATAGGTGTCAGGTTTCAACTCCTGGCAAAGTCGATAAAGCCGCGTGCAGGATCGGTATGCACAAGCGTCACATTGATCTTGTCACCCACATCCACGCCCTTCTGTCCGCGCACCAGCATGCCTTCTACCGGCGGCTTCGTTGTCCGTACAAATGAACCATGCTCATTCACTCCCGTCACGATTGCAGGGAATGTTTGCCCAATGCGATTCCGCATCACCACCGCCGCAATGCGTTTCCTCATCTCGCGCTCTACTTTGCGCGCCGCATCTTCCTGCCGCGTGCATTGCTGGGCAATCGCCGCCAACGCATCATCGGAATAAGGCGGCTTCTTCTTCTCGAACATCGCTTTCAGCAATCGCTGCGTGATTAAATCCGCATACCGACGGTTCGGTGCAGTCGAATGCGTATAGTCCTGCACGGCGAGACCAAAGTGGCCTTCACTCGTTGCACCCGCTCTTTCTAATACATATTCGCCCGATCCAAGCAGCTTCACAATCGAGAGTGACAGGTCAGGGAAGTGATCCGGAGCCGCCTTGCGCCGCTCACAAAGAAAATCGTGCAGAGCTTTCGAATCAGGCGCCGATGGCAGCTTTGTACCAAGCTGAGCTGCTACCTCCACAATACGATCCCAGCGCTTCGGCGTCTTCACCACACGACGGATCGTCGAGAACCCCGCGCCCTCCAGACTCTTCGCTACAACCTCGTTGGCAGCAATCATGAAATCCTCAATCAGATCGCTGGCCAAGCTGCGGTTTTGTAAATCGATATCTACTGGCTCTCCGTTCACGACAAGCGCATGAGTCTCAATCGTCTCCAGATTCAGTGCTCCATGCCGATATCGCGCTTTACGCAAAACCTGTGCCACACGATTCTGCAATAAAAGCTGCTGCTGTAGTTCCTTCGATGCAGCCACCTTCGCCGGCGCATTCTCGCCCGATGCGAGCCATACGCCGACCGATGGATACGCAAGTTGAGCCTTGTTCTCTACCTTCGCTCGATAAATATTACCGGCAACTACGGCGCCCTCTCCATCTACATCAAATTCGTAAACCAAGCTCAACCGCTCCTGGCCTTCCAGCAATGATGTAAGGCCCGTAGACAGCTCTTCCGGCAGCATGGAGAAGTTATGCACGCCGGTATAAATGGTCGCTGTCTGCTCCGCTGCAAACCGGTCTATCGCCGACCCGGCAGATACATACGCATCAACATCGGCGATCCCAATTTGCACGCGTACAACATCGTTTTCCCTCTCTCGCGCAAATTCAATCTGGTCTAAATCGCGTGACGTATCATTATCGATGGAAGACCAAAGCACCGCGCTCAGATCAAGCGCTCCCGTAGGCTCCCTCGCCTGAAGAAATGCCGCTTCTTCTTTTACGTCTTTTGGAAAATCAGGATGAAAACCATGCTTTTGCATCGACTCGCGTGCGGCTGCTTGCAAATTGAAAGAATGAAAATCGTTCATAGGCTCCAGTCAAAGGTACAGACATAGGATGCCATCAGGCAAAACTGCCGGGCATCATCCTGGCTGGCTTCTGCTTCCAAACGAATCATGCCGCTGCCTAAAATCAAGCTTCCGGCTGCATCCGACGCCTCAGCCTCCGTTCAGCGCGATCTCGACCGGCCTACAGCATCTGAGATATATCAACAGGTCTCAAAGAACGCCCGGCGCGAATTGTCCCGCACTAATCTTGCGCTTGCGATATCCGGCATCGTCGGCGGGCTCACCATGGGCCTCACGGGTCTAAGCGTCGCGCTTGTTCGTTCACAACTCGGCAACAGCCCTATGGCTGAGTTCATCGCCATGTGCTTTTATCCCATGGGATTCATGGCTGTCATCCTCGGACGCGGACAGCTCTTTACTGAAAACACTCTGTATCCCGTAGCGCTTATGCTCACCGAACGCCGCCACTTCTGGAACACCATGCGCCTCTGGACCGTGGTTTTCGCGGCGAATGTCGTTGGCGCGTTTCTTTTCGCCATGCTCGCCGTGCGCACCGGCGCTCTGCAACCGGAATATGTAGATACCCTTTCTGCTCTCGGAGTGAAAGCCGCAGGCTTTTCCGTTGGCCATATTTTCTGGAGCGGCGTTGTCGGCGGCTGGATCATTGCCATGGTCGCATGGCTTGTCAGCGGCAGCCATTCCATCACCGGCGCCGTCATGCTCATCTGGTCGCTGACCTTCGTCGTCGGCATCGGCCATTTTGCGCACTGCATCGCCACCAGCGGCGAGATTTTGGCGGCTGTGCTTCATGGCCGGCTCGCTGCATCGCACTATTTTCTCTGGCTCGGCCCAGCCGTATCCGGCAACATCTCCGGAGGCGTTCTCTTAGTCACGCTGCTCGAATATGGCCAGGTCAATCTTGAATAACAACTACGCCGTCTTACCGCGCCGTTCTTTGATATCGCGCAATAGACCTTCAATCTTTTCTTCACGCTCCAGGAGAGTGAACTTATCTTCCAGAGAATCGCCGCCCATCAATTCATGATGCGCAGCATTCTCCGCTTCGGCTCCGGCAACCCGAAGCTTCAGCCGATCCATACTCACTCCTTTCTGCTGAACCTCAACCCTCTGTCGCGCCTGGTTTGCCTTGCCAACCACGCGGGCTCGACGATGTTGCGCAATCAGTATCTCGCAGCGGCCACGCGTCTCTGCCAGTTTCTGCTCCAGCTTTCGCAACGCTGAACGCAAGGACTCAGCCTCATGCGCCTGATCTTCGCTCTGTTGCGCAAAGCCCTGCGCCATCTGCTCATGACTAATAGCGCGTTCCAGCGCGGCGCGCGCCAGATCATCCTTGCCCTTGTTCACCGCAAGCTCGGCTTTCTTATGCCAATCCTCGGCGGCATCGGCATGTTCTTTCTTCTTCTTCTCCAGCAGATGTTGATCCGCAATCGCAATCGCTACTTGCGTCTTCACCTGCAGCAGTTGATTCTCCATATCGAGCACCAACTGCTTCAGCATTTTTTCCGGATCTTCCGCTTTATCGATCAGGTCATTCACATTCGCCCGCAGCAAAGCTGCAACGCGTTCCAGGAGTGCCATAGTCTTCCTCCTTATAAAGGCTGGTGGACGGAGCCGCAAAGCTCCGTCCTGTTACATCTGTTATTTGCCATCTACAGTCGCTGCGCCATTCGGACGCACGCGCATGCCCTTCACATTGTTCATCAGCTCATGTATGTCCATTCCCGAAAGCGCTTCGAACAAAGCAGGTACCTGCGCCGCAATTTTCGTGATGTCGCCGGTAATCTTGTTCACGCCGGCCGCGCCATCGTTCCCGGTGGAGACAACCGTAATCTTGTCCACCTTCGACAATGGCTCCGACATCGCGCGAACAACATCGGCCATATTGCTGATCAAGCGATCCACCACCGCCGCCTGGTTCCATTCCTGGTAAGCCTCAGCCTTCACATTCATCGCTTTTGCCTCGGCCTCACCCTTCTGAAAGATGACTGCCGCTTCAGCCTCGCCCTGCGCGCGAATCGCAGACGCGCGGCCTTCCGCTTCGACTGTCAGACGCGCCTTCTCTGCCGCAGCAATATTTTCAATGCGCTGGCGCTCGATCTCCGACTGTTTCAACACCGTCGCAATCAGCTCTTTCTCATGACGCAGGATTTCCGCCTCCTGCACCTTGATCTGCTGCTCTTTCTCTACCTGCTGCACCTTCACCTGCTCTGCGACGACCTGCTGCTGCATCACATTTGTCTGCAGCTCATATGCCTTGTCAGCCTGCGCCTGCTGCCTGCGGCTCTGTTCCGCAAACTGTGCCTTCTGGATATCAAGGTCTCTCTGCGCCTCCGCCTGTTTCGCCAGCGAAGCCGTCTCCGCTATCACGCGATCCTGATCCGCGGCAGCCTTCGCAATCGCCGACTCGCGCAGCGCGTTCGCTCTGCGAATCGCCGTATCGCGCTCTGCTTCTGCCGCCGCCACATCCGCATCGCGGCGAATCCGCACGATATCCGGGCGCCCCATATTCGTGATGTATTCATTCTTATCCCGTACTTCTTTGATCGTGAACGAAACCACTTCAAGGCCCATCTTGCTCATATCGTCCGCGCAGGTAGAGCGCATGCGATCCGCCACCATCTCCGGCTCTTTCACAATCTGCTCGACCGTCAACTGGCCGATAATGCCGCGCAGATGGCCTTCCATTACTAACCGAATCAGCCCTTCGCGTTGCGGAGGCGTCTTGGTTAAAAACTGCTCCGCCGCAGTAAGAATCGATTCCTGGTCCGAGCGCACCTTGATCTGCGCCACCGCTTCCACCGTCACCGCAACGCCCTGCTTCGTGTAAAGGTCCTGCTGCGGAGCCACATCGAACGACATCAGTTCCAGCGAAAGCTCGCGGCAGTTCTCCACCATCGGAAAAATCACCGTGCCGTGTCCCTTAATCACGCGCGGCCCGCGAAATCCGTAAACAATCAGCGCCTCATTCGGTCCGGCCTTGCGAAACATCTTCGCCAGCAGCCCGGCAAGAATAATGATGGCCAATAAACTCAATCCAACAATAATGATGATCGTGTTCGTCATAGCGCTCCCGATCCTTTCCATCGGGAAAACCCTGTAAGTAAGAACCTCACGCAACGCCGCGGACTTACTTCAAATCCCCGGCCACTTCGTCCCAGCGTCGCACCCAGGCAATGCCTTGCTCATAGCGCATCACCACCACCTCTATATCGCGCGGAATCGGCAATCCGTTCTCGCTGCGGGCAGCGGCAAACCGCCGCACGCCATTTTGCGAAAACAGAATCTCTCCCGTGCCGTGATCGCGAATCGCTCCGCTTACCCGGCCCAGCATGCCGATCGTCGCCGTCTCTTCCGCAGTCATCGCATGCTCGTGCGGAGCCAGCACATGCGCCATAAACCAGAACAACGCCGTCGCTCCGGCAATGCCTGCAATCATCGACAGCATCAATACCACCGGCACCATAAATCCGCCGTAGCGCTGCAGCAGGTATCCGGCTCCACCAAACCAGCAGAGAAAGATCACCAGCGTAAAACCATTGATCGGACTGATGGAATTGGGATTGCCGTGCGCCCCGCTCCCATGACCGTATCCACCGTGCGCATGAAAATGCAGATGGCCCAGGTGAAAATGAGACAAACCGCCCACAAACGCAATCGCGCTAAGACACAGCCCCGTGGCAAAGCAAAACAGATAAAAACCTTCCCACGTCATTTCCGCCCCTCCTTTCCGGATCGCTTCTTCGGCGTCGTCTCCATTCCCCGCAAAGTCTCCGTGCGCTCCGGACGCAGCACCTCCAGCAACCGATCCACCAGCCCCGGCGTTTCAATCACCGCTTCCAGCAGCAGCAGGCAGCGCCGCGTATCCGCGTGTTTTGCCAGCGCGAGCAATGCCTGCCGCAACGCCGGATCGCGCCGAAACCGCTCCGCACCGCTCACCAGCCACAGGTCCAGCTTGTCTTCCAGCGTGCGCGCATCGCTCAACAACTCTGGGTGATATCCCTCCGGATCATCCACCAGGTATCCCGGATGCACCTTGAAGAACTTCGCCAGCAATTGCCGCGTTGTATTTGTCAGGTGCGGACGCGCGCCGCTTTCAATTTGCGAAAGATAGGACTGGCTCATCGCTTCTCCAAGTTCGGAACGAATCGCCTTCAGCAACTCCTGCTGCGTCATGGCCCGGTTCAGCCCGCGCAGATTGCCTTCGACTTCACGCAGGTAACGAATTTTCTCGCCAAGTTTCATATTGCAATCCGCAATATTTATATCGCTAATTGCGATATTGCGCAATAAAAATCGGCAATGCACGTAACTGGTTGAAAGCAATCACTTATTGAGCAGCTGCGAAACGCGCTCTATCAGCCCCTTCGCATCGAAAGGCGCGCGTACCTTCGCATCATTGTCGAAATACACATACACATCGCGCTTCTCCCGCGCCCTGGCAGGCACATCGCTCGCGCGTTCTCCATCCGGAGCCTCTTTACCTCGGGCCCACGCCGCAACCCAGGCAGCCCATGTGTCCAAAGCCTCATCGCTGTATCCGCTGGCATATAACACTTCCGAGCCATGCAGCCGGCAATAAATAAAATCAGAAGTCACATCCATCAGCCGAGGCCATTCCACAGTATCCGCGCACACCATCGCCACCTGATACTTGCGCAGTAGCGCTACAAATTCCGGCGTAATAAAGCTCTTGTGCCGAATCTCCATCGCATGCCGCACCTTCATCTTGGCATCGGGCTCGGTAAAAACACGTCCTTCCATCCACGGCTCATGGCTTTTCGCCATCATCCCTGCCTGCATCGAATCTCGCGGCAACAGGGCAAAGAAATCTTCAATCAATTTCGGCTCAAACTTAAAGCTCGGAGGAACCTGCCACAGGATCGGTCCCAGCTTCTTGCCGAGCTTCAGCACTCCTGAGGCAAAAAAGTTTGCCAGCGGCACTTCCACATCGCGCAGCCTGCGAATATGCGTAATAAAGCGAGATCCTTTCACGGAAAAGACAAAATCATCCGGCGTTTCCTTCGCCCAGCGCTCAAATGATGAGGGCCGCTGCAATGAGTAAAACGTGCCGTTGATCTCGATTGTTGGAAATGTATGCGATGCAAACTCAAACTCGCGTTTCTGCGCTAGCTTCTCAGGATAAAAAACTCCGCGCCATGGCTTGTATGTCCATCCTGAAATGCCGATGCGTACGCTGCCGTGCATAAGTTATCCCTCATGCCTGCGATGCCTAAAAAGGTTGCCTTCCATACTCAGGTCTTTTTTCAATCCATTGAAGTTATGAGATGCCTTTTCTTCGCATCTTAAATATGTGTTTGACAGTAGTTCTCTTCCCAGGAGCAAAAAAATGAAATACAACTTTATGGCAGCATCGATCGCCATTCTTGGCAGTGCTCTTCTCGCGGCCGGATGCAACAATAAGCCGGCGCACCCCGATGAAAAATCGGCAGTCAACAGCGCTCTCAGCAGCAACAATCTGAGTAACGTAAGCGTATCGCAGGATCAGGATAAGGGCGTCATAACCCTTACCGGCAATGTTGCATCCGCCGATCAGAAAACCCAAGCCGAAGCAGTAGCAAAGCAGGCCGCGCCTGATTACACCATCGCTAACGAAATCGGCGTGCAGCCTGCCGGGGCTGAAAGTCAGGCAAAAGCCGTAAATTCCAATCTCGATGACGGCATCGAGGACAACTTTAAGGCATCTCTGAAAGCCAATAAGCATCTCGATGATCAAAGCATCGACTATTCGGCGAAGAACGGAACTTTAGTGCTGAAAGGCACCGTAAAGACAGCCGCACAAAAGGCCGAAGCGGAAAAACTGGCCAGACAAGTGCCGAATGTACAGCAGGTCGTCAATGAAATCGAAGTAAAGCCCGGCAAGCACTCCACGGCTCAATCCTAATGTCCACGCTTGACACATACAAAGGACCTCGATCAACTTGTTGCGAGGTCCTTTTTAGTTACCTGGCATCGCTGTTTCTCTGCTTTCGCATCTCATCATCTGCATCGCACTGTGAAAGGTAAGTACCCCATGAGCCGACTTGAGGGCCGTGTTGCCGTCATCACCGGATCCAGCTCTGGCATTGGCCAGGGCATCGCCAAACGTCTCGCCTCAGAAGGCGCAAAGATAGTCATTAATTATTCCAGGCACGCCGAAGGAGCCGAAGAAACGCTCAATGCGGTGCAATCCGCAGGCGCGCAGGGAATCATCGTGCAGGCAGATGTATCCAAAGTGAGCGATGCCCAATCGCTTATCGAACAGGCATGGCAGAAATTTGGTTCTGCAGACATTCTCGTCAATAATGCCGGAGTGGAAACAAAGAGCACCTTTCTCGAAACCAAGGAAGAAAACTTCGACCACATCATCGGTGTCAATCTCAAAGCGCCTTTCTTCACGACGCAATCTTTTGTGCGCAAATTAACAACCGCGCACAAGCCGGGCCGTATTATCAATATCAGCTCAGTTCATGAGGACATGGCCTTTCCCGGCTTTGCCACCTATTGCGCCAGCAAAGGCGGACTGCGCATGCTCATGCGCGATCTCGCCGTGGAGCTGGGCCCCCTGGGCATTACCATCAACAACATTGCGCCCGGAGCCATCTCCACTCCCATCAATAAATCACTCCTCGAAGACAAGCCCAAACTCAATGCGCTGCTTGAGAAAATTCCGCTTCGGCGCCTGGGCACCATAGAGGATGTAGCCGCGCTCGCTGCCTATCTCGCATCCGATGATGCATCCTACGTTACGGGAGCCACTTACTATATCGATGGTGGCCTATCCCGCGACTATCACGAACAATAGAGCACAAGGAAAAATTTATGGGGCATCGCTTCCGCGTCTGGGCGCCTAAAGCGAAAACGCTCAGCGTCAAAATCGAGAACACTACACATCCAATGCAACAAGTCGGCGGCGGCTGGTGGCAGACAGAAGTAGCAAACGCGCGCGCAGGCACTGACTACGCCTTCATCCTCGACGATGCGGAACCCGCAGTTCCCGATCCTCGATCTCCATGGCAGCCCCACGGTGTTCACGGCCCATCCCGCATCCTCGATCACGCTGCATTTCAATGGACCGACGCGCAATGGCAGGCGCCGCCTCTTTCCAGCGCCATCCTCTACGAGTTGCACATCGGCACCTTCACGCCTGAAGGCACATTCGACGCGGCGCAAAAGCATCTCGCATATTTAAAAGACCTCGGCATCACCCATGTCGAACTGATGCCCGTCAACTCTTTCCCCGGCAATCACGGCTGGGGATACGACGGCGTCGATCTCTTCGCGCCGCATGAGCCTTACGGAGGCCCCGAAGCTCTCAAACGTTTCGTCAATGCCTGTCATCAACATGGCCTCGCCGTATTGCTCGATGTTGTCTACAACCACCTCGGCCCATCCGGAAACTATCTCGGAAAATTCGCTCCTTATTTCACGCACCTGCATAACACGCCCTGGGGCGACGCCGTCAATCTCGAAGATGCAGGCAGCCACGAAGTCCGCCGCTTCTTCTGCGACAATGCCCTCATGTGGCTGCGCGATTATCACTTCGACGGCCTCCGCCTCGATGCCGTCCACGCATACATGGATCGCTCCGCCATCAACTTCATGGAGCAGCTATCGAAAGAAGTCCGCACACTCGAAGCCGAAACCGGAAAGCGATACGTCGTCATCGCCGAGAGCGACCTCAACGATCCGCGTCTCATTACCGCCCCGGAAGCAGGCGGCTACGGCATGGACGCGCAATGGAGCGACGACTTCCATCATGCGCTCGTCACCGTCCTCACCGGCGATCGCAGCGGCTACTACTCCGATTTCGGAACTCTCGCTGATCTCGCCAAATCCCTGAAATCAGCCTTCGTCTACGACGGCATCTACGCGCCGCACCGCGACCGCGTTCACGGCCGTCCCGTCGAAGGGCTTCCCGGATGGCGCTTTCTCGGCTACGCGCAAAATCACGATCAGATCGGCAATCGCGCTAAGGGAGAACGCCTCTCCCATCTCACAAATACGGGCCGTATAAAAATCTCCGCCGCCCTCGTATTCACCGCGCCATTCGTTCCCATGCTCTTTCAAGGCGAAGAATGGGCCGCCGGCGCACCCTTTCAATATTTCACCGATCACGAAGACAAAGAGCTGGGCCGCCTCGTCTCCGAAGGCCGCAAAAAAGAGTTCGCCGCTTTCGGCTGGAACCCGGACGATATCCCCGATCCACAGGATCAGCAAACCTTTCAGCGCTCAAAGTTAAATTGGCAGGAAATTTCCGCGCCCCAACACGCGGAGATTCTCGATTGGTACAAGCAGCTCATTGCCCTGCGCAAATCGCGCCCTGAGCTCACAAGCGGCTCGCTCGAAGAAGTAAGAGTCGAATTCAGCGAAGAAGAAAAATGGCTCATATTGCGTCGCGGAGAAATTTGCATCGTCGTAAATCTCGCCACTCAACCTTTGCAGCGCGAAATAAAAGAGGCCAAGCTCCTGCTTATGTCGAATACAAACACAAAATTGAATCAGGCAACACTTTTGTTGCCGCCGGATGCAGTAGCAATTCTTCAAACCAAAAACGAGCCCACAAAAGAATTGTCCTCCTAAGCCATTTGAAAATTTGTCGTCCTGAGCGGAGCGACCGCAGGGAGCGCAGTCGAAGAGCCTGCCCTGAGCTTGCCGAAGAGACACGCACAAACACATTTGCAACTTACCTGAGCAAAGTCCAAGAGTTCGTGCGAAGCCTTACGTAAGCAAGCCCGCAGTTCGCATTCATCATGGGTGCGAGGGTGGGTAAACATCAAATAATCGCCTTTACCCTCGCATTTAGCAAAATATGAATCCGTGTTGTACGCTGTTCTGTCACGATGAACACAATTGAGTTCTCAGGTTGGATATTTCTAAGCTCGATTCTTGCCGGGCTTCTCGGCGCGCTTACCGGTCTCGGCGGAGGCGTCGTCATCGTTCCGGTGCTCACTGTTCTTTTCCATATCGACATCCGCTACGCCATCGGAGCCTCGCTCGTCTCCGTCATCGCAACCTCCTCAGGGGCAGCCGCGGCATATGTTCGTGAAGGCTTCTCTAACGTCCGCATCGGCATGTTTCTCGAAATCGCCACCACACTCGGCGCGCTGCTCGGCGCATATCTTACGATGATTGTTTCCACGCACGCCATCGGCATCATCTTCGGCGTCGTCCTGCTCTACTCCGCATATTCATCGCTCAAAAAGCATCCTGACGAAACCCACAGGCAGCCCAATCCATTGGCGCTCAAGCTTCGTCTGCAAGGCAGCTATCCCACACTTCACGGCTCAGAATGCTATGTAGCCCAAAATGTGCCCGGTGGTTTCAGCCTTATGTTTTTAGCAGGAACACTTTCCGGCCTTCTCGGAATCGGCTCCGGCGCCGTCAAGGTTCTCGCCATGGATCAGGCCATGCGCCTGCCGTTTAAGGTCTCTACCACCACCAGCAACTTTATGATTGGCGTCACCGCCGCCGCAAGCGCGGGAATTTATCTCAGCCGCGGTTACATTTCTCCCGGACTCGCCATGCCGGTCATGCTCGGCGTTCTTGTCGGTTCGCTCTTCGGCTCTCGCATCCTCGTCCACGCAAAAGTAAAAACGCTGCGCGCAATCTTCGCCGTCGTCATCGTTCTTCTCGGAGTGGAAATGATCTACAACAGCATGACAGGAAGGCTCTGAGATGATGAACGATCAGAAGATGGAAATCATGATGGGCCATCTGCTCCGCGCCGGAGTGCTCATCGCTGCAGCTGTCGTCTTCATCGGCGGCATTCTCTACCTGAAAGAAATGCGCGGCCCTCGTCCCGACTACTCCATCTTTCACAGCGAAACAGCCACTCTTCGCAGCCCGTCCCAAATCGTCCGGCAAATCCCGTCAGGAAACAGCAACGCTATCATCCAGCTCGGGCTGCTGCTGCTCATCGCCACCCCCATCGCACGCGTAGTGTTTGCTGCCTTCGGCTTCTTCGCAGAAAAAGACTGGCTCTACGTCGCCGTCAGTGTCTTCGTGTTTGCCGTGCTCATGTACAGCCTGCTCTACCACCACTAGCAACTCTATGCACGCGCTTTAGGTTGTCATCCCCGAGCCTGGCGAAGGACCTGCTTTTCATCAGCCTGTCACGCAACAACCATGGGTGCCCATCCTGAGGCGCAGCCGAAGGGTTGGGAAATCAACACCTACTGCGCCGGAATCACCAAATACTGCTCCAGCTTCCCATCCGGCATCGTATACGTCGTCACCCGGACACGCTGCGGACTGTTCTTGAACGTCACCGCAAATACGCGGAACGTCATCCCGCCGCGCAGCTCATCTGCTACCTGATGAAATGTAGCCGTCTCGCCCAGCGGCTTCAGGCTCGAAGCAAAATCCCCCAGCGCCACCGCATCGAAATACGCATTGCAGTTGTCCGTAAACAGCGACCGGTCAATCTTCCCATCCTGCAAGCCTTTAAAGATCGCCAGCGACTGACCTTCAGCCTGCGAAGCCGACTGCTCATTCACGCCCAGCACAATCGGCGTCAGCTCGCGCCCAATCGCCCCCGCTGCCGGAGAAGCATCCTGATTCGTCAGCACCACAATCGCCGCCTTGTCATCCGGAAACACGATGTTCTCCGACACAAAGCCCGACACCTCGCCCGAATGCTCCAGCGCCGCATGCCCCATGCGCGGCGTCGTAAACATCCCCAGCCCGTAGCCGCTGTCCGTGCCATCCTTCAGCTTTACGGCTGTAAACATCTGCTTGTATGAGTCAGCCGAAAGCAGCGACCGATTCATCACGCTGATGTCCCACGGCGCCAGGTCATGCGCCGGCATCGCCAGCTCCCCTGCCGCAAACATCCATCCCGAGCCTTCTTTCGGAGCAGGCCGCAACGGCCCCAGCGCATAGCGAATATACCCCGCCGCATCCGTGTCGCCCAGTTTCTTCACATCCGAGTTGGCCACCGACTTCATATCCAGCGGCGCAAAAACTTTCTCCTGCAATTGCTCCATCAGCGGCTTGCCGCCTAGCTTTTCGACAATCAATCCCGCAATCACAAAGTTCGTATTCGAATACTGCCACTTCGTCCCGGGATCGAAATCCAGCGGCTTCTTCGCCCACGTATCGATGATGTACTGCGCCGTCGTCGACTTACTCATCGGAGGCATCAGATAATCCTCCGGCCAGTAATCCTGGTAGCCCGACGTATGCGACAGCAGCATGCGAATCGTCACCTCATCGCCGCGCGTCAGCCCCGGGATATACTTCGACACCGGATCATCAATCGAGAGCTTCCCCTGCTGCTGCAGCAGCAAAATCGCCGCCGCCGTAAACTGCTTCGAAATCGACCCAATCGAATACCGCATCTCCGGAGCAGCCGCCGTCAGCGGCTCCAGCCGCGCCTTTCCATATGCATGCGTGTAAACAATCTGACCCTTCTGCACAATCGCAACCGAAGCCGAAGGCACACCCGTATCCGCCAGCACTCTATTGGCAACCGTATCGATCTTCCCGCGCAAATCCGCAGAAATCGTATCAACCGTCTGCGCATACGCAGACACGCCGCACAAAACAATCAAGGCAAAAAGAAAACGCCGCATAATGCTCAAAGAGTAGCAAATAGCCCGCGACTTGGAGAGCACAAATCTCCATCAAAAAAGATTTGTCAACCTGAGTCATCTAAAAATTTGTCAACCTGAGCGAAGCGACCAAAGGGAGCGCAGTCGAAGGACCCGCACGAACACATTTGCAGCCTGTCTTAGCAAAGTCGAAGAGTTCGTGCGAAGCCTTGCGCAAGCAAGACCCGCACATCCTGAGCCAACGGACGGAAACCACAAAATGATATGCTGCCAACAACCCCTACAGGAGCATGGATGACCACCCGGCGCGACTTCCTCTCACGCAGCGCAATCGCAGCAGCCAGCCTCGGCACACTCCCCGCCGCGCAATCGCAACCAGCCGAAAGTATCCAGCATATCCCACCGCCCAAGAAGCCCGTCATCGTCACGCGCCACACCGGCGACAACTCCGTCGAAGAAGCCTACAAGATGCTCCTCGACGGCACCGACACACTCGACGCCTGCAACCACATCTGCATCGCCCGCGAAAATGACCCTAACGACCACAGCGTCGGATACGGCGGCCTGCCCAATGAAGACGGCATCGTCGAGCTCGACGCCTGCTGCATGCATGGCCCCACACGCGCCGCAGGCTCCGTCGGCGCATTGCAGAGCATCCGCCACGCCTGCCTCGTCTCCAAGCTCATCATGGAGCGCAGCGGCCACGTCATGCTCGTCGGCCAGGGAGCCGAACACTTCGCTGTCATGAACGGCTTCAAACGCGAAGACATGCTCACCGACGACGCCCGCAAAATATGGCTCCTTTGGAAAGAAAGCCGCTCCAGCCAAAATTTCTGGGGGCCGCCCATGCTCGCGCCCGGCGGCAAGCCCGCCAACCCCGCGCCCTCGCTCAATCCGCAAAAGCACAGCATAATCCCGCGCCACCCCGGCCCCGAATGGGCCGATGAAATCCGCGCGCGACGACAGCAGCTCGCCGCCATGGCCATCGACCTCGGCATCCCTGAGCACAAGCGCGCCTTCGCCGTCGATCAAATGCTCTGGCCCACCACCGGAACCATCCACGTCTCCTGCGTCAATACCAAAGGCGAGATCTCCGGCGCAACAACAACCTCCGGCCAGGCATTCAAAATTGCCGGACGCCTCGGCGATTCGCCCATCATCGGCGCCGGCTGTTACACCGATCCCGACATCGGCTCCGCCGGAGCCACCGGTTCCGGCGAAGAAAACATCAAGGTAGCCGGTGCCCACACCATCATCGATGGCATGCGCCGCGGCCTCAGCCCCAAAGAAGCCGGCATGGAAGCCCTCCGCCGCATCGTCCGCAGCTACAACGGCGACATGGAAAAAATCCGCTACCTCGACATGATCTACTACATCCTCCGCAAAGACGGCGCCTACGCCGGCGTCTCTCTCTGGAGCACCACCGCCAACGGCACCCCCAAAGTATTCGCCGTACACGACGGCCAATACCGCGTAGAAAACTGCGCCTGGCTCCTCCAAGGCACCACAACAAACTAAAAATCGTCATTATGAGCAACCCACAGAGTTGTCATCCTGAGCATTCCCTACCAGATTTGTCATCCTGAGCGAAGTCGAAGGACCCGCAGCGGAAACCGCTGCGAAGTCTTGCGCAAGCAAGACCCAGGCTTCAACCCAGTGAACAAAAAAACGGGTGCCCCATCCTGACCCTGAACGTAGTGAAGAGGAAGGGTGGGAGACAATCACAGTCAACCTCACCCAACTCTGCTAAAACTAAAAGTGCCATGAAAAAAATCCTCGAAGGATACACCCGTTTCCGTCAGGAAGTCTTCCCGACAATGAAAGACCATTTCCACCTTCTAGCGGAAATCCAATCGCCCGAGGTTCTTTTCATCACCTGCGCCGACTCGCGCGTCGTTCCCAGCCTCATCCTGCAATCCGAACCGGGCGACATCTTCATCTCCCGCGCTGTCGGCAACATCGTCCCGCCCTTTGGCGAAACCCCGGGCGGCATCACCTCCACCCTCGAATACGCCGTCGAAGTCCTCAAAGTCCGCCACGTCATCATCTGCGGACACTCCGACTGCGGCGCCCTCAAAGCCGTCCTCGAAAAGAAAAACCTCTCCCGCCTGCCTGTCACCGATAAGTGGCTCAAATACGTCGATGCATCCTGGCAATACTGCGATCCCGGCTCAACCCCAAAGGACCCGAAGGAGTTGCACACCGCCCTCATCCACGCCAACGTCATCGCCCAGCTGCACAACCTCAAAACGCATCCCGAAATCGCCAACGGCATCGCCAACAAGACCCTGCAGGTCCACGGCTGGTACTACGACATCCTCACCGGAGCCATCGAAACCTACGACGAGAAAACAAAAAAATTCCACCCCCTCGAAAACCTGACGGCCCTCTAATTTCTCACTCCAGCGCGGGCTCTAAAAAGTTCGTCATCCTGAGCGAAGCGAAGGACCCGCACGAACACATGTGCCGCTTACTCCAGCAAAATAGAAAAGTTCGTGCGAAGCCTTGCGCAAGCAAGGCCCGCTTTTACCTTTTTCCGCCACCAACCCCGCCACAAGCTGATAAATAATAGGAAACGACAAAGACCTCACCTAAATAAGCAAAGAAGGAGAGCCACCATGACCTTCTCACCCCTCGGACTAACCCCGCTCATCGGCGTCTTCGACATGCCCACAGCACTCGCCTTCTATCGCGACATCCTCGGATTCACCGTCATCTCCGCCTCGCCCGAAGTCGAAACCGCCGAAGGCCGATTCTCCCACTGGATGTGGCTGCGATTCGGCAAAGCCGACATCATGCTGAACACCCTCTACGACTCAAACGAGCGCCCGCTCGAGCCTCCGCCAAAAACGCCCAAGGACACCGTCTTCTACATCGGTTGCTCCGACATCGACCTCGCCTATCAGGAGCTAACCCACCGCGGCCTCCAATCCGAGCCGCCAAAGCTAGCCCCCTACGGCCTGAAACTCTTCAGCACCCAGGACCCCGACGGCTACACCATCGTCTTCCAGGAAGTCCGCTAGCAGATATCCATCTCGATAGCCCTCCAAACATTTTCAATACATATGTCCCGCGAGAAACCGCAGAGCTTTGAGTCACCGCTGAAACCTTCAGGTCGTCACAGCATCTAAGAACCGAGCAGTACAGGAGAGGATTCATGGCAAAAGTAGCTCTGGTGACGGGCGCGAATAAGGGCATTGGATTTGAGGTTTCAAGGGCGCTCGGTAAAGCCGGCTTTACGGTATTGTTAGGCGCACGCGATACCGCTCGCGGTGAAGAAGCTGCGGCAAAGCTGCGCGCAGAATCACTGGACGTCCGATTCGTGCACGTCGATCTGGAACGCGCGCACGAAACCGCCACTGCGCTTGCCGAAAAGATTTCACAGGAATTTGGTCACTTGGATGTGCTGGTAAACAACGCTGGCATTGCCGACCTGACAGGAGCCGATGCGCCTGCTAGTAGTGCCTCCATCGACGCCATGAAGCGCATCTTCAACACGAACTTCTTCGGCACCGTGGAGTTCACGCAGCCGCTGCTGCCGCTACTGAAGGCAGCTCCCTCGGCCCGCATCGTGAACGTCTCCAGCGGTCTCGGCTCTCTCGATATCAACACGAACCCGGATTCTCCGTTCTACGGAGTGAAACCACTCGGTTATAACGCCTCAAAGGCAGCACTGAACATGTTTACGGCAAATCTGGCGTGGGAACTGCGGGACACAAAGGCGAAGGTTAACTCGGTTTGCCCAGGCTACGTCGCCACGGACCTGAATAATCACAGTGGTCCCGGTACGGCAGCCGACGGTGCCATCGCGATCGTAAAGTATGCCCAGATCGGCGACGACGGCCCAACCGCAGGCTTCTTCCACAAGGACGGCGCCTACGGTTGGTAGCTTTCAGGTATAAAAAGAAACTTCCGGGTGCCCCATCCTGAGGCGAAGCCAAAGGGTGGGATGGGAGGATAAATTCCACCGCCCATCTCAGACCGGCAAAAACCATTGAAAGCAAAAGAAAGAAGACTAAGGCCCGGGGTGGAGGGGGTAGGCCCTCCGCACCAGTGCCATCCCCTCTTCGGTTGAATGGATCAGCCCTTCCAGCTGTGCATCTTCCGCCGCCGAAAGCATCTCTTTAAACAGCGGCCCCGGACGATACCCGGCAGCAATCAGGTCAGCGCCCGTCACCAGCAACCGAGGCTTCACCTGCTCCTCCGGCATTGCCTCAAAGCGCTCCTTGGCAAATTCATAGAGCGAAAGATTGCCGTGGCTGGAAAGGCAATCCATGCAGTGCAGCGCCAGGTGCTCCGGAAAACGCGGCAGCCGGAAAAACCGCTTCAGCGTCGATTCCTTCATCCGCATCACATCGCCAAAGCGCATGTGGTTTTCGACCAGTGAAGCAATCTGCGCCGTCTCCTCGGTCGAAAAACGCAGCCTGCGGCAAATGTTCTCGGCAATTCGCACGCCCACCTCGACGTGCCCATTGAACCGAATCCGGTCCGGAGCCCGCTCGAAGGTTGTAGGTTTGCCCACATCATGCAGCAGCGCGCCCCAGGCCAGCGTCGGCGACGCGCCTTCCGGCAGCTTCTCTAGCAGCAACAGCGTGTGCACCCACACATCGCCTTCGGGATGATACTCCGGCGGCTGCTCCACCCCGTGCAGCCGGTCAATCTCCGGCAAAACTTCTTTCAGCAATCCCGTCGCATCCAGCAACTCGAAAGCGAGCCGCGCATGGCCTTCCGTGAGCATCCGCGTCAGCTCTTCCCGAATCCGCTCGCAGCTCACCACTTTCACTTCCGCCGCGTGCGCGCGAATCGCCGAAAACGTCGCCGCCTCGATCTCGAACCCGAATCGCGCCGCAAACCGAACCGCCCGCAACATGCGCAGCTTGTCTTCGGCAAAGCGCTTCTCCGCATCTCCAATCGCTCGAACCACCCCCGCAGCAAGATCATCGCGTCCGCCGACAAAGTCCAGAGTCGCCGCCCCTGCATCGCCCGTCTCCGCCAGCACCTGCGAATCGAGCAGCATGCCGTTGATGGTGAAGTCGCGCCGCAACACATCTTCTTGCGGACTGTCGGAGAACTGCACCGCATCCGGACGCCGCCCATCGGAATAAGCCCCGTCCGACCGAAACGTAGCCACCTCGGTGACAATCTCCTCGCCGTCCAGCTCATCGGCAACCAGCACCACGCCGAAGTGCGCCCCCACAGCAAAAGTTCGCGGAAACAGGTCCAGCACCACCTGCGGACGAGCGTTCGTCGCCACATCGAAGTCCTTCGGCACGCGCCCCAGCAGCATGTCGCGCACACAGCCGCCCGCGAAGTACGCGTCATAACCCTGCGCACGCAACCTCTCAACGATGACCTCAGCCGCAAGTTCTTTCCTACTTACCGTCATATCCAATGATGTCATCCTGAGCAAAGCGCAGCGAAGTCGAAGGGCCCGCACGAACAAGGTTCGTGCGAAGCCTTGCAAAGCAAGGCCATAGCTCGGCCTCACCATCCTCTATCATAGAGACATGCCCACAGGCCTCATCCTCGGCATCGAAAGCTCCTGCGACGAAACCGCAGCCGCTGTCGTGCGCCGCGGAGCCGAGACACTCTCCAACGTCGTCGCCTCGCAGATCGCCACGCACGCGCCCTACGGCGGAGTCGTCCCCGAGTTGGCCTCCCGCGAGCACCTGCGCAACATCGTCCCCGTCGTACGCGCCGCTATCGCCGAAGCAGGCATCACCCTCAACGATCTCGACGCCATCGCCGTCACCGAAGGCCCCGGACTCGCCGGAGCGCTCCTCGTCGGCATCACCTACGCAAAGTCGCTCGCCTACGCGCTCGACAAGCCTCTGATCGCCGTCAACCATCTCGAAGGCCATATCCACGCCGTCCTGCTCGAACAAGCCGCATTAACCGAAGAGCCTCTGCCATTGCCCGCACTCGCGCTGGTCGTCTCCGGAGGGCACACGCATCTCTACCTCGCGCGCCGCGCCAACCAGGCATGGCACTACCGCAACGTAGGCCGCACACTCGACGACGCCGCCGGTGAAGCCTTCGACAAGGTAGCCAAGCTCCTCGGCCTCGGCTATCCCGGAGGACCCTGGATCGACGCTCTTGCCCCACACGGCGACCCCAAAGCCGTGCCCTTCACTTTCGCCCAGATCAAGCCCAAGGCCCACCGCAAAGACGCACACCGCGACGACCCGGCAAGCCAGTTCCTCTTCTCCTTCAGCGGCATCAAGACCGCCGTACTGCGCTATGTGCAGACCCACGACCTCACCGCCTCCATTGAAGCTCGCCGAGCCGCGCTGGCACAGATTCCCAACCCGAAACCATCCGACGCGCTCCCCTTCTGCGATCAGGAGACCCTGAACGTCATCGCCTCCTTCCAGCGTGCCGTCGTCGATGACCTTCGCCGCAAGACCTTTCAGGCAGCCGAAGCCTTCGACGCCGCCAGCATTCTCGTCTCCGGAGGCGTGGCCGCCAACCGCGAACTGCGCGTCCGCTTCACCGCCGAAGCCGCTGAGCGCGGTCTCCCAATCGCCTTTCCCTCTCTTGCACTCTCGACCGACAACGCCGCCATGGTAGCCGCCGCCGCCTGGCCCAGGCTCGTCGAAGGCGACACCGCCCCCGCCGACCTCTCTGCCGAACCATCGCTGGCATTAGGCCGTTGAGCACAACTGGTAGAATCACAGGTGAATCTGAAGTTGCCGCACCCGGTACGAATGACCATCCGCCTCTATAACACCCTGACGAACGCCATCGAAGGACTCCATCCATCCGACGGAGAAGCACTGCGCATTTACGCTTGCGGGCCTACCGTCTATGACTACGGCCACATCGGCAACTTCCGCACCTTCCTGCACGTGGATCTGCTGCGCCGCACGCTGGAGCTCTTCGGCACCAAGGTCAAGCACGTCATGAACATCACGGACGTGGACGACAAGATCATCCGTAATGCGGCTGCCGCCCATATTCCCATCGGCGAATACACCCCTCGCTACGAGAAGGCCTTCTTCGAGGACCTCGATGCCCTTTCGGTCGAACATCCCGAGGTCATCGCCCGCGCCACCGAGCACATTGATGAGATGGTCAAGCTCATCCAGCGCCTCGCCGAGCGGGGCCTTGCCTACAAGACCGAAGATGGCTCCTGGTACTTCCGCATTGCGGGATTTCCCGCATACGGCAAGCTCTCCAAGAAGGACTTCAGCGGCATCACCGACGGCGCTCGCGTCGACGTAGACGAGTACGACAAGGACTCCGCCCGCGACTTCGCTCTCTGGAAGGCCCCGAAACCCGGCGAATACCATTGGGAAACTTTGCTCGGTCCCGGACGCCCCGGCTGGCATATCGAGTGCTCCGCCATGGCCATGGAATACCTGGGGGACACCTTCGATCTCCATGCCGGAGGCGAAGACCTAATGTTCCCGCACCACGAGAACGAAATCGCACAATCGGAATCGGCCACCCACAAGCCCCTGTCCCGGCACTGGTTCCATGTTCGATTCCTGTTAGTCGAAGGCCGCAAGATGTCGAAGTCCGAGGGCAACTTCTATACCCTCCGCGACCTGCTGCTCAAGGGCTACAAGGCGTCGGCCATCCGGTTTCTTCTGACATCGGTTCCGTATCGCCAGCAGCTGAACTTTACCTTCGAGGGACTAGGCGCAGAAACAGGCGCGGTGGATCGCCTGCGCACCTTCTACCAACGCCTTAAGAACACCCACTGGCCGGAGAACTGCGACAATTCCAACCTGATTGCCGCCACGGCTACTGCGAAGAAGAAATTCCATGCCGCCCTGGCCAATGACTTGAATACAGCCGAAGCCCGCGCTGCTGTCTTTGATCTGGTCCGCATGGTCAACGCTGCCGCCGATGCCGGTAACCTCGGCAAAGCCTGTGTAACCGTCGTTCTCGACATCCTGGCCGACTTCGATAAGATTTTTGCCGTTCTCGAAGATAACGATGCACAATGGACGCGCTTCGCGCTCGAATGGGCTGAGAAAGAAGGCCGTCTCGATGAGGCATCGCCCGAAGTCCGCGCTCAACTATCCCTGAGTGATGCACAGATCGATGCACTCATCGAAGAGCGTAACCAGGCGCGCCGCACCCGCAACTTTGCCCGTGCAGATGCCATCCGAAAAGAGCTTCTGGAAAAAGGAATTATTCTCGAAGATTCCAAAGAAGGTGTCCGCTGGAAGCGTAAGTAATGCAAAGAAATCAGGCAAAAAGAAAAAGGCAGCCGAATTTTGGCTGCCTTTCTTATTTACGTTCTATGCTTTTAAGCCGGTGAAGGACTACCTTCCGGCAACCCGCCGCCACGGTTCGGCTCGGGCTTCAGAACCTGCTGCACATCGCCGGTCGCGGGAGTGCCGCCACCGCCATTCGTCTTGAGCGGAGGCAATTCCTTGCCTTCGATAATGGCGCGAATTTCATTCGCGTCGATCGTCTCGCGCTCCAGCAGAGCATTGGCCATGCGGTGCATGATGTCCTGATTATTATTCAGGCAATCATAGGCAGACTTGTATGCTTCGTCCACGAAGTAGCGGACTTCCGCATCAATCTGCTTCGCAGTTTCCTCTGAGAAATCGCGGTGCTGCGCAATTTCGCGGCCCAGGAATATCTGCTCTTCCTTTTTGCCGAAGGTCAACGGACCGAGACGGCTCATACCGTACTCGCAGACCATCTTGCGAGCCAGGTCGGAAGCGCGTTCAATGTCATTGCCCGCGCCGGTCGTCATCTGCTTGAGGAAAATTTCCTCAGCGATACGGCCGCCCATCAGGATGGACAGCTGTGTCTCCAGATAATCCTTTGTGACAGTGTGCTTGTCGTCTTCCGGCAGTTGCATCGTCACGCCAAGCGCCATGCCGCGAGGAATGATCGTGACCTTGTGCAGAGGATCGGCATGATCGCGCATGGCTGCCACCAGAGCATGGCCAGCTTCGTGATACGCCGTAACGCGCTTCTCTTCGTCCGTCAGCAGCATCGACTTGCGTTCCGCGCCCATCAGAACCTTGTCCTTGGCCTGCTCAAAGTCAAGCATCGTGACCGACTTACGGTTCGCGCGCGCCGCATTCAGAGCAGCTTCATTGACCATATTGGCCAGATCGGCACCGCTGAAACCCGGTGTGCCGCGAGCCATCACCCGAAGATCAACGTCTTCCGACAGCGGAACCTTTTTGGCATGCACGCGCAGCACTTCCTCGCGTCCACGCACATCCGGACGGCCTACCACGACACGGCGATCAAAGCGTCCCGGTCGCAGCAGCGCCGGATCGAGCACGTCAGGGCGGTTCGTCGCTGCAACCAGAATCACGCCATCGTTCGACTCAAAACCGTCCATTTCTACCAGCAGCTGGTTCAGAGTCTGCTCACGCTCATCATGTCCGCCGCCAAGGCCGGCGCCACGATGGCGACCAACAGCATCGATTTCATCGATAAAGATGATGCAAGGGGCATTCTTCTTGCCCTGCTCGAACAGATCGCGAACGCGGCTTGCGCCTACGCCAACGAACATTTCTACGAAGTCAGAACCCGAAATCGAGAAGAACGGAACATTTGCCTCACCGGCTACCGCACGCGCCAGCAGGGTCTTGCCGGTTCCCGGAGGACCAACCAGCAGCACTCCCTTTGGAATGCGCCCACCGAGCTTCTGGAATTTCTGCGCCTCGCGCAGGAACTCGATAATTTCCTTCAGCTCTTCCTTGGCTTCATCGACGCCGGCTACATCCTTGAAAGTAATCTTCTTCTGCTGCATCGAAAGCAATCGCGCCCGGCTTTTGCCGAAAGAAAGCGCTTTATTGCCGCCGCTTTGCATCTGCCGCAGCATAAAGAACCACAGCGCGCCAATGATGATGACCGGCGAAAACTGTATCAGGATGCTCAACCACGCGCTGCCTTGCTGATCCTTTACCGTAACCGATACTTTGTTGTCGGCAAGCACGTCATAGAGGTGCGAATAATTTGCCGGAACAGTAACGTGGAACTGGCCCTTATCGTTCTTATAATGGCCATGTACCTCACCGCTGCTGAGCACGGTCACGTCATTAATCTGCCCCTGCTGCGCGTCCTGCATGAACTGCGAGAAGGCGATCTCTTGGTCCTTGCCGCTGCTTGTGCTCTTTTCAAATACCTGCCAGAGCAGCACCAGGCATGCGAACACAAATACCCAGAAAATGATCGTCTTGACCGTTGAATTCACGAATTAAACCCTCGATTCTCTTCAGGCGCTGGTAAAGCCTCAATGAGAAAAAGCGCCGGTTTTCTCACAGTTTCTCCAACATTAGACGCGGTTTTCATAGAGAAAGTGCCGGGAAAATGTTCCCGAATTTTGCGTCTAGTTGCGCATTTTTCATTCTACTCCTCAGTACCCGCCTGAAAGCAATTCCTCTCTGTTGCCATCCCGGTTACTTCAGGACATATCCTCGGTAATCACTGTCAATTGCGATCTGCTATCTACTTCCACGCCCCGAATCCAGACAATCTCCCCCTTCCATTCCAGTACAGGCCAGTTTTTTCGTTCAGCCGGAGGCACCTGCATCCGTTCCAATACCTCTTTCACGCGTTTCGGAGCTGACGAATAGCGCAATTTAACCCGGTCCCCAGCCTTATGAACCCGCAAAATGGCTGGTGGATGCGGCGATCCCTGAATCTCAGGAACGCTGGCGATGAATCGAAAGCCAAAACCCTCAGCCACTACTTCACCCGGAATTGGAATTGTATATTCAATAACTTGTGGCCGCGCCATCACCCGCTCACGAATAATACGCAGTTCCCGGGGAGTGCGTTCCGCCCGAACTTCTGCCGTCATTGTCTCTCGTCGGCTGCCTTTGGCTTCGCACATCGTCAATAAAAGTTCAGTCTGATCGAAATTGAGGGTAGTTCCAACCTGCTCCGCTGCTGCGCGCAATATTCTCCGCCGCAGCGCGGGTGATAATCCGCGTAACCTCTCTACTTCCATTCCTACCGAAGACTCTTCCGGATGCGTCGAACTCGACCGCCCACCTCCACGCACAGCACGCCCCGGCAACAGCAAAGAGGGCAAAATACGCTGCAATTCCAGCTGCCAGTAGGCCTCCTCATCACGCGCAATCGCTGCCAAATGAGCGAGATGGGAGGCAATTCGCGGATTATATTCGGCTAAAACCGGCAAAAGATCGTGTCGAATCCGATTGCGCGTGTAAACCGTGTCGCGATTCGTCGAGTCCTCCCGCCACTCCTGACCGATTTCCCGGAGCCACGCCTCGATTTGCGACCGCCGCGTCTCAAGAAAAGGTCGCAAAATTTGCCCCGTAGGGCAGGCGACAGACGGAAAAATCCCCGCCAAACCCTCTGTCCAGGCGCCGCGAAGCAATTTCTGCAACACTGTTTCAGCCTGATCGTCGAGCGTATGAGCCGTCGCGATGGCATCGAATTCCCGCTGCGCCAGCAGGCTCTCAAACCACGCATAGCGCAGCTTTCTTGCCGCTTCTTCCACGGTTTCCTGCGCAGATTGAGCACGGGCTGGCGTATCCACGTCGTGCCGGAGAAACCGCATTCCCAACTCGCCAGTCAGTTGCTCTACAAACGCAGCATCCTCGTCCGCCTCTGCGCCGCGAATCCCATGATGCACGTGCAGAACCGCCAGCCCGATTCCCAGCTCCTTCCATCGCTGATGCAGGCTGCGAAGCAGGGCGACCGAATCAGCGCCGCCGGAAACGGCCACGCCCAGTCGCATGCCTGGTTGAAAAAGCGCGGTTGTCAGCGGCAGCGAATTTTGTTTCTGCGTCGGCATTCTCTCGAAATCATCCTATCGTCTTATACTGGCTCACGTATGCTTGAGACGCGCACTGCCACCGCTGCCGACGCCCCCACCATCACCCGCCATCGCCATCGCATGTTCGTTGATGCCGGACGCCGCGACAACCAGGTGCTCCAGGTCATGTCGCAGAACTTTGAACCGTGGGTTGTGCGCATGATCAACGAAGGCAAATATCTGGGGTGGCTCACAGAAGATGAGGGGAAAGTAGTGGCAGGCGCGGGACTTCTCCTGCTCGATTGGCCGCCACATCCGCTCGATCCACGCTCAACGCAGCGCGGCTATCTGCTGAATGTTTACGTCGAACCGGAGTATCGCCGCCGCAAGCTGGCAAGCCACCTCATCGAATATGCCCTGGCGGAAGCACGCCGCCGCAAAATTCGCGTCGTCTCCCTGCACTCCACCGATGAAGGCAGACCTCTCTACGCAAGCAATGGTTTCCGCCAGACGAACGAGATGTTCTACGTCGAGCCTGTGGAAGCCTGAGCTTCACGCTGTACCTGCTTTTGTCATCGAGCCAAACAGGTGCAGCACATTTGCAGCATAAGAGAAACTGAAATCGCTTTGAGACTGTCTTAAGCTGTTTTGTTCCCGCCCTCGAGCAGGTTGAAGATGCGCGCATTCTGTTCGAGCGAAATCTGCGGCACGTATGGCTTTTTCTTCAGCCTGCAGCTTAACTGCTGTGCCGATGAAATCACCCTGCTTTTCAACCGATCGACCACGGGGTTTACTCCGGGAGGCGCCGGATTCATACCCTTTTTACGCAAGTAGTAATTTGCGCGGTAGATGTTTCCCAGAAGCGAATCGTGGAAAACAAAATTCACATTGAGCGAGATGGAAACCTGGTTTCCATTCCGCAGCCAATGCGGCGAGTTCACCGGAATATGCACGCCTGTTCCCGGACGCAATTGATAGACCATGGCGCGTGATTCAAACTGGGGCTTATAGACGCCGGCACCATTGTGCGCCAGCCAATAGCGCTCCAGCTCATCATTTGGCGTAATTTCGCGGTCGGCGCGATCGAAGAGGTGTATTTCTTTCTCGCCGGCAATCTGCAACAGCCAGGAGCACTCACGGTCAATGTGATAAGGGGTGGCTCGACCTGGTGAGCTGATAAACACAATTGCCTCGAACCACTTGATCTGCTTGCGCAGGTCTTTACCGGAAAGCCGCAAAAGGTCGCAGATGCACGCTTCCAGAACCTCGCGGTATGCAGGATCGCGCTCGATGTGGTTGAGCATGATCCATGCATCGGCTGTCTTGATCTGGCGGATAGTTTCAGTCACATCTGACGAAAACTTTGCGCCTTCCAGCACCGGCTTGCCTGGATCCTGTTTGCCGAGAAGACAGGTTACGTCACCAAATTTGCGGTGCGGATCGTTGCGCGTGGCAATCTTGTGAGCAAGCTCGATCAGCCGCGACAGCTCAAAACGGGGATCGGTCGATAGCGCGTGCTCCACCTCAAACGGCAGAGTGTTGAAGTTCTGGCGAAAAAGAGAAGGATCGCAATAAATCGTGGACAGAGAATTCAAGGCAGAAATGGAGGCGGCCACAAGTCTCCCCTCGTAGACAAATTCAGTGTCCTGACTGTAGCAAATAGAACTAGCGATGCCACTCCCAAAATAGTCATAATTTGGGGTTACTGTCGATAGCGGAAGATATTACGCGTGGCTTTTGGGCCTAAACATTTTCGCTGCTGCTCCCGAAACCATGCGGCGCGGTAAAAGCCGCTGCATGAACACCATAGCCTTGCCGGCGGTATACGGAATGACCCAGGGCTTGCCTTCGATGAGCCCTTGTACCCCAAGTTGGGCAACCTCTTCGGCGGATTGGCGTCCGCGCCCAAATTGGCTGCGCGTACCCGCAATTTCGTGAAATTCCGATTCTGTAGGGCCCGGGCACAGCGCGCTGACTTTGATGCCATACTCAGCAACCTCGTGAGCCAACGCTTCGGCAAAGAATCGGTCAAAGACCTTTGTCGCGGCATAGGTAGCCATGTAAGCCACTGGCTGATACGCGGCAGTAGAGGCTACGATCATCACATAGCCCCTTCGCCGCTCAATCATTTTGGGCAGAAACAGCCGCGTGAGATGGACAACGGCAGCACAGTTCAGCTCAACCATTTCTCGCTGGTTGGCAGGATCACTTTCAGCAAATCGTCCATAGTAGCCGAACCCTGCGTTGTTGATGAGGATATCGATCGGAGTGCCCGCATCCTCTGTGGCGGCAAGAAGCTGCTCAGGAACGGCTGGATTGGCAAGATCGGCAGGAATCACCCTTGTCTGGATACTGTATGTGCCCTGAAGCCTGGTCGACAGCGCTTCCAGCCGGTCTGCGCGCCTGGCCGTCAATACCAGGTTTGCTCCCGCAGCCGCCAACTGTTCAGCCAAAGCAACACCGATCCCGGCGCTGGCCCCGGTGACAAGCGCCCATTTATTCTGCACTGAGTTGCGTACTGTTTGCGAAGGCTGCATAAACACCTTTTCGATTCTTACACTGATATCTCTACCGGTTGCTCAAACTCTTCTCCGATCCAATTGACAAAGGCTTCCAGACTTTGTTCCCGGCCCAGAAATTGCTGGACGATGGTCTTTCCAGGAACGGAGCCGCCCGGCTCGAGAACCGTCTTCCGATAACGCATGGCAATGGGGCCTTCGAGCAGGTTTTCACGGTCGAACTGGTGAAAGAAGTCGAGCGCAATCACCTTGTCGTAGAGATACGTGTAGTAGTTCGAGGAATAGCCTGTAAGATGCGTGAAGCTCGCATACATGCGGTTGCCGTCAATCCAGGTGTAAGGGAGAAACTTGGTATAGTCCGCCTGCATCAGGACAGCTAAATCCAGATTTTTCGGGTCATCGTAGTGGGTATCGAGCGAATAGCTCGTATAGAAGAGCTGGGTGCGTACCCAATCGGCTCGCCCAAAAGCTCCAGCGCGGTTCATCTTCTCAACCAGCTCTGCCGGAATCGGCTCACCTGTCTGGTAATGATGCGCAAAGCTCGCCAGCAATTTGGGGTCGCGGAAAAACTCTTCCAGCATCTGCGACGGCACCTCCACAAAGTCTCCTTCAGTAGAAATACCGCTGACTCCAGCCCATTTTTGCTGTCCGCCAAGAATTGCGTGCATGAGGTGGCCAAACTCATGAAAAAATGTCACGACATCGGAATACTGCATCAGGCCGGGATTCTCATCCTTCGGCTCAGGAAAATTGCAGATCAGCGCAGCTTCCGGCACCTGCTTTCCGGCGATTCCGGGGATCAACGGATGCGCGCTGAACCACTTGTCCTTGCCCTCACGCGGGTGCATATCGAGGTAAAACCTGCCGATGCACTGTTCGTTATCAAAAACTTCCCATGCGCTCACCGATGGATGCCACACATCGGCGTTCTCCGCAGGCCGGAATTGCACCTGGAAAAGCTTTTCTGCGGTCTTTAAAACTCCCTTTTCGACTGGTTTGTAGGGGAAATAAGGCCGTACCGATTGCGAATCGAAGGCATATGCCGAGCGGCGGTATTGCTCATACCAGTAGGCGCGGCTGTCGGCGTCGATGGAGACAAGATGCGGATTTTCGCGGCGTGCAAATTCGAGAACGGTCGCATATTCACGGGAAGCGCCTTCCTTGGTCGCCTGATCCAGATCGCCTAAGAAGGCCTTCAGGTTTGCCGCCGATCCCATCATCTGGTCGGCCATGGCAAGGTCGGCCCAGGTGGAAAATCCGAGAATATTGGCTATTTCGCGGCGAATCTTCAAGAGATCGCGCAGAACACCCTCATTTGCCGGATAAGCACGAGTGTTATAGGCAAGAAACATGCGCAGGCGAAGCTCAGCCTTTTTAGCAAAGGTCATCACCGGCATGTAGTCGGGATAATCCGTGGTCAGGGTGATCTGCCCATGTTCGTTGGGGGCATGAGCAGCGATAAAATCCGGCGGCAACCCGTCCAGGTCGTCGGGGTTGTCGATCACTACTCGGTTTACATTTTCCTGCACGTTGCGTCCGAACGTGAGAGAGAGCAACGTTGCCTTATCCTGTAACTCTTTTATTTTGTTACGCGTGGCCTCGTCTTTATCCACGCCGGCAAGGCGATATTGAAGCAGGCAGCGCTCTACGTAATGACGAGTAGCGTCATCCACCCCTTCAAGGCTCATCGCATGCAGCGCATTATAGACAGCCTGGTTCAGAGCCAGCAGTGTTCCCGCTTCTGCGATTTTCTGGGTCAAAGCCTGCGCTTTGTCACGAATTTTCTTTTCCGGATGCACACTATCGAGCAGTGCTGTCTGCGACCCCGCGGCTCCCAATTCGGCAATAGCTTGGTCGTAATGACGAAGCGTATTCTCAATGGTGCGCTGCCCCTGCACTTTCAGAAGCTCGTCCAAAGCTTTATGGTGACGATCCAGAGCGGCAGCTACCCAGCCGTCGAGGCCGGCTTCGGAGACAATGCCTTCTCCTTCAGGATTCCAGGGGTGGGTCTTCTTGGGGGGATTTTGCACAAATTTTCTCCCAAACAGTGTGATTCGTTAGATTCAGAGTAGCTGATTTCCGTCAAAGTGATAGTCTGTTAGCCGTTATCACTGAATTTCATCTGTAAACTGTTGCATCTTAAGGAAACACCCGGTAATATGCCGCAATTGCGCTCATGAATTACGTTGCTCCAGCACTTTCGCCTCAGTACCTTCGCTCCCGCATTGGAAAGGTCTGTGTCGCCATTACGGGTTCCACCCCTGCCGAGATGATCGAAAGGGCGGAAATCGTCGTCCGCGAGAACCCATTTATTGAGTTTCGACTCGATTATCTTGCCAAACCGTTGCTTGCTTTGCCCAAGCTGAAGACATTCCTCTCGGAGCGCAGCGAGGTGACAGCCATTGCCACCTGCCGCCGGGTTGTAGGAGGAGGTAAATTCAAGGGTAAGATCGCCGACGAGCTGGAAGTTCTGCAAAAGGCAGCTTCTTCCGGCTTCCACATGGTCGATTTGGAGCTTCAGACCGCGGAGGCGATTAAAGCTGCCGGCGTAGAAAAATTACGCGCGCGCGGCGCCGCCCTCATCATCTCGTACCACGACTTTGCCGCGACCAAAGATCTGGACGGCATCTTCGAGCGCATCCGGCCCTATGAGCCGGAGTTCATCAAGATTGTTTCTACCGCCAAGAACCTTGCCGATAACGTCACGATGATGCACTTTCTGGAGCGCACGCGGGATATGGCGAACCTGATCGGCATCTGTATGGGCGATCAGGGCACGATCAGTCGCGTGCTCGGAATTCGCGCCGGAAGCGTCTTCACTTTTGCCTCGGCAACCCCGGGCGAGGAAACCGGGCCGGGACAAATTGCGGCCCGAACGCTGCATGACACATTCCGCATCGATCAACTTGATGTTTCGACCAAAGTTTATGGGGTGGCCGGGAATCCGGTGCGCTATTCTCTCTCGCCCTTAATGCTGAACACGGCTTTTCGCCGTGAAACGGTCAATGCCGTCTTCCTGGCCCTGCAAACAACAAAGGTGAGCGACCTGCTGACACTTGTTCGCGAGGTTCCGGTGCATGGGCTGGCGGTTACGATGCCGCTCAAAGAAGACATTTTGAAGCATCTGGAAAAAACTGACCCGATCTCCGAAAAAATCGGCGCCTGTAATACCGTTGTCCGCGCTCAGGATGGAAAGCTGTACGGCTTTAATACCGATGTAGCCGCCGTTGTCCGTCCGCTGGAACGGCGCTTGTCTCTAAAGGGAGCAAAGATTCTGGTTCTGGGGGCGGGCGGCGCGGCAAGAGCAGCGGTGTTTGGATTGAAGGAGAAAGGCGCGGAGGTCTTTATTCTGAACCGCACTTCGGAAGACGGCCAGAGACTTGCGCGTCAGGCGAAGGCCAAGACTTTCAAGCGCGAACAGTTGGCCAAAACGCAGTTCGATGTGATTCTGAATGCCACTCCGGTGGGCATGCACGGCGTAAAACCAAATCACATTCTCGAGCCGAAGGAGATCAACGCAAGGCTCGTTTTCGATATGGTTTATAACCCAATTGAAACGCCGCTGCTCAAGATGGCCCGCGAAAAGAGCATCCCGGTGATCACCGGTGTCGAGATGTTCGTCCACCAGGGAGCACGCCAGTTTGAAATCTGGACAGGCAAGCCTGCTCCGGAGGAAGAAATGCTCCGAGTGGTTGTGCATGCGCTTCGCCAGAAGGCAGAAACAACTGCTACCGAAAACGGAAAGAAATAAACCTATCCTTGATCGCAGACCTTCAAAAGAAGGTCTGCACCACATCGATAACCTGATACTCAGCATTCAGCACATGCAGCGCTCGCCACCTGTCAAAGGTGAGGCATGGATGCGAAATATCGAACGCAATCATATCGCCCACGCGCAAATCATCTTCTCTGTGAATCTGCATGTACGCATGTTGATCCATCATTTTTGTGAGAGACCACTGCGCCGGCGTTGCGGTTGGTGCTGCATTTCCGGGCCGGAAATGCAGTGCGGGCGACGGCAGTCCTGCGTCAAAAGCTGCATCACGTTTCCCCATGCCGATAATGGCTCGTTCCGGCTCCGGAATGGATTGCACATAAGCCCAGACATGCAGCGCCGGTTGAAGGCCGGAGCGCATTTGTTGAGCAATGGGATTATGCTCTACGATGCGTGCCTGTGCCTCGCGATACGCACCGACATCGTGCGTCAGATAGCAACCCGGGCGTAAAACGATTTCGATGCTGTTATCAAAGCCAGCGGCAGAAAACACCTCTGCGACGACGTCATACCAGGCGGAGCCAGCGCCTGAGAGCAGTGCGGGCGCGCGCTTGAATTGTTTTGCGTTCAGCAGGCGACGCGTAACGGACACGGCCTTCTCAAGAAATGCACGGATGGATGCCTCATTGTCGAGAACTCCTTCATAAACTTCAATCCCGCTGAGGCACAGCGCATGCTCCCAGCGTGCCAATGCCTGAAGAACAGCTTCCAGCTGGTCTTCATCCCGTACGCCGGTTCGTCCGCCCTGTACACCGAGCTCGATCAAGACATGCAGCCGTTGCTTGCACTGCGAAAAGAAAGCTCCGAGATGATCGATCAGCGCAACAGAATCCACCAGGCAGTGGTATTCAAAATCGGGCTCCTGCAAGAGGCGCGCGATGATCGCCATATTTTCTTTCCCGACCAGCTGATTCGCCATGAGAACGCGGCGCACTCCATGCTGATACGCCACGAAAGTTTGATGGGCGGTTGCGAGCGTGATGCCCCACGCGCCGTTATCCAATTGCATCTGGAAAAGACGCGGGGCCATGGTGGTTTTGCCATGCGGCGCAAGATTGACGCCGTATGCGGCAATGAACTGCTGCATCCACTTCAGATTGTGGTTCAGCCTGTCCGCATACAGAACAGCCGACGGCAGACTGAGGTCTTCGCGAAGCAGGTTCCAATGAAGCGCAGCAATACTTTCAGGACTGCCCGGATGCTCCAGCAAGCCCAATCCCTTATTTAGCGTCGTGATTTCATCAGTCATTATTTTGTTTGCCCAAATTGCTCTCAAATCTAAGAAGCGATGCGATAGAACACAGCACAGCTTGTATTCTAAGAGCTGAAATGATGAGCTGCGATACTCTCATTCGAAATGCCAGCGTACTTGACGGCAGCGGATCGGCGCTCCAAAGGGTTGACGTCGCGCTGAGCGGCGACCGCATCAGCGATATTGGGCCTTCGCTGGAAGTCGACGCGAAGATTTCCGTAGATGGAGCGGGGCTTGTCCTTGCTCCAGGCTTCATCGATGTACACACGCACGACGATACCAGCGTGATCCACACTCCGGCCATGCTGCCGAAGCTCTCCCAAGGCGTAACCACGGTGATCGTAGGCAACTGCGGTATCAGCGCGGCGCCTGTGCAATTGCGTGGCGAACCGCCCGATCCTATGAACTTGCTGGGCGGTGCGGAAGCTTTTCGCTATCCCACTTTTTCCGATTACATTGCTGCTGTTGAAAAGGCAAAGCCGGGCGTCAATGTAGCCGCGCTGGTTGGCCACACAGCGCTGCGCAACAGTCATATGGACCGCCTCGATCGCGTAGCCACGGCACCTGAGATCGACGCCATGCGCCGGCAACTGCAGGAAGCGCTCGATCAGGGAGCGCTGGGCCTGAGTTCGGGGCTTGCTTACCTGTCGGCCAATTCAGCTTCTACAGAGGAAGTCCTCGAGCTGGCAAGACCGCTTGCAACTGCCGGCGCCATCTACGCTACGCATATGCGCTCAGAGACAGAACCGATTCTCGAAGCGATGCAGGAAGCTTTCGATATCGGACGTCTCAGCCGGATTCCAGTCGTCATCTCTCACCTGAAATGCGCAGGCATCAATAATTGGGGGCGAAGCCGCGAAGTTCTGCACGCCCTGGATGCAGCGCGTAAAACGCAGGATGCAGGATGCGACTGCTATCCCTATGCAGCCGGATCGAGCACGCTCGATCTGCGCCAGGTCGACGAGCGCGTCAAGATCACGATTAGCTGGAGTACGCCGCATCCCGAAGTAGCAGGGCAAACGCTGCAACAGATTGCGCATGCCTGGGGCATGACCCAGATAGATGCAGCGCGCCGATTGCTGCCTGCAGGCGCCATCTACCACAGCATTTCTGAAGAAGACATGCGCCGCATTTTGCGGCATCCTGCAACGATGATCGGCTCTGATGGATTGCCGAATGATCCGCGTCCGCATCCTCGGTTATGGGGAACATTCCCCAGAGTGCTGGGCCGGTATAGCCGTGAAGAGAAGCTGTTTCCGCTTTCAGAAGCGGTGCACAAGATGACAGCAATGCCCGCGCAACGCTTTAAGCTTGCAGAGCGCGGACTGGTCCGCAAGGGGTACTTCGCAGACCTGGTGCTCTTTGACTCAGAGAAAATTATGGATCTGGCTACATTCGCCGATCCCATACAGCCTGCCAAGGGGATAGTAAAAGTCTGGGTGAACGGAGTGCTCTCCTATACGGCGCAGGGCGCGACCAACGAACGCGGAGGGCGTTTTGTGCACCGCGGCAAAACAAATTGGATGCAGTAGGAAAATTTTTAAGGAGCAACGAATGGGCATCAAGCGGTATGGCGTAGAAGGCGGCAAAGGAACAGGTGGACAGCATCTCCCTTTTGCGCGAGCAGTGGAGGCTGATGGCTGGTTGTTTGTTTCCGGACAGGTGCCGATGATCGATGGCGAAGTGGTTGCAGGCAATATTGTTGTGCAATCGCATCAGGCCATTCGCAACCTTCTGGCTATTCTGAAAGAGGCAGGCTACGGGCCTGAACACGTGGTCCGTTGCGGCGTATGGCTGGATGATCCGCGCGACTTTTCTTCATTCAATAAAGTTTTTCAAGAGTATTTTGGCGAGCATCCGCCAGCGCGCGCCTGTGTTGTATCGAGCATGGTGGTCGATTGTAAGGTTGAAATCGAATGTGTTGCCTATAAAGCTCCTGTAGCCTGATTCATCATTCTTTTCGCTTCTCTAATCGAATCTCGGGATTCTTGTGCGCCTATGATTGATCATCACAGTATCTTCCTGCTCGCCTCGGCGCTGATCTCCGTCGTCGGACTGATTCTGCTGATTGCGGTCTTCAAGCTGAATCCGTTTATAACTCTGCTCATAACATCGCTGGCATTGGCTATCGTGGCGGGCATGCCGGTGAATGCCATCGTGCATTCTTTTGAGGCTGGAGTAGGCGGCACACTGGGACACATTGCCGTAGTTGTTGCCCTCGGCACCATGCTGGGCAAGATGATGGCCGAGTCAGGCGGCGCAGATCAGATTGCGTACACGCTGATTCGCATCTTTGGCGAAAAGCACATCCACTGGGCGATGGTGGTTATCGGGCTTCTGGTGGGATTGCCGGCATTTTTTGAAGTAGGCTTTGTACTGCTCATCCCCATTGCTTTTACCGTCGCCCGCCGCACAAAAACATCGCTGATTCTGGTGGGGCTGCCGATGGTCGCCGGCCTCTCTGTCGTTCACGGATTGGTGCCGCCCCACCCTGCCGCTTTGATGGCTGTCACCATCTACAAAGCCGACGTGGGCCGCACAATTTTTTATGCGCTGCTCATTGGGCTGCCGACTGCGGTCATTGCGGGTCCGCTATATGCAAAGCTGATTGCCCCGCGTATTGCTTTGGCCGCAGAAAACCCAATGGCCGCGCAGTTTATCGATCATGGCACAGAGCGCGCTTTGCCGAGTTTCGGTCTTACGACGTTCACCATACTTCTTCCTGTTTTGCTGATGCTTTTAGGCAGCTGGGCGGATGCAATTTCCGCTCCGGGGAAGGGCCTGAATGCGGCACTTCGCCTTGCCGGCAACGATGACATCGCCCTGCTGGTTGGCGTGCTCTTCAGCTTTTTTACTTTAGGCAAAACGAGCGGCTTTTCGCGGGAAACCATCCTGCGATTCACCAATGAGTGCCTTGCTCCCACGGCAAGCATTACCCTCCTGGTGGGCGCAGGCGGAGGCTTCGGACGCATTCTGCAGGATAGCGGCGTCTCCCAGGCAATTATTGCCGTTGCCATGCATAGTCACATTTCCGTGCTGCTTCTGGCATGGTTGCTGGCAGCGCTGATGCGGCTTGCAACCGGTTCCGCTACTGTCGCGATGACAACGGCAGCCGGCATTGTGGCCCCCATCGCGCTGCACAGCCCCGGTGTTCACCCGGAGTTGCTGGCCATCGCTACCGGCGCGGGCTCATTGATTTTTTCCCATGTAAATGACGGCGGCTTCTGGCTGGTCAAGGAATATTTCAATATGAGCGTGGCGCAGACAATCAAAACGTGGTCTGTATGCGAGACAATTATCTCGGTTGTGGCTCTGATTCTTGCATTTGGCGCGTCTTTCATCCTTCACTAATATCTGCGTTTTAGAACGCTTGTTTGGATCGCGAATCAGACTTTTTATAGCTGCGCCCATTCTTCTTCTGCACGCAGAACCGCAAAACTTCTTGTAAGGTATTGTGTGATTCCAGTGCATACTTCTTTCTTTGAAGGCGGATTATTTTGAGTAGCCGAAAGAAGACGAGTACCCGCGTGACTATTCTCGATGTTGCGCGTAAAAGCGGATTCTCCGCTTCCACCGTTTCCATTGTTTTGAATGAGGCGCCGCTTTCGCGTTACGTTGCGGCACGCACTAAAGAGCACATCCGAAAAACAGCCAAGGCCCTGGGATATCGCCCTGACGCTTTTGCGCGATCCCTGCGAAGCCGCCGCAGCCACACCATCGGCGTCATGATCTTCGACATCTCCGACCCATTCTGCACTCTGATTTTGCGTGGAATTGAAAAAACGCTGCATGCAGCGGACTACCTGCCCATCATCATGAATGCCAATAATGACCGGAGGCAGTTTGAAAACTACCTGAGGATGCTGCTGGACAGGCGCGTCGAGGGCCTGGTTGTGGTTGCCAACTGGCTTTTCGCCGAAACCGATCTGCTTGCCGACATGGAGAATCACAAAATTCCTACGGTGGTCATCGGTCGCGATCTAACCAAAAGCGGCATCAGTTCGGTGCTTGTCGATAACGCAGCCGGAGCCTATCAAGCGCTTGAACATCTGTATCAGCTAGGACATCGCAAGATCGCTTTCATTCGCGGTCCTGAAAGCCTGCACGACAACGTGAATCGCTGGCGAGGTATTGAGCAATTTACCGTCAGCCATGGATGGCGGATTGATCCGAAGCTTGTACGGCAGCTGCCGGAGATGCGCGATGCAGCTTCAGGATTCGACGGCGGCATTGCACTGACCCGGGAACTACTGCTCTCGCGGCGCAAATTTACGGCGCTCATGGCATTTGACGATCTAACCGCATTGGGCGCGTTACGCGCCCTGAAAGATGCGGGTGTGCAAGTGCCTGACGATTGCTCCGTCATAGGCTTTGATGGAGTTCCACCTGCAGCGCTGAGCACCCCCGCAATTACAACCATCTGCCAGCCGATGGAAGAAATGGGAGCGATCGGCACAGAGTGGATTTTGAAAGCATTGGAAAAGGACGAATCCCATCTGGGCAATGAGCCGGATTTAAAGCTTTTACCCCCATCCCTTCTGGTTCGCGGCTCAACACGGCAATATAAGCAATCTTAATAGGGTGTATTTTCTTCTTGACAAGGCGGCTCAGTGAGCATTATCTCCAATATTCAAACGTTTGAATATGCCCGGCCTTCAGGCCGGCGGACAGAACCGATTTTGCTGGAGGTCAACCCATGCTGTTCCGCCATTTTACTTCTGCTTGTCGCGCTCGCCGTTTCACCTTGCTGCTTGTGATTGTTCTGGCATCCTGCGGCATATTGACCGCGCAGGAAGTTACAGGAACCATTCTGGGGACAGTGACGGACAGCTCGGGCGCAGTGGTAGCAGGAGCCACTGTCACAATCACAAACACCGACCGCAACGCGGTGATTCGCGTTGTAAAGACCAATCGCGGGGGCGAATATTCCGCTCCGCAGCTTCCCATCGGAAAGTACACCGTGTCGGTAGAAGCGTCTGGTTTTAAGAAGGTTTCTGAGCTTGGTATCACTCTGAACGTCAACGACAAGCTCACCTTCAACGAAGTGCTGCCGATCGGCGCAGCCTCGGAGACAGTCTCCGTACAGGCAAATCCGCTGCAGGTCGATACGCAGTCTGCTGCGGCAACCGGGCTCATTACCGGCACACAGGTGCGTGAGCTGGCCTTGCAAAGCCGCAACTATGAAGAACTGGTAGCCTTGATGCCCGGAGTCACGTCTGATCTCGGCGGCGATTTTCTTTACGCAGGCGTAAGCGCGCCAGGGGGCGCCACCAATGAGACAGCGTTCTCTTTGAACGGCAGCTTTGGTACAGGTAATAACTGGACGGTGGATGGCGCGGATAACGTCGATCGCGGCGGAAATTTTACGCTGCTGAATTATCCAAGTGTCGATGCAATCGATGAGTTTAAAGTATTGCGCGGAAACTACAACGCCGAATACGGGCGCAGTTCAGGCGGGCAGATCAACGTCATCACGCGCTCGGGCAAATCAAGCTTTCATGGCGGCGTATACGAGTTTTTCCGCAACGACGTGCTCGATGCCAACACCTGGGAAAATAAACATTTTCAATCTCCGGCACTAGATCGGACACCGCTGCGCTACAACGACTTTGGCGGAACAATCGGAGGCCCTATTTTTATTCCCGGCCATTACAACGTCGATAAGAACAAGACATTCTTCTTTTTCTCCGAAGAAGCGCGACGTGTAGTGGAATCCAGCCCATCTACCGGCATTGCTCCGAACGCCGATGAGCGCGGGACGAACGGGGCATACAACTTTGCTTATCCGGTGTGTACCGCACCTCTGGCAACTGACGCCTCAGGAAATACATACTGCCCGGCTGGAGCTTCCACTACCAGCATCCCTGCAGGCATGGTGAACCCGGCAGCGTTGGCTTATTTGCATGATGTGTATTCGCATGTAAATCTGCCGCAGGATCCAATCGGCGACACGCTGACTTCAAACTCCAGCAATATTTTTAATTATCGTCAGGAGATTGGACGCATCGACCACACCTTCAGCAGCAAGTGGTCGGGCTGGATACGCATTATGAACGATACGATCCCGACGGTGGAAGGCGGCGGCCTCTTTAACGGCAACCCCATTCCCAATGTAGCGGCGACAAGCACGCAATCACCGGGCAAGAATATCGCGGCCAGCCTCAATACGGTTTTCAAACCGACACTTCTCAATCAGCTTGAATATGCGTGGTCTTACGGCGCCGTGCTCAGCACCAACGTAGGACAATTCGCAGCCACAAGTTCTCCGGATGTGGTCGGCGCTATTACGCTGCCGTATCCGGAAACACTGGACCGCATCCCCAGCCTTTCATTTGGCACTTCATTGGCGAGCATCTCGGGCTTCGGCACCTACAAGGACTACAACAAGAATCACAATATCTTCGACAATCTCACATGGATTCTTGGCCGACACACGCTGAAGTTTGGCGCGACGTATTATCACTATCAGAAATCGGAAAACGCCGGAGGTAATAACGCAGGGACCTTTAGCTTTCAAGTGTCACCGGCAGCATATTTTGGCGATCCTTCTGTGACAAACGATGATCCAGCCGCTGAGTGGCGCCAGGAGTATGCAAACTTTTTGCTGGGGCAAACAACGTACTTTCAGCAATCGCAGGTTGACATCCGCGCGATTATCGATCAGAACGAGTTTGAAACCTATGCGCAGGATGAGTTTCGCATGCGTCCGAATTTCACTCTAAGCTATGGTGTGCGGTATTCGCTCTTCCGGCAGCCAACCGATGCAAAGGGTCATGCTACAAGCTTCGATCCTGCCACGTATAACCCGGCACATGCTCCCGTCCTCGATAATTCCGGATACATCTGTACACCGAATACCATGCCTTGCGACGGCACAAGTAATACCAATCCGGATTATGATCCTCTGAACGGAATCATCATTGGCGGAAAGAATTCTCCTTACGTAACGGCCATCTCGACCCAGGTAACGCTCGGCTTTGCGCCTCGTATTGGTTTTGCCTGGGACCCGATGGGGCAAGGCAAAATGTCTGTACGTGGAGGATATGGCGTATTTATCGAGTCACCCGGAGTGGGTTATGTGGAGAACAGTGTCTTCAGCAATCCTCCGTTTGTCGGGCAAGTTACGATTTATAACGCCCCGCTGGATGATCCGGGCTCCGCACAGGCGGCGCCTGATAACACTCCATTGCCCCTCAGTGCAACGGCTCCCAAATTCAAGCAGCCATACATGCAGAACTGGGACCTGGATATTCAAAAAGAACTGCCTTATAACATCATTGCCGATCTCGGCTACTACGGCAGCAAAGGAACGCATTTGCTCGCAATAGCAGATATCAATCAGCCAGCCGCAGGCGCCTACGCGACATACAGCGGCGCGGCGAATTACCCTGATGTTTACACGCCCGGCGGCATTAACTCCGGCAATGAAAACTTCGTAAATCCGTTGCGGCCCTACATTGGCTATTCCGGCATTGATATGTATCTGCCGATCTTTATTTCAAATTACAACTCTCTGCAGGCGAGCCTGCAAAAGCGCTTCACCGCCGATTCGCTGCTGACGATCAATTACACCTGGTCAAAGAACCTCAGCAATGTTCCTTACGATCCGAACTACACCGTACCGCAATACACTGCTGATCTTAAGAGCGAATACGGCTATGCGCGCTTTGATCAACGACAGGTCTTTAACGCGGATTTTGTCTACCAGCTTCCCTTCTTGAAGGACCAGCGCGGTTTTGTCGGCCACATGCTCGGTGGATGGCAGTTCTCCGGCATCATCTCGGTGAATTCGGGCCATTGGATGGATCCTTCTGAATCGGACGGCGCAGACCCTGGCGGCATTGGGCTGAATACGGGCGTTGTGGGCAACACCGTGCGCCCGAATCAGGTGGGAAATCCTAATGCGGGCGCTCCGCATAGTGGATTGGTGAATTCCACATGGTTCAATACTTCAGCATTTGAGGCTGCGCCAGGCACGCAGATCACGCCGGGAAATGCGCGCAAGAATTCCATTCTTGGTCCCGGTCAGCAGAATTGGGATTTGTCGCTGATGAAAAATATCAAGGTCTATGAGCAAAGCTCTTTCCAGTTCAGACTGGAGAGCTTTAATACTTTCAACCACACCAGCTATGCCGGCGTTGATACAACCGTGAACGATGGCTCAACCTATGGGACCGTGCTGAGCGCGCATCAGCCGCGTATCGTACAACTAGGATTGAAGTTCAACTTCTAGGCAAAAGATATGGAGGGACGTATCCGCATGCTGCGGCGCTGGGTAAGTTTTGTTGCTTTGTCTTTGCTGATTACGGGATCATTCGCCGCGCGCGCAGATGTTTTACCTCTCCATGAGGGCTGGAATGTGCAATCGGCGTGTAAGCTTCAGGCGGACGGAGCATCGATTTCCAGTAGCAGCTTTCATCCTGAAGGCTGGTACACCGCTGCAGTTCCCGCAACTGTTTTAGCCGTACAGGTAGCAGCCGGCACTTACAAGGACCCTTATTTTGGGACGAACCTGCGCGATATTCCCGGCACAACCTATCCGGTTGGACACATCTTTGCGAATCTCCCCATGCCGGATGACAGCCCATATCGCTGCGGTTGGTGGTATCGCAAGCAATTTACCGTTCCGGTATCTGCCAAAGGCCGGACGCTCTGGCTGCGCTTTGGCGGCATCAACTACCGGGCAAATATATGGATCAACGGTAAGCGCATCGCCGACTCTACACAGGTAGCCGGCGCATACCGCACCTATGAATTCGATGTGACGGATGCTGTAATCCCGGGCAAAACGAACGTGGTTGCCGTCGAAACATTTGCACCCACAGAAATTGATCTCGGCATCAACTGGGTAGATTGGAATCCCTGCCCGCCTGATAAGAATACCGGGCTTTGGGGTCCTGTCGATCTGTTCACTACCGGCCCCGTAGCGCTGCGCTCTCCCATGGTGGTGACACACTTTACGGATGCCACTCTCAAGCAAGCGGACTTAACCGTATACGCTGAACTGCACAATGCAACGGATCAATCTATACATGGCAAGGTAGCCGGTACGGTTGCAGGAATCTCTATTGAACAGGCTGTAGAGCTGCAGCCGCATGAGGATAAAACCGTTGTCTTCGATCCGCAAGCGTATAAGCGGCTTCAGTTGAAGAATCCGTCAGTATGGTGGCCTTATCAGATGGGAACACCGCATCTTGAAACAGTAGCGCTCAGATTCACAGTGAACGGTAAGATTTCAGACGAAAAGTCGGTGAAGTTCGGCATTCGTGAAATCACCTCCGAGCTGACGGACAAGGGATACAGGCTATTCCGCGTCAATGGCAAACCAATTCTGATTCGCGGCGCTGGATGGTCGCAGGACATGCTCCTGCGTGAAGATCCGGCCCGCTTGCGTGAGCAATTTGCCTTGGTGCGCGACATGCGCCTGAACACGATTCGATTGGAAGGCAAACTCGAAACAGAGGACTTCTTTCAACTCGCGGACGAACAGGGCATTCTCGTCATGCTTGGCTGGTGCTGCTGCGACCAGTGGGAGCACTGGAATAAGTGGACGCCGGAAAATTATCAAGTAGCCAAAGCATCCTTGCAATCGCAGATGCTGCGTATTCGCCACCACGCAGCGTTGCTTGTGTGGCTCAATGGCAGCGATAATCCTCCGCCTGCCGACGTCGAGAAGATGTACCTTGATGTGGAAGCACAGACACACTGGCCCAATCCAATCCTCTCGTCCGCTTCGGCAACGCCCACCACCGTAACCGGCAGGAGCGGCGTTAAGATGAGCGGCCCGTATGATTACGTTGCGCCCTCCTATTGGTATCTCGACAAGGATAAATATGGCGGCGCGTATGGCTTTAATACCGAAACCAGTCCCGGCCCGGCAATACCGAACATCAGCAGCCTGCGAAATTTTTTACCGGAGGATGCCACGTGGCCGACAACAAATCCAACATGGTCGCTGCATAACGGCGGCGGCGAGTTCAAAACGCTTACCGTATTCGACGACGCAATGAAGGCAACCTATGGCACACCTCAAGATCTCAGCGATTATGTGCGCATGGCGCAGCTGATGACTTATGACGGCGAGCGCGCCATGTTCGAAGCTTACTCGCGCAACAAGTACACATCGACCGGGGTGATTCAGTGGATGCTGAACAATGCATGGCCATCAACAATATGGCATCTGTACGATTATTATCTCGATGCGGGCGGCGGCTACTACGGCACCAAGAAAGCCTGCGAACCGCTGCACGTGCAATATTCGTACGACGATCACAGCATTGTGGTCGTAAACAGCACCTATGAGAGGTTGTCCGGCCTCGAGGTCTATGCAAAAGTATATGACGCGCAACTTAAGCGGCTGTTCACGAAAGAGATGAATTTAGAAGCCGATCCGGATTCTTCACAGCGTGCAATTCTTATTCCCGATCACATCTTCTCCGCGCCATCCAAGGTTTACTTTGTAGACCTGGCACTTAAAAATAAATCAGGACAGATCGTCAGCAGAAACTTTTACTGGGTGCCCTCAACTCTTACATCTTTCGATTGGGCTAAAACAGACTATACCCATACGCCTGCCATTCACAATGAAGACATGACGCAGCTCAGGTCCTTGCCCAGGGCAAAGGTCGGGGCGCACTTGAATGCAACAGATAATGGCAACACCATACATGTACAGTTGCAAAATGAATCGAACTCGTTGGCTTTCCAGATGTCATTAGCCCTGCGCGATCCTCAGGGCGAAGATATTACGCCGATCATGTGGTCGGATAATTATGTTTCGCTACTGCCTGGAGAATCTCGTACACTGACAGCAGCTTTGCCACCACATACACCACAGAATGCCGTCATCGTTGTCTCCGGCTGGAATATTCCGGACCAGACGATACATCTTTCTTCATCAAAGACAGTAGCCGCACGCTAGGAACGCATCGGAAATCAGAATCATATGTCCAGCCCGGCGGCAGCTTTGAATGAAGGACAAGTCACGCTTAAGCGCAGTCTGCGCTTTTGGGATCTCGTGCTGTACGGTATTGTTCTTATCCAGCCGACAGCTCCTATGCCGAGCTTCGGCGTCATTTATCAGGAAGCGCGCGGCCATGTTGTCACTGCGATTCTCTGCGCCATGGTGGCTATGCTGTTTACCTCGGTAAGTTATGGCCGCATGGCTCGCACCTATCCTCATGGCGGTTCGGCGTTTATCTATGTCGGTAAAGAATTGCACCCCAGCCTCGGTTATCTGACGGGATGGTGCATGGCAATGGATTACATTCTCAATCCGTTGATCTGTACCATCTGGTGCAGCAAAGCAGCGCAAAATTTTATTCCTCAGATTCCCTATTTCGTTCTCGTCATCGGTTTTGCCTGCCTGTTTACGCTGCTCAATCTGAATGGCGTCGAAACTTCAGCGCGCATCAATGCAGGCATGGCCGCCGCGCTGGGCATCGTCATTGTCCTTGTAGTGATTGCCGCTCTGCGCTACCTGCTGCATATGCCGCATCAGCCGGCTGGATTTTATACACGGCCTTTTTATGACAGCACCACTTTCTCCCGCAGCGGCCTTCTGCGAGGCACATCCATCGCCGTCCTCACGTATATCGGCTTCGACGGCATCTCCACGCTCACCGATGAGGCGAAGAGCCCAGCTCGCAATATTCCTCGAGCTATTGTGCTCACGTGCTTCGTCACCGGAATACTTGCTGCGGTCGAGGTGTATCTGGGCCAGCTCATTTGGCCGCATGGACAGGCATTTCCGGATATCGACACAGCATATGTGCACATCTCCGGACGCGCTGGCGGCCCTGTTCTCTTCATGATTGTGAATGCCGCACTTCTGCTGGCCAACATGGGGTCGGGCATCGCGTCGCAGCTGGGAGCTGCACGATTGCTCCTGGCCATGGGGCAGGATGACGCCATCCCGAAATCCTTCTTCGGCGCCGTTCACCCAAAGAATCGTATTCCTCGAAATAACGTCCTGCTCATCGGAGCCATCAGCATCGCGGGCGGTCTCGCATTCAGCTATCAATTAGGCACTGAGCTGCTGAACTATGGAGCGCTGCTTGCCTTCATGGGCGTCAACGTGGCATCCGTCGTGCTCGGCTGGCGTACAGGTAAATACGCGCAGTGGTTCCCCATATTGATTTCTACCCTGGGCTTCCTGACCTGCTTATTTATCTGGACGAATCTTGGACCGGTAGCGCGGATCGCAGGAACCATCTGGGCCGCTGCCGGAATCGCATTGTGGATTGTGCGCCGCAGAAAAATTCATCTTCCGGATGCAGCGGCGTAAAGCCGCTCTACTGTTCAAAAAGACTCAGCGGAATCGAATCCGCCATTGCTTTGTATCCGGCAGGCGATGGATGCAGATGATCGCCGCAGTCGTATGCAGGAAGCAACCTGTCTGGATGCCGCGGATCACGCACAGTAGCATCAAAATCGATTACCGCATCGAAATGACCCGGTGTCCGTATCCATTGGTTTACTGCCTGCCGATCGGTTTCATTCAATGGGCCCGGATGATAATAATCCGATCCCATGTAAGGCGTAATTGTTGCTCCGTACATGCGTAATCCGTGCGCATGTCCTCGAGCAATCATCTGCTCATACGCACCGATGATACGGTGCACCATAGTGGCGTGCTCTTCAACGGAAACCTCGCCCGTTTTTGTTAATCCGCCCAAATCATTCACGCCTTCAAAAACGAGGACCCAGCGTACTGCAGCAGGAGCCAGCACATCGCGGTCAAAACGCGCCAATGCGCTCGGGCCTAATCCATCCACCAGCAGATGATTTCCGCCGATTCCCTCATTTAACACGCCGATATTCCGGGTAGCCGGAGACGCCTGCAATCTTTCTGCCAGCGCGTCTGTCCATCGATCATTGCCGTTGGTCGTTGCCCCATGCCCATCTGTAATCGAATCTCCAAGGACCACAAAGGCGTGGGTTTCCGGAGTAGACTGCACATCAATTTCAGAGATTTGATACCAATGGTCGATCGACCTTGGATGAAGAAGCGTTACAGCCCCGGCAGAATCTCCATGAACAAAATATGAGGTCGCCCGCGAGCCGGGATGCCCCGTCTGCTGCGCTGGAGGCGCATCCAAATGATACGTAATCGCTAGATCAGATAACGGCGCTGCTGCATATTCCAGAGGATCGGAAATAAATTCCGCGCCGGCAGGAACCGCTACATCCGCTTTTCCTGCAAATGTGAGCGTGCGATCACTGCCGTTTACGATATCCGGCGAGTTCGATGCAACAGGTCGAGCAATATGCACTGATGTGAAATGTAATGTGTCAGTACCAAAAGCATTCGACACATGCACGCGCAGCGCTGAGCCACCCATAGAAATATGAAAAATCTGCCGCACAGTGATATCGCGCATGCTCTCAACGGGCAGCGCATTTTGCGATTCAGGCGCCTGCTGCGCCGCACTCCATGTCGCTACCCAGGCGGGTGTTCGTCTTGCAACATCTGAGTTGGATTGCGCCCATGTGCTGCTCGAAAGAACAGCACATACGATGGCGATGAGCCGCAGCCCAGGTTTCATATGCGAATAAGATTACACATTCCCCTTGTGCATCTGTTCCGCAAGATACTCTGACGATCGCATAGCCAATGCCAGAATACTCATGGTTGGGTTCTGCCAGCCTGCGCTCACAAAGCTGCTGCCATCGACAACAAACAGATTTTTCATGTCATGGCTCTGGCACCATTTGTTCAGCACGCTCGTCTTGGGATCGTCGCCCATACGACAAGTGCCCAATTCGTGAATGCTATAGCCCGGAGGGTTGGGGTCATAATTCTTAGATAGCACCTCAAAGCCTGCCGCTTCAGCCAGCGAAACCGCTGTATCCACAGCATCGCGTGCCATGTTGAATTCGTTATCAGTGTATTTTGTGCTGATATGGAGCGCCGGGATGCCCCAAGCATCGACCACATTCTTATCAATGCTCACATGGTTTTCATATCGCGCCAGCACTTCGCCCATGATGCCTGCGCCGAAAGCGCTGCCATGATAGCTCTCCAGTTTCTGCTGCAGCTCTTCACCATAAGCGGCAAAGTTGCGTGGGTCCATTGGTCCGGTGCTGCTATACACATTGAGCGCGTAGCCGCGGATGAAGTTCTTTGCTTTGCTGTCAATATTGCGGAAGCGCGGAATCAGCGCATTGCCGCCCATCAATCCCGGCGTCGCCTTGCCGTCGCGCGCCTCAGGCACCGAGCAGACGATGCCTGCTCCGTAAATCTGGTCAATGAGGTAATGCCCCATCACACCGCTTGAATTGCCAATCTTGGAATTCAGCAGAAGACGTGTACTTTCCAACGTCCCGGCTGCCAGCACGATAACGCGGGCTTTGACCGACATCTCGCGCCGCGACAGGCGATCAACAAAGAATACTTCGCTCGCCAAGCCGGTATTCTTGTCGGCCCTTATCTCGCGCACAACCACATTAGGAATGGCCTTCAGCTTTCCCGTCGCAAAGGCATCGGGCAAAAGCAGATTGACGGAACTTGCCAATCCTCCCACACCTTCCGAGCTACGCGCCTTGCACACCGGAACGCCGGCTTTCTTGCCCGCATCCACAAATCGCTGCATGCAGCCCGACCACGGCGAGTCATCCAGAACAAAATTTCCATCCGGATACTGCGGCAATCCTTCCGGCCTGCCTTTCACACGGAAGATCGCCTCCACGCGCGAGTAGTAAGGAGCCAAATCGGCAAGACTGATTGGCCAATCATCGCCATAGCCGTCATGCGATTTTCCCTTGAATTCGTAATCGCTTAAACGAAATGACTGGCGCGACCAGAAAAGCGATCGTCCGCCAAAAAGCCTGACGCGCACCCAGTTGTACGGCTTCTGTGGATCATACGTATACGGGACTTCCTGCTCATCGACCCATGTGTTCGCATTAAACTCATTCGACTGGAAAACGTGCGGCAGTTTACCCGGCTCCTTGAATCCGCGGAACGGCAGAGAATATGCCGGCTTCATCTCGGTATCTTTCTTCACATCCACAATAGGCCCGGCGTTCAGCATCAGGCACGAAATACCCTTCTCCGTCAAAATCTTCGCGGCCATTCCCCCGGAGTGACCCGACCCGATAATCAATACATCTACATTTTCTTCAGGCATAAATCTCAGAGCTCTTTCCTGTCGTTGTCCGTTCCGTGACTGGTGATTCGCCTTCAGGCGCGATGCTTCTTCGTTGCGTGGGCCGCAGGCTGCGCGCACTCGCGCCGCATATCCGGCTCTACGGGGAACCAATACACGCCCATGTTCGGCGAGCGCTCTCCCTCGGCTTTAGCGGCATCGCTCCATGCTTTTGAATTCACCGTTGCCGTGCGGATATCGCTATGCGCGATGTTGATGAAATATGCATGATCCTCCGTCGGAGGATGGTCCGACATCCACGTTCGCAGCCACGGACGAATCAGTTGGTCGATCTGTGCCGGCTGCGCATCCACAAATGCGACGCCAAATTTTTTCTTCGACTCAGCATCCAGCCAGTCCAGCCCATTCTGATATGACCGTTGACGGTCCGCAGGCGAGGCTCCAACCAGGAAGTCGAGGAACTCCGGAACTCCGGCATCGATGGCTCCGGGATAGCCCTTATGCGGCGGCACCAGGATTTCGCATAGCCGGCGTAACGTTACCATTTGCTCGCCGGAAAAAAAGCGGGCGCTGGTCTGCGCGATCGCATCAGGCACGGCCGCAACATCCGGAGATACACGGTTCATCTCATTCAATCCGCGCATCCACGGCACCGGCCCGGGAGCCGTTGGTACCGGCGGCGGGGTGGACGGGGCCACCTGTGTCGCCTGCTGTGCCAATACTGATTTCGCTGCCGCTGATACCGCTACGAATCCCTTTACAAAATCCCGCCGTCGCATGCTTGCTCTCCGTCCAGGCATATTTCCGGCAACGCAACCTAGCGCTGCAAGTTCAGGCCGCCTGAAAATCAGAAATTGTTCTTGGGACAAAAGGGTAAAAGCCCGAAGATAGAAAATGCAAATCGCAAGCGAAATTTATGCCGGCTAATTAGTATGAAATTGCAATGAAAGAGACCATCACCCGCTCGACCGAAGACTATCTCAAGGCCGTGCTCGAAGCCGAATCGGAAGGCCAGAGCGTGCTTCCCGTTACGCTCGCCCACTGGCTCTCCGTATCTCCGCCCGCCGTAACCATGGCTCTCAAGCGCCTCAAGCGGGATGGATTCGTCGAGGTCAAATCCGACGGCGTTGTGCGCCTGACCGCAAAGGGTCGTGAAACCGCATACCATACCGCACTCAGGCACCATCTCATCGAGCGCATGCTGTCAGAAATCTTTGGAATGGAGTGGTATCAAATACATGATGAAGCCGAGCGCCTGGAACACGCTGTATCGCCCGCCTTCGAAGCAAAACTGATCGAAAAATTAGGCGAAAAGGGCACCTGTCCGCATGGCAACTCCGTTCTGCCTGAAAGCCCCGCACAGCGCCGCAAAAAAGGACTGCTGCCTCTTTCTGAAGCTCCTCAGGCATCGGATTATGTTGTCGCCAGCCTGTATGAACGCGATCCCAAGCTATTGCTCTTCCTGCACCAGGCGGGCATCGGCCCTCACGCCCGTATTCGCGTCCTTGCACAAAACTACGATGAAACCGTTGGCATCGAAACACCTACAGGCCCAACCGTGCTCGGCAAGCGTGCCGCCGAACGTGTATGGGTGAAACGCCGCTCTGGAAAATAATCATGTGCAAAATTTAACAATTAACCATGGTTAATTTCTGTGAAATACTGATGCTAATAGAGCGTTCGTATGGAGACCGCCATTCCAGCCAAGCTTGAGAAGCGCGCTTCGACACATCCGCCCTTGACGGATGTGCGCGCGAGCGTGCGCATTTCTACGTCGCCGCAGTTCTGGCGTAGAGCCCTCGGCTTCATCGGGCCAGGGTTTCTCGTTTCCGTAGGCTATATGGACCCCGGCAACTGGGCCACAGACTTGGCTGCCGGTTCACGTTACGGATATACCCTGCTCTTCGTCATCATGGCTTCAAACCTGATGGCGATTCTGCTGCAGAGCCTCGCTCTTAAACTTGGCATCGCCACCGGACGCGATCTCGCACAGGCATGTCGCGAGCATTACAGCCGCCCGGTTTCCATTGCTCTTTGGCTCTTTGCCGAAATAGCGATTGCTGCCTGCGATCTGGCTGAGGTCATCGGTTCTGCCATCGCCCTGCAATTGCTCTTCCATATACCGCTTATTGCAGGCGTCATCATTACCAGCCTGGACGTGCTCATTATCCTGCTTCTGGAGCATCGCGGCTTTCGTTATCTGGAAGCTCTTGTCATTGTGCTCATCGGCACTATTGCCGGACTCTTCGCCGTCGAAACGATTCTCTCGCGGCCCGCGTGGCATGGAGTGTTCTTTCATCTCTTCGTTCCATCGCCATCTATCATTACAAATCCCGAAATGCTCTATATTGCCATCAGCATCCTCGGCGCAACCGTAATGCCGCACAATCTATATCTGCACTCATCCATCGTGCAGACGCGCAACTACAAGCGCACACCGGCAGGTAAGCGTGAAGCTATCCATCTTGCAAACATTGACTCAGCCGTAGCCCTCACCTTTGCGCTATTCGTGAATGCCGCCATTCTGATCGTCGCCGCCGCGGTTTTCCATCGCAGTGGACATACCGAAGTAGCTGAGATCGGCGACGCATATAAGCTGCTTACTCCGCTGCTTGGCTTCGGCGGAGCAAGCCTGATGTTCGCGCTCGCCCTGCTCGCCTCTGGGCAGAATTCCACGATCACAGGAACTCTCGCCGGTCAGATTGTAATGGAAGGCTTTCTCGAAATCAGATTGCCCGGATGGCTCAGGCGACTCATCACGCGGTCGATTGCCATCATTCCTACTATCATCGTTGCAGCCATCTATGGATCTCGCGGCACAGCCGATCTGCTCATCCTCAGCCAGGTCATACTCAGCATGCAGTTGAGCTTTGCCGTCTTTCCTCTTGTGGCTTTTACCAATGACCGTAAACAAATGGGCGAGTTCGCGAATCGTCGCTGGCTTACCGTTTTGAGCTACCTTGTAGCCGTCCTGATCGCAGCGCTGAACGGCTGGCTTCTTCTGAAGACCTTCCGCGGCTAAAGTGCCGATTCAGCCGTTACTTTCGTTTTGGTAAAACAGCATTTCCTGTATCCCTGCCCACATCCGCATTTGTATGCTTAGGGTAACTTTCAGTCGACTTTGAATAAGGGAGCCAGGCAGTGCTTAAAAATGCACTGGTAAGCGTGGTTATTCCTACGCATAATCGTCCGCTGCTTGTTATGGATGCGGTCGCCAGCGCGTTGGCGCAAACCTACGCAGCGCTGGAAGTCATCGTTGTTATCGATGGATCAGACTCTGAAACATTTGCGCTTCTCCAGTCCTGCTCAGATTTACGCTTAAAGATTATTTATCTCAATGAGAATGTCGGAGGCGCAGAGGCGCGCAACATTGGTGCCCGCGCAGCATGTGGAGAATGGATCGCATTTCTCGACGACGACGATACCTGGTTACCCGAAAAACTGGAAAAGCAGCTGGCTTGCGCAACAATTGTGGGTTCATCCATACCTATCGTCAGTTCAAGCCTGATCGAGAAGCGCAATGGCGGCAGCCAACATATATTGCCGCGCCGGCTCTATCAAACAGGCGAAGATGTCAGCGAATATCTTTTCTGTCGTCGTAGTTTTGCCTATGGGGACGGCATGCTGCAAACCTCGACCCTGCTGACCAGGCGCAGTCTTCTGCTGGACATACCCTTCCAAAAAGGCTTACGCCGTCATCAGGACTGGGACTGGCTGTTGAGAGCCGTACAGCAGCCGGATGTTGCAATCACCATGCTATCCGAACCGCTCACGATCATGCGCGTAGAAGAGCAAGGACAAAGCGTCAGCCGGTCCGTTGATTGGGAGACTTCATTTGTGTGGGCCGAACGAATGCGCCCGCATATGACACCGAAAGCCTATTCCTTCTTTCTCGCAACAGAATGCATAACTCGCGCACGTAAGAGCGGTGCCGGGCTCAAAATGGCAGTCCAGCTTTTCCGGGCTTATCTGCGAAATGGGCGCCCATCTCTCCGTTCTTTGTGTCTTTTCCTGGGCTTCTTCGCCATGCCGCCGGACCTGCAAAGATGGCGTAGAAAACAACAACGTCAAAACTTCATAACATTGTCCTGCGAACAATTTCACTTTTTATGATCGACTACACGGCATTTTTTCTGGACGCTACGCAAGAAACATCCTCCCGTCTCAACCATAGCCATATTGACAAAGTCATCGACGCGCTCACCGATCTGCGTGCATCCGGAGGGCGTCTTTTCCTCTTAGGAGTAGGAGGCAGTGCAGCCAATGCCAGCCACGCTGTCAATGATTTTCGCAAAATTGCCGGAATCGAATCCTATGCTGCCAGTGACAATGTCGCCGAGCTGACGGCGCGCATCAATGACGACGGATGGGAAAGCAGTTACGCCAATTGGCTGCGCATCAGCCGCCTGAATGCGCAGGATGCGATTTTCATTCTCTCAGTCGGAGGAGGGAATAAGGCTCGGCAGATCAGCATGAACCTTGTCCGTAGCCTGGAATTCGCACAGCAGGTGGGCGCAAAAATTCTGGGAATCGTTGGCCGAGACGGCGGCTATACCGCCGAGGTGGCAGATGCTTGCGTTCTGATCCCCACCGTCTCAGAAGACACGGTCACCCCCTTGGCCGAAGCATTTCAAGCAATTGTGCTGCACCTCATTATTTCCCATCCACGACTCAGAGCAAATGAGATGAAGTGGGAATCCACTGCCGCTCTCGTATGAAACGCGCCATATTTCTTGACCGGGATGGCGTGTTGAATCGAAATGTCTGGAATCCGGCAACAGGAGCTTACGAATCGCCGTTAACTCCAGAGCAGTTCGAACTGCTTCCGAATGTCATACCGGCGCTTCAACTGCTGCAAAGCTGCGGCTTTGAGCTATTCCTGGTCTCTAATCAGCCGAATCATGCCAAGGGAAAGGCAAGCATGGCGATTTTGGATGCAATTCATGCGGAGTTTCTAAGGTCGATAACTTCTCATAACATCACTTTCGCCGCATGTTATTACTGTTTTCACCATCCCGCATTTACGGGAATATGCGTTTGTCGCAAGCCCTCACCCTATTTCCTCCATCAGGCGCAAGATACATTCGATTTGGATCTCGCACAGTCCTGGATGATCGGCGATCGAGAGAGCGACATGGCCTGCGGACAAGCTGCCGGAACCCGCACCATACAAATCGGTGAAACAGCCATGCCTCAACGTACAGCGAATCTCCGCTTACCTGACTTATGGTCTGCAGCAAACTATATTGCTGCGAATTTACGCCGATAAGCGTTCCACCGCTTTCTGTATCTCTATCTGATAACCGGCAACGCACGCATCCCGATAAAACATATTGACTGTTTCCAGCGAATATTCATCCAGGCTTTTCCCGATAAGAGTCAGCTTCCCCAGCAGCTCCGGTAAGAGAGTAATGATGTCGCATCCTGCATCTTCTGCCTGATAGACATTCAATAATTCCCGCGGACTTGCCCACAGAAGCTCTACATTCGGCAAAGGCTGCAACATCCGCGCCGCCTCTCTCATGAGCGGGACAGGATCAACTCCCGTATCTGCAATTCGTCCGGCAAAAACGGAGACGACCGCCTGGGTGTTCTCATCGAAGCAGCTGGCGACGCGCTCGACCTGTTCAAGTGTAAACAGCGCCGTCACATTGAGACGAACTCCAGCACGACTTAGGCGTCGCAGAACAGGCCCGGTAAAAGCACCCCAGGTGTTGATAACCGGAATTTTTACATTTACATTTGCGCCCCACGAAGCGATAGCAAGCGCCTGCTCTTCCATGCCTTCCGGATCATCGGCCAGCACTTCGAAAGAAATCGGCCTGTCGGGAATGATTCTTATAAGCTCTCTCGCAAAGGCCTCGTAATCTACTACCCGCGACTTTCGCATCAGCGTGGGATTCGTAGTAAACCCCTGTATGCGAGGGTGCATTGCCCAGGTCATCAGGCTGCCGAAATCTGCTCCATCGCAGAACAGCTTAATGCGTAATTGATCGATGTCTTGCATAGAATTCGCGCTCAGTACTTTAAGCCTGCCTCTCGAATATCACCGACTTCCGAAAGTAAATAAGAAGACAGGCCACAACTCGATACATCATCCGCAAAAACACTTCCCTGTTCCGGCGCTCGTCTGCCGAAAATAAGAAACTGTTCCAGCACAAGATAAAGAAAGCTGATATTTCCAATCAGATATCGCTTCCAGAGCCGTCCAGGCTCTTGCACCAGCCTGTAAAACCACTCCATGCCGATCTTCTGTGTCCAGAGCGGCGCGCGCTTTCGCAATCCCGCCAGCGTATCGAATGCTGCGCCAACTGACATGGCTGCGCCAATCGGAAGCGATCGGCAATTCTTATGCATCCATACTTCCTGTTTTGGCGCTCCCAAAGCTACAAAAAGAAGATCGGGCGCAGCGGCCACAATGCGCTGCTGGATACGCGAACATTCAATCGCATCATGCTCAAATCCCAGGGGAGGGCAATCCGCTCCGGCAACCGAAAGCGAGGGATATCGCCGCTGCAATTCCTTGGCTGCGCCTTCCGCGGCTCCTGGAAGGCCGCCTAGCAGATACACACTAAGCCCGCGTTCCGATGCATCGCGGCACAGACGCTCCATCAACTCGCCACCGGGAACACGGTCCGATATATTTCGCCCGAAAAGCTTAGCCGCAAGCACCATCGAGATGCCATCCGGCACATTTAATGCGGAAGCTTGCAGTGCTTCCGCAAAATCACGATTACGCTGGGCAAGGTTGATGAGTTGCGCGTTCGGGCCCATGATGAGAAAAGGTATAGCGCCCGCTTGTCTTTGCTTCAGCCGGCTCACTACCTCGGCCGCAGCTTCATCCATGGTGACGCAATCAATGGCAACGCCGGCAACCGTACATCGTGGACGATGAGGAAATAACTGGGTACGCGCAGCAGAATTCATGGCCAGAATGCTTCCTTTTTTTCGTAAAACATTTCCGGAGAGACTCCGTTGGCAATCACGCGCGCGGAAGCAAGTTCATCCCATATCCTCTGCACAAGATACGCTGGTGAAGCTGCTGCCGTTCTTGCTACCGCCATCAGCGCGCTGCCATAATGCTTCGCAACCATATGCATATTCAGCCGCCGAAGATGCTGCTTTGCTTTAAATTTTTTCTCCGGAATAGCAGCTTTGAGCAGATGAGCAATTTCCGGCAATGGCAGCGGCATACGTCCTTCCAATTCCGAAAGCAGCAGGTATTGAATGTAAAGCCCGTGCAGCTCCTGCGTATAACCATTCTGAGAGCTCACACTGTCCGCATGATGGCGAAATCCGATTAGCACTTCGGGCAGCAATCGGATGTCATACTGCAAAGCCATGCGCCACCACAGGTCAGCATCCTCAGCATGCGGTAAATCGCGATAACCGCCGACAGCCAGTGTCTTCTCGACATTGAGGGCAACCGAAGGGTGACAGATCGACAGCAAATAACCGGATTGTACGATCCTACGTAACTGCTCCGGCGTGCCACGGCTGCATCGATACAGCCCAAGACTGCGTCGAGGATAATATTCCGCCAGCGAGTAGAACATCCCACTATCTTGATGGCGCGATATTTCTTCCTGCAGCCTTTCAATGCGCGTCGGATAAGAAACATCGTCTGCGTCCTGGCGCACCAGCCACGCCGTCTTCACCTCGTGCAACATGCGATTCAATGTAGCCGTAAGCCCGCTGTGCGGCTGCACCAGGACACGCAGGCGCGGATCATGAATCGAATCCAGGTAACGCAGGCTCGCTTCATCGGCGCCATCGGCAATAACAAGTATCTGGAATCCGCCTGCCGTCTGTCGAAAAAGGCTTTCCATTGCCTCCGGAAGAAAAGGCATCGCGTTGCGGACCGGAATCCCAACCGTGATCGAATTATCCGGCAACGTCGCACCTCGATGCCCATTGAGCATAGGCGCGCACTCCATGCAGAGCATGGGCATATGATTCCAGGGCAGAGTAGAACAATAAGCACATCCAGGTAACTAAGTTAGTTTATGAAGTTATGAACATATATTTCGCATCGGCTACTTCTGGTCAAGCTATTTCACCCGAGCACTCCAAACTTAGGTAATGTTTTCTTTCTTTGCTATCCCTGTTAGCGTCCTCCTTAATAACCAAAATTAAGAATCGACTTTCTACTTTGCAGCCTTGGTATGCGAATGCATCTCTCAATTGGCCGTAGGTCACGATATTTCGTTGTGGGCGGCGCGGGCTTTATAGGGAGCCACTTGACCGATGCTTTGCTGGCCAACGGTGCTGTCGAGGCTGTCACTGTTTTCGATAATCTTTCATCTGGCCGGGAGTGGCATTACGCCGAGCATCTCACCGATCCCAGATTCTCCATGGTGAAAGCCGATGTCGCTGATCTCGCATCCCTGACCGACGCTATTCAGGGCCACGATATCGTCGTACATCTCGCTTCGAACCCTGACATAGCTCGCGCTATGACCGATCCTGAGATCGATTTTTACCAAGGCACCCTCCTAACCAATAATGTCGTCGAAGCCATGCGGCGCGCGGGCGTGGCGCGGCTGCTCTATGCCTCCGGCAGTGGTGTCTATGGAGAGCTCGGCGAGCATGAAATCGCTGAAGACTATGGTCCATTGGTTCCCATTTCCACTTATGGGGCAAGCAAGCTTGCAGGCGAAGCTCTGATTGCAAGTTACTGCGCCATGTTCGGCTTGACCGCCTGCGTCTTCCGTTTTGCTAACGTCGTCGGCCCGCGTCAGACCCACGGAGTCGGCTTTGATTTCCTGCGTCGGCTCATGTGCAACCCGCGCGCGCTGACTGTGCTCGGCGACGGCAAGCAAAGCAAATCCTATATTCACGTATCCGATGTCGTGAGCGCTATGCTGAAAGCCGAAGCCTCATCGACGCAGCATTTCGCCGCTTTCAACGTCGCAACAAATGACTCAATGACCGTCAACGAAATTGCCGGTCTCGCAGCAGAATGCCTGCAGATCGATCCTCCGCCTGAATTGCAATACACCGGAGGCGATCGAGGCTGGAGAGGCGATGTTCCGGTAGTCCGCCTTAACTCTCAAAAAATACGGAGCCTCGGCTGGGAGCCGCGCTATACCGCTCACGAGGCCATGCGCCTTGCATTGATGAGCATGATCGCCGACGAAAGAGTTTGCTATGCCTAGCGAACTTCCTCCATTGGCGTTGCTCGCAGGCGGCAAGGCCACACGCATGTATCCCCTTACGGAAAACATTCCCAAGTCTTTGATTCCTATCAATGGCGAACCTTTCCTCGCACATCAGTTAAGGCTGTTAGTAGCTCAGGGAATCCGTGACATTATTATTTGCTGCGGTCATTTGGGGAAGCAGATCGCGGACTTTGCCGGCGATGGATCGAAATTTGGCTGTCACATCTGCTATTCCTACGATGGCGAAACTCTGCTGGGAACCGGCGGCGCCTTGCGCCGTGCATTGCCGCTTCTAGGGCCAAGCTTTTTCGTCATGTACGGAGACAGCTATCTCGCAGTTGAACCGGAACACATCTGGAAAAAATTTCTGACCTCGGGCATGCCTGCCCTGATGACCGTTTTTCGCAATAACAGCCAGTGGGAAGCCAGCAATATTGAAATGCGCAATGGGAAAATCGTTTGCTATGACAAGCGCGCTCCCTATCCTGCCATGCAATACATCGACTATGGGCTTAGTCTCATGCGCTCTGAGGTGCTCGCTCAGTGGCCCGCGGAAACTCCTTTCGATCTCGCTTCTGTTCTGGCCCGGCTCGCGGCCGGCAATAAGCTGGCCGCGTATGAAGTCTTCGTCCGCTTTTATGAAATAGGTTCTCCGGAAGGATACCAACAGACAAAAAGAATGCTCCTAAGCCTGCGCCAATCTCTCCAAAATGCGGAGAACATCCAGTGATTATCACGCGGACTCCTTTGCGTATCTCGCTGGGCGGAGGCGGCACCGATCTTCCCTCTTACTATCGAGAGTTCGGCGGCTTTGTACTTTCTGCCGCCATCACCAAATACATCTACATCACGATCAATCGTAGTTTTCTTCCCGGCTATTTCCTTAAGTATTCCGAAAACGAGCATGCGCATAGCTGCGAGGAAATTCGTCATCCTTTATTTCGTGAGAGCCTGAAACTGCACGAAATACCTGCCCCAATGGAAATCGCAAGCATTGCCGATGTGCCTGCAGGCACAGGGCTCGGCTCGTCCGGAGCATTTCTTGTGGGCTTAATACATGCTCTCCACGCTCACAAGCGCAATCGCGTAACGGCAGAAATACTGGCGCGGGAAGCCATTGAAATAGAGATGAACCGTCTTCAGGAACCTGTCGGCAAGCAGGATCAGTACATCGCCGCTTACGGCGGATTGCTCTGCCAGCACTATCACGCAAACGATTCGGTCGAAGTAAAACCGCTCTGTATCAGCGAAGCTGCGCTTGCCGAACTGCACGATTCCCTGATGCTTTTCTTTGTGGGGCAGACGCGGAGTGCCTCGAAATTGCTGGACGACCAGCGCTCCCGCTCGCAACAACAAGACAAAACAATGCTCGACAGCCTGCACTTTGTAAAACAGCTGGGCCGCGAAATACAAGCCATCTTTGAAGCCGGGAACGTTCAGGAATTCGGGACTCTCATGCATGAACATTGGCTGAGAAAGCGCGGCCGCTCCAAGGGAATGAGCAATCATCGCATCGACGAGTTGTACGAATTGGCGCGCACACGCGGCGGCGCTACCGGCGGCAAGCTTGTCGGCGCGGGCGGCAGCGGTTTTCTATTGCTGCATACGCATAACAGAAAACGCCTGCGCACAACTATGAGGGAAGCAGGTGTCAGTGAAATGGAATTCAATTTTGATTTTGACGGTTCTGTCGTCATGATGCGTAACGCCTGAAAGGAAAGCATGCAAACCGCACCGCGAGTTACAGATCTGCGAGCCGTGCGCGATGGCGAATGGACGCTCGCTGCTTTTGTATCGCTTCTGCGCAGACGACGCGCCGCTTTCCTCTGTGTCTTTGCCGCCTTTGTCGCAGCAGCTACGTTGTATTGCATCTTCGCCACTCGCCGCTATCAGGCTGTCGGACAAATTCAGATACAGAAAGACAACAATGCCGCCTTCGGGCTTGAAACCAGCGTCATGGGAGACGCGCCCGATAATACTTCTGACTCACTCGATTACAATCTCAGCCTGCAAACCGAAGTCGGCATCCTCAATTCTGAATCGCTCGCGCTGCAGGTCATTCACGATCTTCACCTCGAAACGACCGCAGACTTTTACCCTCCTTCAAAATCTGCGGCGCCGGGACGGCATTTCTGGAAAAAGCCGGTAGAGCCTATAAGCGTGCCCCTCGAACATGCTCCCAATCGCCGTTATACAGTTCTCAAAATTTTTGCGTCTCGCTTGAAAGTCGAGCCTGTCGCCGGTACTCGCCTCATCAACATCAGCTATAGCAATCCCGATCCGGTCCTTGCTGCCGATGTCGTCAATCATCTCATCCGCGCGCTCATGGAATATTCCTTTCGCGCGCGCTTCGACGCCACAGCCGAAGCTTCTACCTGGCTGACAGCGCAGCTTGGCGACTTGCGCAAACAGACCGAAGCCTTGCAGCAGAAGGCGATCTTGCTGCAGCGCGAAACCGGCATGTTCGGCGATGACGAATCGCACAACGTTATGCTGGCACGCCTGGAAGACCTGAATGCAGCTCTAGCTTCGGCAGAATCAAACCGCATTCTTATGGAATCCATCGATCGGATCGCCTCCAGCGGCGATCCTGAAATGATCGCCGGACTCAGCAATACGCTTACTGCTAAGAATGCCGCTCTCACAACAAACTCTCTCAGCTTGATTCAAAACCTGCGCGCACAGCAGGCAGCTGTACGCGCAGAACTCGACCAGGACCGCGTGCGCTACGGCTCCGCATACCCGCGCATCGCCGAATTACAGGCCGAATTGGAAAGCATCGAAACATCCATTCATGATGAAGTGCGCCGCATTGGACAACGCGCGCATACCGATTACCAGGTTGCGGTAAAGAACGAGATAGCAGCCCGCGCCGCCTTTGAAGAACAGAAAAAGCTGGTCAATAATCTGAATGACAAGGCCACCGCATATCGTCTAGCAAAGCAAGAGGCTGACGGCAGCCGCGAAGTCTACGAAAGCCTGCTGGCAAAGCTTAAACAAGCAGGCGTATTGGAAGGGCTGCGCTCGACCAACATCTCCATCGTAAGCCCGGCGCGTGTGCCGGCGCCAAACCATCCTAAAAGCCCGAACATTCCGCTTTACTACGCTGCCGCCTGTGGAATCGGATTGATCTTCAGTATCGGAGCTGCTTTTTTCCGCGATCTCACCGACTCCAAATTACGCACTTTGGAGGAGTTGGAGGCGCTAACCGGAGCGCCCGTACTTGGTCTCATTCCTGCCAACAAAATAGAAAACCATCCCTCTATTATTCCGCTAAAACTAAAATCATCCAGCCGCGAATCGACACCTTTTGCCGAGCCTTTGCGGGCGCTGCGCACATCGCTGCTGCCGCCTCACGGCAGCAACGCTCCACAGGTCATCCTCTTTACTAGCGCGCACACAGGTGAGGGTAAAAGCACCGTCTCTTGTGAATTTGCTACCGTTCTCGCCCGGCAGGGCTCTCGCGTCTTGCTCGTCGATGCTGATTTACGGCGGCCCATCCTGCATCAGCGGCTCAAGCTGTCCTCTCAAGACGGCTTAAGTGAAGCTCTGAGGAATGGCCATGCTCCTTCGCCTCAACACATAAAATCTGTGCCCGGATTACACATCGTCTGCGGCGGAACAGTCCCGCCCTTCCCTGCCGATCTGCTCGGCTCGCATAAGATGCGCTCTTTGATCTCAGAATGGCGTAATGAATATGAATTTGTCGTACTCGACGGGCCGCCCATATTGCCCGTCACTGATTCGGTCGTGCTCTCCCGCCTGTGCGATGCCGTACTGCTTGTAGCGCGCCACAGCGCAACAGAAAAAAAAGCAGTGCAGCGCAGCTATCAGACTTTGCTCCGCCAGCTTCCCGAAGGCGTATCGCTCGGTACCGTTCTGAACGCAGTCCCCCCGACCTCCTCGGCGTTCCTCGATTACTATGGAAAGGCAGCGCAATGAAATTCATCCGCGCTCTCGCCGCGCTCTATCTCTTGTTGCTTGGCGTATTTTCCGTCAGAGCACAGTCCTCCTCCGCTGAAAGCCTTCTCATCGGGCGGGGTGATCTACTCCACATTACCGTGTTTCGTGAAAGCGATCTTGAGCAGCACCTCCGCGTTAAAGACTCCGGGGATGTCGATCTCGACCTTGCCGGAACAGTCAAGGTAGCCGGGCTTACCCCATCGCAGGCAGCGCGCGTTATTGCCCAGCAATACAAAGATGGCCACTTTCTCAATCATCCGCAGGTATCGGTGCTCATTGAAGAGTACGCAACACAAAAAGTCTCTGTGCTCGGACAGGTAAAAAATCCTGGAGCTTTCACCCTCGCTGCTCCTCGCAATCTTCTCGATGTGCTCGCGCTCGCCGGCGGCCTTACTGAAGTTGCTGACCGCAAAATCACCGTGCTCCGCGCCGATAAGACTTCATCTGCAACCATATTTTTGCCCAACGATCCGCAGGCTGATCTGCAATCAAACCTCATGGTCTATCCCGGCGATACGGTGTTGGTTCCGAAGGCAGGAATCGTATACGTGTTGGGCGATGTTGGCCACCCGGGCGGCTTCGTCATGCAGGACGATGCAAAAATGACTGTGCTTGAAGCCGTTGCCCTTGCCTCCGGCGTCAATCGAACGGCAAAAGAAGGATCCACTCGCCTCATCCGCAAAGTTAACGGCAAATATCAGGACGAAACCATTCCCCTCAAAGACATCGAGCAGGGCAAGCATCCCGATATGCAACTCGAAGCAGGTGACGTCCTCTACATTCCATTCAGTCTTGCCAAAAACGTAGTGATCGCTACCTCCGGCATCGTCTCTTCCACCAGTTCAGCGGCTATCTATGCAACGCGCTAACACAAGGCTCGCTACAATCGGCGTCGAAGAGATTCTCTGCGTCATCATCCTAGCTTTTTTCGCCATGCAGGGAGCTATCCCCGGCATCGCTCCCAATGAAGCAAACGAAATGACGCACGCTGCCGCCACAAGGCTGATGATCGTTGCCGGCATCGGCTCACAACTCATCGTGAATGCCTTCATCTGTATACTTTCCCTGCGAAACTTCCAGCGCCTCCGGCGCTTCACATTCGCCCTGCAATGGGCAGCTCCTATCTCTATCCTCGCCTTCTGCTCAGCTCTCTGGTCGCAGGATGCAATCACAACTGCCCGGCGTGGTATTCCCTTCATCCTGGCAACGATCTTCGCGCTTTATTTCGCGTCGCGCTTCTCTATTCGCGAGCAGCTCGCCATTCTCACAGTCACCCTCACCCTCGCCGCCATTGTTTCTGCACTGCTGGCAATCTTCGCTCCCTCCATCGGCCTCGACGCTTCAACAGGCCACGCCGGCAACTGGCAGGGAGTCTTCACACAAAAAAATGCTTGCGGACGCGCCATGGTGTTCGCCACCGCCGCGCTTCTCTCCGGCGGCCGCCTCAACCCAGCTCGCATAGCCGCGCTATTCCTGTTTCTCTTCGTGCTCATCATGAGCGGCTCTCGCGGAGCGTGGTTTATCGAAGCCCTGCTCCTCTGTAGCTGTGCTCTTGTATATCTACTTCATCGCTGCGCTCCGGCCAGCCGATTATTCTTTCTCTACGTCGCTGTTGTGGTTGGAATCACCGCAGCCGTCGCCGCATGGCTTTACTTTCCATCCATGCCCGCTTTATTTGGCCGCGATGCTACGCTCTCCGGACGCACCGGCATCTGGCAGCAGGTCTGGTTCTCCATTGAAAAGCGCCCTCTGCTCGGCTATGGATTTGCCGCCTTTTGGCAAGGAATGAAAGGCGAATCCTACAACGTCAACGTCGCGCTTAAGTTTGTAGCGTTCCATGCGCACAATGGCTTTCTTGAAATCTGGCTCGAGCTCGGCGTTGTCGGTCTGCTACTCTTCGCCCTCAGTTACGCGCGCGCATGCCGTAAGCTGTGGCGCATCATCAGCACAGGAGATGTCTCAGGCGCTGCGTGGATGACACTCATGCTGCTGCTCATCATTCTCTACAATTTAGACGAAAACACACTGCTCACTTTCAACGGTCTTTTCTGGGTACTATATGTCGTGGCCATAGCCGACATAGAGATACTCGCGCGCGAACATCGCCTGACTCGCCTCGCAACTGCCGGGATGGTGACGATATAACATGGCATCCGCTGCAATTGTCCAACCGGATAGCTCGGTTGATTTTTCCTCAACACCGCGGTTCTATCGCCCCGAACTCGATGCGTTGCGCCTCTTCGCCTTCTTCGCCGTTTATCTATGCCATAGCATCCCTAACACCTTGGCCAATCAAAGGGGCGGCATGCTCGCCGCAATAAAGGATGCAGGCAACTTCGGCGTCTGTCTCTTCTTTCTGCTGAGTTCATTTCTCATTACAGAGCTTCTTCGCCGCGAATATCAGCGCTGCCACATGATTCATGTCGAAGCATTTTACATTCGCCGTATCCTTCGCATTTGGCCGTTGTATTTCGGCATCACGTTGCTCTATGCCATCGGCGGGCATTTCTTTCATGCCATGCGCATGGAAACGGCGCGTATCCTCGCATATTTTCTCTTAGCCGGAAATTGGTTCATAGCCTTTCATCCCTGGATTCAAACCCCGCTGCGCTCGCTCTGGAGCATCTCCGTCGAAGAGCAGTTTTATCTCGTGTGGCCACTGATCGCCCGCTATGGAGCCATGCGCGCCCTTATGCATGCATCGCTGGTAATCCTGCCGCTCTCGTTTCTTACCATCTGCATCGCCTCCGCCAATCCCTACGCATACAACACTGTTTGGCTCAACAGCTTTACGCAATTTCAATTCTTCGCTTGGGGCGCGCTGCTCGCTCTTGCGCTTCAGGGACGCATCCCACATCGTCCTCCTATTCTCAGGACAGTCATGGCCGCAACCGGCATCGCACTCTGGCTCGTTGCCGCTTGTGCAACGAACATCAAGCGTCCGGCAGCTCATGCATCCCCCTCTCAATTCTGCTTCGGATATTTGCTCGTAGCAGCCGGTTGCATTCTTCTCCTGCTGGCCGTGCTCGGTGTCTCATCAAGCCGCGTTCCTCAATCCATTGCATGGCTTGGAAAAATCTCCTTCGGCCTTTACGTCTTTCACGAGCCCGCCTTCCTTATCGTCGATGGATTGCAGAAGCATCTCAGACTAAATTTCACGGCATCACCCGCTCTGGTCATCAATAAAGCTGTGGCTCTCTGCATCACCGCTCTTCTCGCTGCATTCTCCTATCGCTTTTGGGAAAGCCCATTCCTGCGCCTCAAACACCGCTTCACCTGGATTCGTTCGCGGGAGATATAAATGCCGCCCTCGAACATCCTCATCTACCGGAACGAGCTTCTTCCCCTGTCGGAAACTTTCATTCTCTCGCAGGCAAACGCGCTGCGCCGCTTCACACCGGTTTTCGCCGGGCTGCAGCACCTGCGCAATTCGCTCGATCTACGGCCTCATCGCGCGCTCACACTCTCGGCTAATGATTCCCTTCGCGCAAAACTCCGGCGCAGGCTCTTTCTGCGTAGCGGCTGCTCTTCAAGCTTCATCCATAACATCTCCAGGCAATCGCCCCAGCTTGTGCACGCCCACTTTGCTATCGACGCCGCGGCGATCCTGCCAATCGTCCAGAAGCTTCGTCTGCCGCTCATCGTCACTTTACACGGCTATGACGTCACCCTCTCCGAACCATCCCTGCATATCTGGCCCACAACACGAACCTACCTGCGCAGAAAAGGAGATCTCATGCAGTATGTCGATCTTTTCCTCTGCGTCTCGCAGCACATTCGCCGGCAGGCCCTCGCCTGCGGTTTCCCTGCAGAGAAGCTCTACGTACACTACACCGGCGTCGATCTCTTCTGCGAAAGCCCTTCTTCCATCCAACGCGATTTTAATGTCATTCTTTTCGTCGGTCGCCTGATAGAGAAAAAGGGCTGTATCCATTTGCTCCACGCCATGCGTCAGGTACAGCAGAAATATTCCGAGGCAAAACTCGTCATCATCGGCGAAGGCCCGCTGCGCAGCGATCTCGAAGCTGAAGCCGCGCGCTCTCGAATAAACGCAATCTTCCTCGGGCATCAGCCTCAAAACGAGGTCCGACATTGGATGCGGCGCGCGCGCCTGCTCGTCGCTCCCAGTATCCGCGCCGCCAATGGCGACGCGGAAGGCCTGCCCACCGTTCTCTGCGAAGCGCTCGCCGCCGGATTGCCCACGCTTGCATTTGCAACAGATGGAGTTACAGAATCCTTCCCCTCAGCACGCCGCGCTACGCTTCCCCGCGAAGCAGACATCGCAGGACTGGCTGACCAGATGCTTCAATTCCTTCAAGACGACGACCTCTGGTTCCACGCCAGCGGTACGGGTCGAGTTTTCGCTGAATCAAACTTCAACCTTTATACCCAAACCTGCATTCTCGAAGACAAATACGCGGAAGTAATTGCGAGGCATCGTGGATAAGGAAGGCACGCTGCGGCAACATACTCTCTGGATGATCTCCGGCCACGGCCTTTCGCTCATTTTTCAGGCTGGCTACTTTGTATTGATTGGCCGCACTCTCGGCAGCCTTGAATACGGAGCCTTTGCCGGCGTCGTCGCACTCATCAACGTTCTCAGCCAATGCAGCAGCCTCGGCATGGAAATGATTCTCGTGCGCAACATCAGCCGCAATCGTGAATCGTTCGCCGCTACCTGGGGATCAGCGCTCAAAATCAGTCTCTGCGGCTTCTTCCTCGTTCTGCTTGTCTCAATGTCGTTGGCTCATTTCACTCTCAAGCCTCAGTTACGCGCGCTCGTTCCCTTCATCGCCGTTTCCGACGCCCTTCTGGGCAAGTTCGCCGTCCTCGCCGGCCGGGCTTTTCAAGGTGCCGGACAGCTTTCGCAAACCGCAAGGCTCACGGCTCTCACCAACATCGCTCGCGCCATTGCGGCTGCTGGACTATTTCTGTTTGTCAAAATCGCGCAAAAGCATGCCGACGCCGCTCTCTGGACAAAGATTTACTGGCTTTCATCTCTGGCCACCGCAACCGTCGCCATGATCGAGGTAACACGTCACTTGGGCTGGCCCAAATTTACGCCAATCCGCTTGCGCGATCTTACCGACGGCCTCAGCTTTTCGCTCTCCAGCTCTTCTATCTCCATCTACAATGACATCGACAAAACCATCCTCGCCGGCGCGGGTCAGCTCTATGCCGCCGGCATTTATGCCGCAGCCTATCGCATCATCGATGTCGCCAGCATTCCCATCTATGCCGCCTATACAGCCGCATCACCGCATTTCTTCCGCGAAGGCGACCGCAGTATTGAGCAGGCGCGCGCACTGGCAAACCGTCTTCTCCGGCGCACCATTCCTTATGGATTCGCCATCGCGTTCGCTCTCTTCGTAGCGTCGCCGCTTTTGCCCCACATCTTCGGATCATCCTTTCGCGGTTCCATTTTCGCTCTGCGCTGGCTCTGCTTCCTGCCGCTCATTCGCGGGCTTCATTATGCCTGGGGAACCACCATCACCGGTTCTGCCTCGCAGTGGTATCGCACCGCCGCGCAAGCCTCTGCCGCCGTCATCAATCTCCTGCTCAACCTCGCGCTTATCCCTCGCTGGTCATGGCAGGGAGCCGCCGCCGCAAGCCTGCTCACCGACAGCCTCCTTGCAGCCGCCTGCTGGCTCATCGTCCAATACCTTCGTAACAGGCAATCCAATACCAGAACGGAAGAATGCGTGCAGGCTCTTTAAAGCATCTGTCAAGAGAAATGATTTCCACAGCCCTCTAACTTGTTGATAATTTTTAGATATTCGTCATAACGACCATTGGCATACCATTACGCCTCAAAAAGCTAAACTGGAACTAGAGTCCCTCAGACACAAGGGGTGCACCTGGTGCAATGAAGGGTGGAATCGAGCCGGAGAGCACCCACCACCACTAGAACTCTTCCGATGCCGCGTTCGCAAATTCCTGATCTTTAATCTTCGGACTGCCAAATAAGCGGAACCCGGAAACATCCTTCAGCCGGAATACCGGCTGGCGGCTCTCAGCAGGCAGCTTAATCCGAAAGAAATCTGCATCTGTAACTGAATCAAGTACGAATGCAGGACGCGCATCGGGCGCTGCGGAGGCAATCTCTACGTTTGTCAGCTCAATATTCTGAACATGGCGAATAAAGAACCCATGCGCAGGCATCGGCCCGAACATATGCGGATCAGGATAGCCGGCTTCCTTCTCTTCCGGTTGCAGCGCCGCCATCTCCGCCGTTCCGCCGCCCTGATGATGCAGATAGACATCGCTGATCTTCAGATCCGTAATCGGATGGCCGGGAATGCCGCTGATGATCGCAGCATATTTTGAAGCGGAGTTGTAACTCACAATGTTGCTCAACAAAATGCGGCGGCAATCGCCAATAGGAACACCCTGCGGTCCACGCATGCGGCTGCCCAGGCGGATAAACAACGGCGCGCCCGATATGTCGTGCATCGTGATGTTGGTAAAAGCAATATCTTCAAGCAGCGCGCCGTCCTCGCTTTCGAGCGCAATGCCGTTGCAGCCCTCGAAAACACAGTTGGAAACAGTGATGTTCTTGAAACCGCCATTCGATTCGGTGCCGCATTTGATGCGGCCCGTGCGCGGCACTTGCGCGTCTGCCGGGAACTTCCTGAAGGTGCCATCCAGCATCGTGCCCAGTTCGTAGCAGCCGGTCACATAACAGTTGGTGATCGTTACATTCTCGGTAGCACGCGCATATCCCAGCGCAAAGGAGCTCTTAGGGCAAATGGCGTCATCCCACGGTGAGTTCACCGCGCAATTCGATACGCGCACATTTTTGCAGCAATCGATATCCATGCCATCCCTATCGGTATCGATCTTGAGGTTGTCGATCGTCAGGTTATCGACACCCGTAGCAAGGATGCCGAAATGTCCGCCCTTAAGAATGGAGAAGTCGCGCAGGATGACATTACGGCAGTTCTTGAGTGCAATGGCCTTGTTGCCGTTGCGCGGCGTCTCGGCCAGAGGCTGCTCTTTGCTCCAGCCGCGGCTCAACCCTTTGCCCCAGATCAGGCCCGGTCCATCGATCGTGACATCATGCAGGCCTTCGCCCCATATCAGGCTGTTATGCCAGTGATTGTGCCCGAAGTCCTGATAGTTTTCCCAGGGAGCATTGGATTCAGCCGGATCATAGCCGCCGCTGCCGTCCGTCGGCGTTCCCGCTGCAAGCAGAGTGGCTCCCTGCATCAGGTGCAGCGCGATGTTGCTCTTCAATCGGATGGAGAATGAAGCGTATGTTCCTGCGGGAAACACCACCGTACCGCCGCCCGCCGCCGCAGCAGCCTCAATCGCCCGGTTAATTGCCGGGGAGTCGATTGTCTTGCCATCGCCCATAGCGCCGAAGACGCGAATATCATACATGCTCGAAGCGGAAGGGTGGACGGACATCGGTGCAGCCTGCAGTCCCAGCGGAGCCAATACCCCGGCGGCCCCAATCCCTGCATATTTCAAAAATTCACGACGCTGCTTTTCCATAAAGCTACCCGCACGTGGTCTGACCTCTGAGGAAACAATACATCATCTCGTTGCACCGGCGAAATGTACCCGATAACAAGGAGGAAAATCGCATTTTGAACAAAAAAGCGAAGGAGCTTAAGCTCCTTCGCTCTACTTCCCGGATAAAGTATTTATTCCTGGCTCCTCAAAACAGCAACCACATCCGTAATCGCCACATCCTGGCTCGAACCCGTCGCACGCGCAACCAGTTCCACTTTGCCTTCCGCCGCCTTCTTGCCTACGTTAATGCGATAAGGGATGCCGATAAGGTCCGCATCCTTAAACTTCACACCCGCCCGTTCATCGCGGTCATCGAGCAAGACGTCAAAACCCGCAGCTTCCAGATCAGCAGCAATGCGCTCACCAATAGGAAGCAGCGTGCCGTCGCTCACATTCGTTACCGTCACCACCACTTCAAAGGGAGCGATCGAACGCGATAAGCAGAAGCCATTCGCATCGTTGCTCTGCTCGATAGCAGACGTGAGAATACGTTCGATGCCGATGCCGTAGCTTCCCATAATCGGCGTCACTTCTTTGCCGTTAGGATCGAGCACGCGAGCACCCATCATTTCCGTATAGCGATAGCCAAGCTTGAAGATATGCCCAATTTCCACCGCCTTCGCCACCTTGAGCGGCGAGCCGCAATGCGGACATCCTTCGCCTTCGACCACATTGCGCACATCGGCAGCTACGGTCCAGGTAAAATCGCGTCCCGGCGTGACATTCCGATAGTGGTAATCCAACTTGTTCGCCCCGCAAACCATGTTCTCGCGGCCTTCGAGCGCAAGATCGAGAACTACCGGAACACCCTCTTCGCCCAGCGCCTTCGCCGGAGTCAACCCAATCGGTCCCAGAAATCCCGCAGGTCCATGAATGTACGTCTCCAACTCTTCCGCCTGCATCGGACGCAGTTCGTTGGCCTCAATAAGGCCGAGCAGCTTCGTCTCGTTCACCTGGTGATCGCCGCGCAGGAAAACAACCACCGGGCTCCAGACCGATTCGCCCTTGGCCTTCTTCGTCTCCGCCATGTAGGCGACACACTTAATATCCTGCGCCTCGGAAATATCGAAGAACTTTGCCACATCTGCTACTGCTGCAATTCCCGGCGTAGAAACCAGTTCCGGCTTGCCATCGCCCGTCGGCGCAAGCTCCGCCGCCAAAGCCAACTTCGATACCGCCTTCTCCAGGTTGGCCGCATAGTCGCACTTGGGACAGCTCACGATCAGGTCTTCACCGGCATCGGTGTAGACCATGAACTCTTGCGACTGCGTTCCACCCATTGCGCCCGAATCTGCTTCGACAGCAACAAACTTCAACCCGCAGCGCGAGAAGATGGAGCGGTAAACCTTATCGTGCAGATCGAAGCTCTTGTCCAACCCGGCAGCATCGATATCGAAGGAGTAGCTGTCCTTCATGATGAACTGGCGCACGCGCAACAAGCCTGATTTCGGACGCGGCTCATCGCGGTATTTGGTCTGAATCTGGTACCAGATTTGCGGAAGCTGCTTATAGCTGCGCAATTCCTTACGCGCAATGTCGGTCATCACTTCTTCGTGAGTCATGCCTAGGCAAAGCCACGCGCCCTTGCGGTCCTGCAAACGGAACATATTCTGGCCCATCGTGGTCCAGCGTCCGCTCTGCTCCCACACTTCCGAGGGCAGAATACCAGGCAACAGGAACTCCTGCCCGATCTTGTCCATCTCTTCGCGCACAATGGCGATGATCTTGTTGATCGAGCGCTGCCCGAGAAAGAGATAGGAATAAATGCCCGCGCCCAGTTGCCGGATATACCCGGAACGAACGAGAAACTTGTGGCTGGCGACTTCGGCGTCTGCCGGTGCCTCACGAAGCGTAGGAACAAAGAGTTTTGACCAACGGTGCATGCTTGCGCTTTCTTAAAGTGAGAATTGAGCGTGAGTATTTATTCTAACCGCTCGTAGGGCACGTTTCTTATCTCCTGTGAAGCGACATTCACGCTCAAGCTGTATTCGTGTCCTGTTTATCTATATTTTGCGGCAAGCAACTCCTGGAAACAGCTATCATGTCCAACAGCGTATGAGCGGTGCTTCCATCCTGCAGAGGCTTTTTAATCCGGAGCCGCGCTGCGAAAGCGATCCGCTCCGCAACAGCCATCTTATCCCGCGATGGATATTCCTTCGCGCTCTTGGACTGATCTATTTCTCCGCCTTCTACTCACTGCTTCTTCAGATTCGCGGATTGATCGGCCCCAACGGCGTTCTGCCCGCGCAACAATATCTCCAGGCAGTGGATCGCTCCTTCCCCAGCTTTACTCGCTTCTGGTTTGCGCCTTCACTATTCTGGCTTTCAGCAAGCAATCACGCACTTCTCACTGTTACTATCATTGGCCTCTTGGCATCATTGCTCGTAATTGCAAATGTATGGCCGCGCTTCTCGCTACTCATCTGCTTCATCTGCTTTCTATCTTTTGTGACCGCGTCCAACGATTTTTCGAATTACCAGTCCGACGGCATGCTGCTCGAAGCCGGCTTTATCTCGCTGTTCTTTGCGCCGCGCGGCGTCTGGCCCGGCCCCGCCGCCAGTCATGCGCCTTCACGAGCGAGCCTCTTTCTCCTGCAGTGGGAATGGTTTCGCATCTACTTCGAGTCCGGCATCGTCAAGCTATTAAGCGGAGATCCGCAGTGGCGCAACTTCACCGCCGTCGACGAGTATTACCAGAACGGCCCGCTTCCAACATGGATCGGCTGGTACATGCAGCATCTGCCGCATTGGTTCCATGCCTTCTCTTCAGGCGCAACACTGGCCATGGAGCTCGCCATTGTTTTCCTGCTCTTCTTTCCCAGGCGCTTCCGCATCATCTGCTTCTTTATCGTGACGCCGTGGGAAGCTGTCGTCATTCTCACCGCAAACTATACCTTCCTGAATTACCTCGTGCTGTCGCTCGGCTTTCTGCTGCTTGATGACAAATTCTTCCTGCAGTTCATTCCTCATCGCTTTCAGACAAAATTACTTCGCCAGTTTTCTTCGGCAGAGCCAACGGAATCCGTAAATACAGAAGAAAGCGTCGCTATAACTCCACGCCAACATCATGCAGCTGCCCTGCGCCTCGCCATCAATGCAGTCATTCTCACGTGGATTTTCTATGCCACAACTGCAGAGCTCATCCACATGCTCTGGCGAGGCGCACCATTACCTTCCGCACCTGTCACCGCCCTCGAACCGTCACGTATTGCTAATCAATATGGCCTTTTTGCCGTAATGACGCGAGGTCGCTATGAAATCGAATTCCAGGGTTCTTACGATGGTCAGAATTGGACCGCCTACCCCTTCCGCTACAAACCTCAGGCGTTGAATGAACCACCGCGCATCTATGCGCCATACCAGCCCCGCTTCGATTGGAACCTCTGGTTCGCCTCGCTCGGAGACTGGCGGCAGAATTCGATCGTGCCGCTCACTGAAGAACGCCTGCTGACCGCCAGCCCTGACGTGCTCTCGCTCTTTGCGGGCAATCCGTTCGCATCATCCCCGCCAAAATACGTTCGCGCCATGCTCTGGCAATATTGGTTCACTTCCATGTCAGAAAAACGCGCCTCCGGTCTTTGGTGGCGACGCCAATTGCTTGGCCAATACGCACCAACGCTCACACGAAAATCTGACGGCGGTTTTGATGCCGCCCAATGGCCGGAGCCCTTGCCGCCCCATGACTGACTCCAGCCTGCTTCTCGAACACAAACATCATCCGCGACACGGGCGGCACGCCGTCGTCATCGGATCAGGCCCTAACGGCCTCTCCGCTGCGATTGTGTTGGCAGAAGCCGGCTACGGAGTCGATGTATACGAGGCGCAATCCATCATCGGCGGAGGCGCGCGCACGCTGCCTCTCACGCTTCCCGGCTTTCATCATGATTTCGGATCGGCTATCCACGCCATCGCCGCCGGGTCGCCATTCTTTGCGAAGCTTTCCCTGCAACAGAATGGAGTCGAATGGATTCATCCAGCTGCGCCCCTCGCACATCCTCTCGATGACAGCACTGCCGTCATGCTCGAGCGCAATCTCGGCGATGCCGCGCACGCACTCGATCCAGACGGCAATCGCTGGAGCGGCCTTTTCAAGCCGCTGGCCGACCATTGGCATGACTTATCCAAAGAAGTGCTTCAGCCCATCCTGCACTTTCCTCGGCATCCGCTTCTGCTCGCTCGCTTCGGAATCCCTGCCGGTCTGCCAACAAATTTTCTGACGCCGCTTGTATTTAAAAGTCTGCGAACCCGCGCGCTTTTCGCGGGTATAGCCGCGCATTCCTTTCTGCCGCTGAATGCTCCGCTCAGTTCCTCCGCCGCTATATTGCTGGCCGCTGCAGCGCACGCTGTGGGATGGCCTATGGCTCGCGGCGGCGCGCAATCGATCACCAATGCGCTTGCGTCGATTTTGCAGAGCCTCGGCGGACGCATCCACGTCAACTCGCCCGTCGATTCGCTTGATGCCTTTCACCGTGACACACTCTTTCTCTGCGATATAAGTCCGCAGCAGTTGATTGCCATCAGTGGCCATCGGCTCTCACGAGACTTCCGGCAGAAGCTCAGCAGTTTCGCTCCCGGCCCTGGCGCTTTCAAAATCGACTACGCTCTTTCGCACGCAATTCCATGGAAGGCCCAGGATTGCCTGCGCGGCGGCACC
>DASZUU010000025.1:0-25370 GCA_035547425.1 Alloacidobacterium sp. | reverse complement strand
GAGGATCCGGAGACGGAAGCGATCATCCTGATTGGTGAAATCGGCGGCACGGCGGAAGAGACGGCTGCGGAGTATGTGAAGCAGCACGTGAAGAAGCCGGTAGTGGGCTTTATCGCAGGCCAGACAGCACCTCCGGGACGCCGCATGGGTCACGCTGGTGCGATCATCTCCGGCGGGCAGGGAACGGCTGCTGAGAAGATGAAGGCGCTGACGGCGGCTGGTATTCATGTTGTGGAGAGCCCTGCGGCTATCGGCGAGACGGTCGCCAGAGTGATTGGCAAGGCTTAAGTCGTCGACGAGGCATAACACTAAAGGGCAGGCTTTGAGCCTGCCCTTTTATCTTTCTTTATGAGTCGTTATTCGGTTGCCGGAACAGTTGGAGTGTTTTTGGCAGTGACGGTCTTTTGTGAGTCGACTTTTTCGGCGGCTTCCTCAAGTGTGGTGGCTTGAGGCAAATAAGTCAGCGCCTGCGCGATCATCGGATCCCATGCGGCGCGCACTTTCAAGCCTTCCATCTGCCCGAATTGCGTGGTGAAGATTTCAGCCTTGATGTTGGCCTTTACCCAATCGAGCACTGCATTCAAATCCTGGTCGGAGTAGGTGATCTCCTGCGAGCCCAGGAATTGTTTGAAGTCGTTCATCACACCGTCATCGACCTGGAAATCTTTCGTGACGGAGCGATTTGCCAGGTAATGCTTGGCGAAGTTGAAGAAGGCGTAATGCGCGAGCAGAACTTCCTGAATATGTGTTGATTTGGGCGTATCGATCTTGTAATCGGGTGTGATGCCGCCGCCTCCATAGACTGTGCGTCCGGAGTCAGTCAGCTTCACTTCGCGGTCTTTGGTGTCCTGCTGCTGCTGATCGTGGTTGTAGTAGTAATCGTAGAGCGAAACACCGTTGTAATTGCGCTGGATCAGGCGCCCGCTGGGCGTGTAGTAGTGATAGGTGGTTAACGCCAGGCCGGTGTTGTCAGAGAGTTGATACACGGTCTGCACAAGGCCTTTGCCGAAGGTGACTTCGCCGACGATGATGGCGCGGTCGTGGTCCTGCAATGCACCACTTACGATTTCAGCGGCGGATGCGGTTCCGTGATTGACGAGAACGACAATAGGATAGGTCTTGCCGCCGTTGCCGTGCATGGCGTGGTAGGTCTGCTCGGGAAAGGCGCGTCCGCGCTGGGAGACGATGACCTGACCCTTTTTGAGGAATTTGTCGCAAGTGGCGACGGCTTCAGTGAGCAGACCGCCCGGGTTTCCTCGCAGGTCGAGGATGAGGCCCTTCATGTTCGGGCCAAAGCTCTCGAGAGCGTCAGCCACCTCGCGGCCCGTAGCTTCCTGGAACTGAGTGATATGGATATAGCCGATTCCTGGGCGAATTTCTTCTTTGAGATCGATGCTGGGGTGGGGAATCTCATCGCGAACCAGATCGAAGGTCAGCGGGGCATTCGCGCCTTCACGAGAAACCGTAAGGTGAACATGCGTGCCCTTCGGCCCTTTCAACATGTTCGCCACCTGCTCGGAATTCATGTTGTCAGCTGCTTTGCCGTCGACGGAGATGATGACGTCACCGGGACGCACGCCTGCTTTGTAGGACGGCGTACCTTCATAGGGATAGAGCACTACGATGCGCTGCGCGCCGCCTACAAGCTGCGGCTGGATGGTCATGCCGACGCCGTAATACTTGCCGTGCTGATCTTCCTTCATGCGAGCGTAGGCTTTGGGATCGTAGAAGTTGGAGTGCGGATCGAGCACGCGCAGCATGCCGGGAATGGCCCCGTCGTAAATAGCCTTATCGGGCTTGTCGCCGTCGAGAGGCTCGGCATAATTCTGCGCAACCAGGTCGTACACGCTGGTAAACGACTTCAGGCTGTCGCGGAATTGCGATTCGTCAGTGCTGGATTGCGCGCCAACTCTTTGGCTGACAACCATGCCTGCAAGACCGCAGGCGGAAAAAAAGACGATAAGGGAAAAGGTGGTGCGTCGAGTGCGGGAAGGCATGAATGCAAGGACCCTCTGGGCAATCCTTGAGGAAAGTATAACAAGGCAGCCCGGAAATGGTCTGCCTTTCCACCTGTTTTTGCTATCGATTGACGGCAGGAGCCGTCTTTTCATTCAGTTCGATTCGCATTCGCCTGCCCGGAGTGTTTAGAATAAACGGAAGCGCAATCCGACATCGGAAAGAACTATACCCCGAGCAGCAACTGCGCTTAAGTTGAGACGTATACACATGATTTATCGATCCTTACCGCTTCCGGCCGCGATTGCTGCGGGCATCGTCTTCCTGGCAATTCCATCTGTCGCTCAGACCGCTGCTAAGGCACCGGCATCCGAGTCACCCTATCAGGGCACGGTGGTGGAGGAAATCGTCGCGCGCATCAACGACCAGATCATCAGCAAGTCTGATTATCAACGGGCTGATCAGGAACTGGCTGCCCAGGCGCAACAGCAGGGCTGGTCACAACAGCAGCTTTTTGAGGCACGCCACGATCTGCTGCGCGATCTTATTGATCAGCAATTGCTGCTTTCCAAGGGCAAAGAGCTGGGAATCAGCGGCGAGGCGGAGACGATCAAGCGGCTCGATGAAATCCGCAAGCAGAATCACCTGGAAAGCATGGATGATCTGCAAAAGGCGGCAGAGGCGCAGGGTGTTTCCTTTGAGGATTTCAAGCAGCACATCAAAGACGGCATTATCTCGTCATCGGTGATTCGCGATGAAGTGGGACGGCACCTGAATCTCAGCCAGTCGGATGTGCAAAAGTATTACGACGCGCACAAGTCGGATTTCGACAGCCCGGAATCAGTGAAGTTGAGCGAGATACTGATTCCGACGGCGAACCCGGACGATGCAGCGCAGGTTGCGGCAGCCCAGAAAAAGGCAGATGATCTGTCGGCACAGCTTAAGTCTGGAACAGATTTTGCGGCGCTGGCGAAGGCTCAGTCGGGCGGTCCCACGGCAGCACAAGGCGGTGAACTGGGCGAGTTCAAGCGCGGTCAACTGGCGAAAGTGCTGGAAGACCAGACCTTCAATCTGAAGCCCGGTGAATATACGCAGCCGATTCGCACCAAGCAAGGCTTCGTCATTCTCAAGGTAGATGGCCATACGCCAGGCGGTGTGCAGCCGTTGAAGGACGTAGAGTCGCAGGTTGAAGATGCGCTTTACAGCCAGAAGATGGCTCCAGCGCTGCGCCAGTACCTTACGAAACTGCGCGAAGATTCGTATGTAGAAGTGAAGGAGGGCTACGAGGACTCGGCGGCTACCCCGAATGAGACGAAGCCGACGACGACATATAGCGCCTATACTCCTCCGTCGAAAAAGCAGAAACATGTGCAGCGTACACGCTTCCGCCAGAAGGCCAGTACTCCCAAGACGGCCACGCAAACCGCAAGTGCTCCTCCGGCGAATGTGCCTTCACTGGCAGATGTACCCCAGTCTGGTGCTACGCAGACCGCCAATGCGGCTGCGCCTGCAACGGAGACAACGCAAAGCACGCAATCAGCCGCTGCCACTGCTGCTGCTTTGGCTGCATCGAAAAACAGCCAGACGGCGAGCGCCGCGGGTGTAGAGAAGCCGGGCAAGAAGGAAAAGATTCGCTTTGGACAGGCTCCCCGCGAGACGTTGCCCGCGGCTCCTACAAAGACAGAAGATGCGGGAGCGACCGGAACACAAGTGGCAAGCGGTAATGTTCCGCAGAACGTTCAGGTTGTCGGCCCGGATGGATCGGTAGAAAATCAGCCGACCGAACAGAAACAGGAAAAAACCCGCTTCTCAGCTCGCGCCAAGCTGCCGAAGCAGAAGAAGGTCAAGGATAAGAGCGATCCATTTGCGCCTTTTCCTGAAGGTCAGGATGAAGTTGCGGACCGCAAGGAGCAATCGACCCCGCTAGGGCTGAATGGCGATACTTCCAAGCCGAAGAAGGGGCCGAAGCCGACTGAAAAGACACGTCTCGCGGATAAGGCCAAGGAGCCGCAGGCACCGAAACAGGAGCCTGTGCCGAACCCAGAGGGTCAGCGGACGCCGGCGTCCACGCCTCCCCCTGCTCCGACTCCCGCTCCTGCTACTTCGCAGCCGTAAGGTGGGCCATAAGATACGATGAAAGACCTGTTCATCGCAGATTTCGGCAAGTTTGAAAATCAGGTGGTGACAGGTTTTTTCTCTGTTGCCACCAAGCAGGTGCGCACGCGGCGGGACGGCGCGCCTTACTTTGCGCTTACGCTGTGCGATTGCACCGGCCAGATTGAATGCCGCATGTGGGAGATTGACGAAGCCCAGGAGTTTGCAGCGGGCGAAGTCGTCAAGGTGCGCGGCCAGATTTCCCGCTACCAGGACAAGCTGCAGCTGACGCTTGAGAAGATTCGCAGGGCTGAAGCTAACGAATACGACCTCGGCGATTTTGTTCCCAAGACATCGCGTGATGTAGAAGAACTATGGGCTGAACTGAACGGCTATGTTGCCAGCTTCAACAATGCACATCTTCAGGGATTATTGCGGGCGTTTCTGGATGATCCGGAAATCGCAGCGGCTCTGAAAAGCGCGCCTGCCGCCAAGAGCATGCATCACGCATGGATCGGCGGCTTGCTGGAGCACATCGTTTCGCTGCTTGGCATCGCCGATCTGGCTACGCGCCATTACACCGATGTCAATCGCGACCTGTTGCTGACAGGAGTAGTGCTGCATGATATCGGCAAACTGCAGGAGCTGCGCTGGGGCACGAGCTTCGACTATTCGCTGGAAGGTCAGCTGATCGGCCATATCTCGATTGGCGTAGGGATGGTAGAGAAGAAACTGGCCGGACTGCCGGATTTTCCTGATAATCTTCGCCTTCTGGTCCAGCACATGATCCTGAGTCATCATGGTAAGTATGAATTCGGCTCGCCGAAGCTGCCTATGACGCCTGAGGCGCTGGTGCTGCACTATCTGGATGATATGGATGCGAAGATACAGACAATGCGCAGCGAGTTCGCGCGAGCCGCGGCGCAGGGCCGCGCCCCGGGGCAGGTGACGGAGTGGGTGCGTTCGATGGATCGTCCGCTGCTGAACTCTGCAGAGTTTCTTGGGGATGAGCAGCCCGTTATTGTGATAGAACCAGAGCCGGAGGAAGAAGCCGATGCCATACCTGTTGAAAACCGAACCCTCGGTTTATTCGATGAGTGATCTGGAACGCGACGGAGAGACGATCTGGGATGGTGTTACGAATCCAGCGGCAGTAAAATTTTTGCGCGGCATGAAGCCCGGCGAGAAATTGGTGATCTATCACACGGGCGATGAGAAAACCGCCATTGGCACGGCGGCTGTGGTTTCCGTAGACGCCACGGATGTTAAGACTCCGCTGGTCCGCATTAAGGCAGGCAAACCGGTGAAGCATCCACGCACGCTGGCGGAGATCAAGGCCAATAAGCTTTTTGCGGATTCGCCGCTGGTGAGCCAGGGGAGATTATCAGTTGTGCCGCTTACAGGCGAGCAGTATGCGTGGCTGACTGAATAAGACACTCGCTGCTGCGCTACAATCAAGACTGGCACAGCACGCACATGTTACGTTTTTCTACTGCAGGTGAATCGCACGGCGAGAGCTTGATTGCCCTGGTTTCAGGGCTGCCCGCCGGAATCGAAGTCGACACGAATTTCATTAACCGCGAGCTATGGCGGCGACAACAGGGCTATGGCCGTGGCGGACGCATGCGCATCGAGCAGGACACAGCGCATATACTTTCCGGTGTTCGGCATGGCAAGACCATTGGTTCGCCGGTTGCGATGGAGATTGAGAATCGCGACTGGAAGAACTGGGTAGATATTCTTCCGGTTGAAACAGGCGATCCGGCCAAGCATAAAGCTGTGGCGTCGCCGCGGCCAGGGCATGCCGATCTTGCGGGCGCTCTCAAATACGATTTTCCCGATGCCCGCTATGTTCTGGAACGGGCTTCGGCACGTGAATCGACGGCACGCGTTGCCGCCGGAGCGCTGGCCAAATCTTTACTGCTGGCATTAGGCATTGATATCGCCAGCCACGTGATCCGGGTAGGGCATGCCGAACTGGAGCGTGATGCGAGTTGGGAAGAGATTGCCGCATTGCGCGCCAAAAGCGAAGTATTGCTGGGTTGCGTAGACGAAGAAGCCGAAGCACGCATGAAGGCTGAAGTCGATAAGGTGCTGCGCACAGGTGATACCGTGGGCGGTGTGTTTGAGGTCGTGATCCACGGTGCTCCAGCGGGCATTGGCACGCATGTGAACTGGGACGAGCGGCTGGACGGCATTCTGGCGCAGGCGGTGATGTCACTGCAGGCGGTGAAGGCTGTCGAGATTGGGCGAGGCGTTACTGCGGCTGAATCGTTTGGTTCCGAAGTGCACGATGCGATTGGATACAGCGACGAAGCTGCGAACGGCAGGCATACGCGCTTTACCCGCGACCACAATAATGCGGGCGGCGTAGAGGGCGGCATTTCCAATGGCGAAGACGTGATTGTCCGCGGCTATTTAAAGCCGATCTCTACACTGCGGCGGCCGCTGCAGTCGGTACGCTTCGATACCCGCGAAGAAACGAAGGCGGCATACGAGCGCAGCGATGTGTGTGTGGTTCCTGCGGCCGGCGTGGCGGCGGAAGCAATGGTGGCGTTGGCTTTTGCAAAGCTGGTACTGGAGAAGTTTGGCGGCGATTCTCTGCGGGAGCTGAAGCGTAACTATGATGGTTACGTGGAGCAGATTCGCGCTTATTGAGTTTTGGAAGAATGATTCGAGAAATTGTTAAATATCCTGACCCGATTTTACAAAAACCCACCGAACTGGTGACCGAGTTCGATGATGAGCTTCGCACTCTTGTCGATGACATGTTCGAGTCGATGTATGCGGCACAGGGCATCGGCCTGGCCGCACCTCAGATCGGCATCTCAAAGCGGCTCACTGTGATTGATCTCAGCTTTAAGAAGAACCCCGAAGACAAGATTGTTCTTATCAACCCCGAAATTATTCATAGAGAAGGAAAGCAAAGCGAAGAAGAGGGCTGCCTGAGCCTGCCGGAGATTCGGGAGAAGGTTTCGCGAGCTGCGAAAGTGCGGGTGCGTGCGCAGGATCTGCAGGGCAAGTGGTTCGAGATAGATGGGGAAGAGTTGCTGGCTCGGGCCTTTCAGCATGAAATCGATCATCTCGACGGCGTGCTTTTCATTTTTCGTGTGAGCGCGCTTAAGCGAGATTTGCTATTGCGCAAAATTCGCAAGATGCAGAAAAACGGCGAGTGGTAGCCATGCGGCTTGTCTTTTGCGGCACGCCTCAGTTTGCTGTTCCTACGCTGCGGGCGCTGTTGCGTGCAGGGCATGATATTCAGCTCGTGGTCACGCAGCCGGATCGTCCCAGCGGACGAGGAATGCAGCTGATTGCTCCTCCCGTAAAACAGGCTGCGCTCGAAGCCGGCTTGCCTGTGGTGCAACCCGAAAAGATCAAGAATAATCTGGAATTTCGCTTGCAGTTGGAGACGATTCAACCGGAGGCGATCATCGTAGTCGCTTACGGCCGGATTATTCCAAAATGGATGCTCGACCTGCCTCGTTACGGCAATCTCAATCTCCATGCTTCATTGCTGCCGAAATATCGCGGAGCTGCGCCTATCCAATGGGCTGTAGCGAATGGAGAAGCTGTCACGGGGGCAACAACGATGCGCATCGATGAGGGCCTGGATACTGGCGATATGCTGCTGCAGCGTGAACTGCCGATTGCTCCTGATCAAACCGCAGAGGATATCTTTCCGCTGCTGGCAGAGATGGGAGCGCCGCTCATGGTGGAGACTCTGGAAGGATTGATTGCGGGTACGATTGCTCCTCAAAAGCAGGAGGATGCGAAGGCAAGCATCGCTCCGATTCTGAAGCGTGAAGATGGGCTGACTGATTTCACGCGTCCGGCTATGGAGATTTATAACCGGTGGCGAGGTTTTCAACCGTGGCCGGGTGCGTACACGTCGTTTCGCGGCAAAAAGCTTACATTGCATCATATGCACCCAATGGAGTTGCGCGGAGAAGAGAGCAAGCCGGCGCAGGTGCTGCTTGAGCGTGACCGCCTATTTGTGGATTGCGGCGAAAATACGCGACTGGAATTGCTCGAAGTTCAGCCGGAAGGCAAAAAGCGCATGTCGGCTGCCGATTTCCTGCACGGCTATCAACTGAAGAACGGCGATCAACTGGGATGAGCAGCGTAGCTCCAGCGCGCTCTGCGGCATTTGAAATCCTGCTGGCGGTAGAGCGCGGCGTTGGTCATAGCGATGAACTGCTGCACGAACCTTCCATGCAGAAGCTCTCTCCACCAGACCGCAATCTGGCGACAAATCTGGTGATGGGGGTGCTTCGATGGCAGATTGCTCTCGATGCACAGATCGATGCCTTGCTGTCGCGCCCCGACACGCGGCTGGATGCCACAGTACGCATGGCTCTGCGCATTGGGGCATTTCAATTGCTTTATCTGGATCGCGTGCCGGTCTACGCAGCGATTGGCGAAAGCGTGGAACTGGCCAAGAGCGCAAAGAACCGATTTGCCGCAGGCATGGTGAATGCAATTCTGCGCAAGATTGCAGTCCTCAAAAATCCGGGAGAGCCTGCAAAATTCATACATCCGAGTGAATTAGCAAAAGCGTATGCGCATCCTGAATGGCTGGTCAACCGCTGGATTAAAAATTTTGGATTTGAAGCTGCCAAACGAATTTGCGAGTACGACCAAAAACAAGCGCCTGTATTTGTGCGGCTTCTCACCAGGGAGGCGGAAGAGCAGTTATCTGCTGAAGGCGTAGAGCTCGCTCCGGCAAATTTTTTGACGAATGTACGATCGGTGGCGCATGGCGATGTTGTAGCTACCAAGGCTTTTCGTTCGGGATTGGTGAGGATTCAGGATGAAGGATCGCAACTGGTAGCAGAGCTTGCAGGGAATGGAAGAGCAATTCTCGATGCGTGCGCGGCTCCTGGAGGAAAAACTGCGATCCTTGCCGAGAGAAATCCGGAAGCAGAAGTGACGGCTTGCGACGTGAGCAGGCGGCGATTACAGCAGATGGAAAGCATGCTGCAATCTGAGCCTTTCCGACATCGTATTGAATTTGTAACAGCTGATGTTGCAAAAACGAATTTTCACCCTGAATTCGATCTTGTTTTATGCGATGCACCATGCAGCGGCACGGGAACATTAGCCCGCAATCCGGAAATTCGTCACCGACTGGATGCACAGGAATTGAAGCGGCAGCAGAAACGGCAGGTTGAAATTTTGTCGTCGGTCATGCGTGCTGTGGAACCGGGCGGAAAATTACTTTATTCCACTTGCTCGCTGGAACCAGAAGAGAACGAGGCCGTAATCGAAGAATGCCTGGGCCTTGGCAAGGATTTTGAGCTTGTGCCCATGGAGCGGGAGATTGAGCGGTTGGAAAATGCGACCGTTCTGACTGCATCGGGCGCGAAGCAACTGCGGGATTCAGCATTGGCGGATGGCTATCTGCGAACACTGCCCGGAACACATCAGTGCGACGGATTTTTTGCTGCGTTGCTAACGCGCCAAAATTAGTGCGCCACGGTGAATTGTATGGGTGTATTTGCATCGATACGCGAGCCCGGCTGCGGGTTCTGGCCCACAATCGTACCTGGAGCAGCTGGTAGCGCAGGCATGGGCGTACCGTTCACAGGCATAACGGGTGCGATGATTTGCTGTGCTTCAAGCGGAGGGCCAACTTTCAGGCCGGCATGTGCAACGATAGATGCGGCTGTTGCAAAGAGTTGACCAGTAAAGTCGGGCATAACGAAAGCGAGCGGCGCCTGCGGGGAAGGATCGGCAACAAGCAGGCTAAGGCTTGGACGCTCCACACCTTCGGCATCGGGCGCAGGGTTTTGCGCAATCACTGTGCCGCCGGTTGTATTGAGGTAAGGCATGTGTGCAACGTTGCCGAGATCAAGGCCCGCACGCCGGATGGAAATGGTAGCCGTGCGCTCAGGTTGGCCGAGGACATTTGGAATAGCTATTCGTTGTGGCCCAAGACTTTGGGTTACACGCACATGCCATTCCTTACGAACAATCGTTCCTGATGCAGGGGATTGCGTGAGCACGCGTCCTGACGGCATTTCTGCGCTATAGAAGCGATTGTCGACCGTAAGATTCAAGTCGAGCGAAGCGGCTTTGCGGGTGGCCTCGGAAATAGTTAAGCCACGGAAATCGGGAATGGCGACTTCTGCTCCATGAATGGCGAAGTGCATGGTAGTGACGGCTGCAAGCAGCGCCACCACGCAAAGCAATAGAACCACCATGAGAAGGCGGAAGAATCGAATCATTCGCCTTCGGCTCCATCGACGTATTCAATGACTGATTCGATTGTGGCGCTTTTTTCCAGCATTTTGGAAACGGAGCAATATTTGTTTTTCGAGAGTGCGACAGCATCTTCCGCGGCTTTTTTCGATACTTTTCCTCCTACGCGATAGACCAGCCGGATATGCGTGAAGATGCGGGGCGGTTCTGCTGCTTGTTGGGCATCTGCCGATACAACCAGGCTGGTCAGCGGTTCACGCTTTTTCTGAAGGATACCGATGACATCCACTGAGGTGCATCCGCAGAGCGCAGCGAGAACTGCTTCCATGGGGCTGGGGCCAGCGGTATGCGCGGCATCGGCATCAAAGTGAATGGTGTGGCCGCTCCCCGAGAGACCATCGAACTGCATTTCTTTTTTCCATTCCGAGCTTGCGATCATGCAATACATTTCCTTTCAGGAATGATGGTTGTCACTGGCAGGTTCCGGGTGAATCAACACACGATAAACTTCGGGGCACTCCTTCTTGAAGACGTCTTCAAGCGCAGTGATCACCTCATGTACTCGCTGCATCGGCATACCGTCAGGCAAGGTGCAATGGCACGATACCTGAATTTTGTCACCCATGCGCCCGATGGTGATTTCATGAATATCGATAATTTCAGGCAGCGATGCGCCTGCATTTCGCAGATGCCGTTCAATTACCTGGTCGCTGGCTACGCTTACCGGTCGCTCGATAGTAGCTGGCTCGCTCTCGATATGAGTGAGAACTGAGTCGATTTGAGGTAGCTCATCACGGATTTCTTTTTCAATCTGTTTTACAAACGTATGAGCCTCGCGCAATGGCATTTTCTCATCCACTTCGATGTGTTGTTCGACGCGCAATTTGCCGTCGAATGACTGTACGCTGACATCGTGCAGGACTACATTATTGCGTGCAGCCACGGCGCGCACTTTATCGAAAATGCTTTCAGCTATAGCAGGCCTGGGCACGGTGTGGATGACGACATCGGCCTCGGGAAGCACGCGCTGCACAGCGGCCGTGGCATCCTTTACCAGCTGTTCTGCATGTTGGAATGTTGATTGTCTTGAGAGAGAAAGCGTGAGATCGGCAAAGTAGGAGTTGCCGGAGCGTCGCATGCGGGCCTGGTCGACTGAAAGGACGCCTGGAGTGTGGCGAACTTCCTGCAAGACGCGACGTCGCGTTTCGACCGGTACCGTGTCGACTAGCGCGGCAACCGTGCGATATGCGAGCTTGCCTGCGAAATACAGAATCATCAAGGAGACAGCTATCGCGGCAAAAGCATCCGCCAGCCGCAACCATGAAATATGGAGTTGTGCGCCGATCCAGGAGGCGCTGAGTCCTGCGAAAACAGCAACGCTTGACCAGATGTCAGAGGAAAAGTGCAACGCATCGGCCTCGAGCGCTTCGCTGCGATATTTGTTTGCGACTGCCATGAGTTGCCGCGAGCGCCAAAGATCAACAGCAATAGAAAGAGCAAGCACTAACAGCGGCCAGAAACTATAGCGAATCGCGACGGCGTGGAAGAAGATGCGGTTGACGGCTTCGTAGGTAATCCAAAGGCTGGAGCCGAGCATGAGAAATGTTTCGACAAATGCAGAAACATTTTCGATTTTGCCATGGCCGTAAGGATGATTTTCGTCAGCAGGCTTATCGGACACGCGTACAGAGAGGAATGTAAGACCTGCACCCGCGAGGTCAATTCCGGAATGGGCTGCATCGGAAAGCACGCCAAGGCTGCCGGTGAGAAAGCCGGTAATAAACTTCAGGACCGTCATCGCTGTAGCTGCCAGCACAGACGCCATGGCAACGGCGCGCTTTTCGCTGCCGGCATTGGAAGGCGCGGTGGTTGTGGCTGCTTGCACCATGACTCAATCCTAGGGTTTCACACCACGGTAGAGGCCTGCAATGCCGAAACTGTAAGGCTGCCACGATACGTCTGTGAATCCCACGCTGCGCATCTGCGCCAGCATCTCCGAGGGAGGTGGAAAGCGATGTACGGAAGCTGGAAGATAGGCGTATGGACCGGTAGTGCCGGAAATGCGCGATCCAATAGCGGGAAGTATCCGGCGAAAATAAAAGGCATAAAGTTTGCCGGTTAGGCCGGAGGGCTCGCTGAAATCAAGGATGCCAAACTCGCCACCGGCCTTAAGAACGCGATAAAACTCTTCCAGTCCCGCGCGGTAATTGGCAAGATTGCGGAACCCGAAAGCGGTGGTGACCAGATGCAGAGAATTGGAGGCTACAGGCAATTGCAGTGCGTCTGCTTCAATGGCAATTGCGTTATGTCCTCTCAACTTTGTTTTGCCTCGGACGAGCATCTGATGAGAAAAGTCGGCTGCAATGATAGGATTGCCGCCTGCAGGGCGATGACGCAGCAAGGCCATGGTCATGTCGCCGGTGCCGCAACAGATATCGAGAACAGTGGATTCAGGGCGAGCGAGAATGCTGCGAAATTTTCGTGCTGTTCTCCACCACCAAAGTCGGTCGACGTTCATCGAGAGAACGTGGTTCAGTTGATCGTAACGAGGCGCAATGCTGTCGAACATCTCACGCACGGCGCGCGCCGCGGTCTGTGGATCGGTGGTTCCGGCTGGTTGTGCTCCCTGAGTCTGCATCATGCTTCTCGGACGCGGTTAAGCATCCAGTCTATGGCGGCAATCAATTCCTTATCGTTCACGTCTTCCACGACGGACGCGTTGCCGATTCCTTCAGCCAGGACAAATCTGCGCACTCCGGCGCGGTTCTTCTTGTCGCGCGATGCGGCTTCGATGAGTTTTTGCGCATTTGCCTTGAATGGCGGAAACGGGCCGTAAGAAAAAATTGTTTTCTGGATGCGCTCTGCTTCAGCGGTGTTGATGGTGCTACGGCTTCGGCTGAGTTCAAGCGCAGCCAGCATGCCCCAGGCAATTGCTTCGCCATGCAGCAGCTTGCGATATTGTGTGACTGCTTCGATGGCATGGCCAACGGTGTGGCCAAAATTCAGGATCATGCGCAGTCCGGATTCACGCTCGTCAATGCCGACTACATCAGCCTTCATCTTGATGGAAGCCGAGATGACGTATTCGAGTGCTTTACTATCTCGCTTCAAAATGGCTTTGGAGTTACGCTCCATAAAGCGGAAAAGACGCGCGTCCCGGATGATGCCGGCTTTAAGGCTCTCAAACAATCCGGCGCGCAGCTCTCGATTGGACAATGTTTGCAATAGATCGATATCCGCATAGACGGCAAGCGGGTGATGGAAGCTGCCGATGAGATTCTTTCCCGAAATGAGATTGGCTCCAGTCTTCCCGCCAACGGAGGAATCGACCTGTGCGAGAAGCGTCGAAGGAATTTGAATGTAATCGATGCCTCGCATGTAGATTGCTGCGAGAAAGCCGCCCATATCGCCTACAATGCCGCCGCCGAAGGCAATGAGCAATGAGCTGCGGTCCGCGCCTGCTGTTGCCATCTCTGTGGCAAGACGTTCTACCTGCGCCATGCGTTTATATGGTTCGCCGACGGGGAGAAATAGGACGAACGGCTGCTCCTGCTTTGGAAAAGAGGCAAGAAATCTCTTTGACCACAAAGCCCATATTTCCGGAGATGTGAGAACAAAGACACGGTTCCGTTTGGGCAGGCGGCGATAGAGCATAGAAAGGATACCGCTGCCAACGAGGACTGGATATTGAGCTGATGTTGTTTTGACCTGTATCGTACGCACGCTTCTTTCATCGTATCGCAGGCGGGCAGGTTGCACCTTTTCGCATCCGAGACTCGTCTAAGAAAGTTGCTGTCGCGTGATAGCCTCAAAATTTATGGAAATTCCCAATCGAGCGGATTTTGTGATCATGGGCGCTGGCATTGCAGGCCTTCGCGCTGCCATTGGATTGTCTGGCACAGGCAAAGTGCTCGTCCTTACCAAGGAGCAACTGGGCGAATCGAATACAAGCTATGCTCAGGGGGGTATCGCTGTCGCGATGAGCGGCGAAGAAGATGTATCGCTGCACTTGGAAGATACCGTGCAGGCAGGCGATGGTCTGGTGAACCGCGAGGCCGCAAAAGTGCTGGTAGAAGAAGGGCCATTGCGGGTTGAGGAGCTGTTGCAGTGGGGCACCGGCTTTGATCGCCACGATGGCGCGCTGATGCTGACACGCGAAGGCGCGCATAGCCGCAATCGTATTCTGCATGCGAATGGCGATGCAACAGGCGCAGAAATTGGCCGCTCGCTGTTGGCGCACGCTCGTGCGATAAAAAATATTACTTTGCTCGAATGGACGACATGCGTTGACCTGATTGTGCGAGATGGGGAAGTTGTTGGATTAACGGTGCAGGATCGTGAAGGGCATCGGCATGTCATTCATGCGCGTGCTGTGCTTTTAGCGAGCGGCGGCGCGGGGCAGGTTTATAGCGATACTACCAATCCGGCAGTAGCTACCGGCGATGGCATTGCGATGGCATATCGCGCCGGTGCAGAAATTTCCGATATGGAGTTTTACCAGTTCCACCCCACGGCGTTGAGCTTGCCTGGTGTGCAGAGATTTTTATTGTCGGAAGCGCTGCGAGGTGAGGGCGCATATCTTCGCAATGCGAAGGGTGAACGATTTATGGAGCGGTATCATCCGCTGCTGGAGCTTGCGCCTCGTGATGTTGTAGCCCGAGCGATTACGCGTGAAGGCATGGGAGCGAATGGCGAACTGCGTCCCGTGTATCTCGACATGCGCCACGTGCAGGGATTGGATTTTCATCAGCGGTTTCCGGGGATTTCTGCATTTTTATCGAGGCACGGATTGGAGTTGGCGCGAGACCTGGTCCCGGTGCGGCCTGCAGCGCATTACCTGATGGGCGGCGTTAAAACCGATATTGACGGAAGAACGTCGCTGAGGCGCCTGTACGCAGCTGGCGAGGTGGCATGTACGGGAGTTCACGGCGCAAATCGCCTCGCAAGTAATTCGCTGTTAGAAGGGCTCGTTTTTGGCGCGCGCGCTGCGGAGACGATGCAAAGTGAAAGTGAAATTTTTGTCCAGGAGAGCCTCGAAGACGGTCTTCAACAGAGTAGGGCAGGAAATACGAGCGCTCTCTTGCAGCAGCTACAACAAATGATGTGGCAGAATGCTGGATTGTTGCGTGATGCCGCAGGACTGCGTACAGCAGAGACATATCGAAAATCCTTTGAACAACTGCTTCCTGAAGATGGGAGTCGTCCTGCCCTGGAGTTGAGAAACTTGCATGCGATTGCTTTCCTGATCGTTCGGTCGGCACTGGCACGGGAAGAGAGTCGCGGAGCCCATTATCGGAATGATTTTCCTAAACGCGAGGATGCTGCTTTTCAAAAACATTCCGTTATCAAAAAAGGCGATACCAGCGTGCGATTTATTGCAGATTGATTGCCTGGATTTATCGATTCGCAGGTGTGCCTAGCTTTTTTCCGGAATCAGCTTGCTCGCGATGGCAAAGATTGCCAGGGTAATCAGAATTACGGCTAAGGAGACTGTGACGGGGACTTCGATCCAATGCGCGAAAAGCATTTTGAGCGCGACAAAGGCGAGGATCACAGCCAGCCCATAGTGCAGCAGGCGCAGGCTGTCGAGCATTTCAGCCAATACAAAGTACAACGAACGTAAGCCGAGGATGGCAAAAATATTCGAGGTATAGACGATGAAGGGATCGCGCGAAATTGCCAGCACCGCCGGAATGGAATCAAGCGCGAAAATTAAGTCGGTGGCTTCGACTCCCAGAATGACAAAGAGCAGCGCCGGCATGGCTAGTTTGACTCCAGCCTCGCCGCGATCTTCCATCCCGCGGAGATAGCCGCGCTTTTGTAACCAGTTCACAACGCCGGGGGTGGATTCGTCTTCTTTCTTGTGGCGCAGAAGGCGTATGGCTGCGATCAGCAGGAATGCGCCGAATATGTACTCCACCCATGAAAAGCGATCAAGCAGGGATACTCCAACGGCAATGAAGAGCGCCCGCATGACGATTGCGCCCAGCACGCCCCACATCAGGACGCGATGTTGCTCATTGCTATTCAGCCTCAGAGAACGAAACATCAGAAGGAAAACGAAAAGATTATCTATGCTTAACGATCCTTCGATGAGGTAGCCGGAAAAGAATTCGAGTCCAGGTTCGCGGCCCTGGGTTTTAGAAAGAAAAAGAGCAAACCCACAGGCGAGCGTAGCAAGAAAAATCGTCCATGCCCACGCGTTGCGAATGCGAGTGGAATGATTGCCACGCTGGAGAATCAGTAAATCGACTGCAAGCAGTACTGCAACCAGCACGTGGAAACCGATCCAATACGAAATGGTGGCTCCAGCGATCATAGTCAGCGCAAATTCAGCAGGCGAATGGCTTCGAGAATTGTGTTGCCAACGATGGTCAGGCTCTTCGCGCTGATCTTGTCCATCGTATCCTGTGCGGTGTGGTGATAGGCGTTTTCGTAACCGTAATCGAGGTCGATGACATCTGCTGAGGGAACGCCGCGCTTTACGAAGGGAAGGTGATCATCTTCGACTTCAGTTTGCTGGGCGTAAAAGTAAGACTGATTGCCGTCTTTTTCCGCAGCGTGCCTGACGAGATCGAGCAGCCATGGAGTCGAATTGCCATCGCGCTGAATATCGAGATCCTTGTCGCCAATCATATCGAGCAGAATAAAAGCTTTGATGCGCTTGAGCGTGCCATCATTCTGCCATTTTGCGGCAAGATGACGGCTGCCATAGGTGCTGTCTGACTGCGACCATTCTTTGAAGGCTTCCTCTCCGTCAAAGAAAACCAGCCAGACGCTGTACCCTTCGAGCGTGCGGCCACGGAGATGATTGGCCATTTCGATGAGAGCGCCGGTAGTAGAGCCTCCATCGTTTGCGCCGACGAAGTTGATGTTGCGCAGAGGGTAGTTTGTCTCGTAGTGCGTTGCCAGCACGATCACGCCATCTTTTTTGCCGGGGAAGCGAACGATGAAGTTATGCATCGTCTGTGGCCCGACCGACGTGTTCATGGTGAAGGTGTCTTCTTCCAGATTGTCTTTGGCGAATTGCTTTTTGATGAAGGCTTCTGCTTTGGCGTGGCCGGGGCTGCCGACCCAACGCGGGCCGATGGAGACGAATTCGCGCGTGTATTCGAGAGCACGGGTTCCGTTGAAGCCCTGAGCGTGAGCCGGAGAGAAGGCCGTCAACAGCAGGAGAAGCATGATCCCATCCCTTACGCTCAGGAGGGGCCACCCATGGATATGGCGCTTGCTCATTAGCCTGCAGCCTCTTCTCTTTTACGCTTGCGACGCGCTGGGTGAACCATGAAGGCCACTCCGATGCTGATGAGATAAAGGACCAGCATGGGGGTGGCGAAGACGCACATCGTGAGGATATCCGGCGTAGGGGTGATGATGGCCGCGATGATGAAGATGATGAGAATGGCATAGCGCAGGTTCTTCCAGAGGAAACGGGCATTGACGATGCCGAAGAGTGCCAGGAACATGACCAGAATCGGCAGTTCGAAGGTTACGCCGAGGCCAAGGATGACCGTCAGAAAAAGATCGGTGTACTCGTTGATCTCGATGAGCGGATTGAAATCCTTATTGAAAGTAAAGAGGAAATCAAGTGAGCCGGGGAAGACCCAGCGGTAACCGAAATAGGCTCCGGCAAGGAAGAGGCCTACGGTGGCGCACATGAAGGGGGTGACGAAGCGCTTTTCGTGCTTGTAGAGGCCGGGGGATATGAAGAGCCATACCTGATAGAGCACAAATGGCGCGGCGATGATGCAGCCGGCCATGAAGCTGATCTTCAGGTACATGTTGAAGCCGTCGATGGGGTTGTGATAGTTCAGCAGGGCCGGCTGGTGATGTTTGGCGAGCGCGTACTTGATGGGGCGCTCCATGAAGCCATAAATCTTTTCATGAAAGCCATAGGCGATGAAAAACCCGGCAACCAGATAGATGACCGAGTGCACAATGCGGCGGCGGAGCTCTTCAAGATGCTCGAGAAGGCTCATGCCGGGGAGCTCGGCGCGTTCGGTGACTGCAGTTCGGGCGCGGTCTAAAATGTTTTCGCCATCAGCCATGGTGGATGGGAGCCTGCTCGCTTTCGGACGGGATGACGGTTGAGTCGGTGGCGGCCTGTTCTTCTTTGGCTACGGCTGCCTGGTAGCCGGGGTCGATTTCCTCTACGGGAAGGTCTTTGTTATAGGGCCAATCTTTTGCGCTGACCGGCTCGCCGGTGCTGGGCGGCATAATGGTCGGCTGCGCCGGAGTTTCCGGAGTAACCGCAGTGGGTGTTTCGGCGGGGAGGCTGGGCTTGGCGGCGGCCTGTTCGAGCTGCTTCTGCCGTTCCTGCTGCTCCATGGCTCGCAACTCTTCGTCTATCTGCATTTTGAATTCGTTGCTGGCACGCCGGAATTCGGCCAGGAGCTTGCCGATCTGACGGCCTATTTCCGGGAGCCGCTTGGGACCGAAGAGGACCAATGCGAGCAGAAAGATGAAGATGGAATCGCCGAAATGCATCTGATTCCCAACATGATACCTGCCGGAACGGATGGGTCACAAATATCGTTCTTTCCGCCCGGATACTCCCCTTTGGGTATTCTGTACGGGGATTGTTTATTTTCAATTACTTACAGAAGATATTCTGTAAAGGATCGTTTATTTTCAGTGGTTTAGATTTATGTGCTGATTATGGAAATATTTTTTATCTCTATTTCTATTTTAGCAGATTAGAGCTTATATCCTGCCCTATGTGTAGCTCTATAAATAATTGAAAATAAGTTATTTATGGGTGTGAAGTGGATTTCTGGGCTTGACAAGGCTCGAGCAGGAAAGAAAAGCCGGGGCTGAAGCCCCTTTTGTCCTGTGCTTTGTTCACCGGGCTAAAGCCCGGTGCTTCTACCCTCTGAAACTCGGCTGGTGGAGTGCTGTGCCGACACTGTATTAAGATTGAATGAAACGGTTTGCCTGCAAGCGACGTATTTTTGCGACGCTTCGATAAAGGGCACATCGAATTAACAGGGTTGCAACATCCCCGTGGGTTGGGCGGACAGAAAGCCGCAGCGAATTCACTGCAACCGTGATTGCTTTCAACATCCCCGTCCAAAGAGTTTGGACTGAAGGCGGAAAAGGACTTGAGCGTACTTATAGAAGAGGAAGTATTGTCGGCCCCTGCTGTTGAGCAGGATGTGTGTTCCCTGGATAACTACCTGGTCCAGCCCGATCATGGGATGGATGAGCGCATTGCGGCGGCTCGCGCAAAGCTGGGCAAAACGACGGTTCTGCTCGGACACCATTATCAGCGCGATGAGGTGATTCGATTTGCCGATTTCACCGGAGATTCGTACAAACTTTCGAAAATTGCCGCCGAAACCGAGGCAAAATATCTGGTCTTTTGCGGTGTGCATTTCATGGCGGAGAGCGCCGATGTGCTGGGTCGCGACGACCAGCAGGTGATTCTGCCGGACCTGAATGCGGGCTGCTCGATGGCCGATATGGCAGAGATCAGCCAGGTGGAAGATTGCTGGGAATCGCTGATGGCCGCCGGGTTGCAAGCGGATGAAGTTCTGCCTATCACCTACATGAATTCAACGGCGGCAATCAAGGCCTTCTGCGGCGAACGCGGCGGGCTGGTCTGTACTTCCTCGAATGCGAGCAAAGCCTTTGATTGGGCTTTTGAGCGAGCAGAGAAGATTCTCTTTCTGCCGGATCAGCACCTGGGACGCAATACCGCGTTTGCCATGGGGATACCCCTCAGTGAAATGGCGGTGTGGGATCCGTACCAGATCAACGGCGGCCTGACGCCTGCGCGGTTGAAGGCGGCGAAGATCATCCTGTGGAAGGGACATTGCTCGGTGCACCAGCGCTTTCTGCCGGAACATGTCGATAAGGTTCGCGCGAAGTATCCGGGGATTCAGGTGATCGTGCATCCGGAGTGCCGTTGGGAGGTTTGCCAGAAGGCGGACGCGCTTGGCTCGACGGAGCGGCTCATCGAGATCGTGAATAAAGCGCCGGAAGGGATGATGTTTGCGATTGGCACGGAGATCCATCTTGTGAACCGGCTGGCTAAGGAGTTTGCGCCGAAGGGCAAGAAGATCATTACGCTCGATGACACTGGCTGCCTTTGCACGACGATGTATCGCATCAGCCCGCAGCATCTGGCGTGGGCGCTGGAGAATCTGGTGGAAGGCAGAGTCGTGAATCAGATCAAGGTTCGCGATGATGTGAAGCATTGGGCGCGCGTGGCGCTGGATCGGATGCTGGAGATTCGCGCCTGATTTGTGGATCCCACATCTCTTTCGAGATGTGGGTATCCCTTTTTGTGGCTATCGATGCGAAAAGCAGGTTCTTTCCCTTCGTCCCTCAGTGGCAGGATGACAATCCCGTTTTGAGCTTAGAATTTAAGTATGAAGACATTCACTCTGAGTGAGGCGCAATCGCTGTTGCCGGTGCTGGAATCGCTGCTGAAGCGGGCGATTGCGAGCAAGCGGTTGGCGGAGGAGAAGGATGAGTCGCTGCGGGAGCTGCGACAGCGCATTTTTCTTTCCGGCGGCATGCATGTGAATGTCTTATCTGTGGCGCGTCTTCGTGCCGAGATTGACAAACTGATACAGCAGGCAAAAGATGCTGTTGCCGAAATCGATGCGATTGGGGTGCAGGTAAAGGATCTGGACACCGGACTGCTCGACTTTCCCTGCATGATCGATGGCGAAATTGTGCTTTTGTGCTGGAAGATGGGTGAATCGCGCATCGACTTCTGGCATACGGTAGAAGCGGGATTTCGCGGGCGTCAGCCGCTCGATGATCGCTTCAGAAAAAGCAAGCCGGAACGACCGAACTGATTTCCTTTGTCGATATCATACTGATCCCCACCCTTCCACTGCGCATTCGCTCAGTGGAAGGATGGGGCACCCATATTTTTTTGTAGCGGCTAGGATTTTACGGTGACGGGATCGAGGAAGGGCATGGCGGCGCGGAGCTCTGCGCCTACTTCTTCGATCTTGTGCCTGGCTTCTTCCTTGCGGATGGCGTCGAACTTCTTCTTGCCGGTCTTGTTTTCTTCGATGAAGTTCTTGGCGAAGGTTCCATCCTGAATCTCGGAGAGAAGCTTCTTCATGGCGGCGCGGGTTTCGTCGGTGACGATGCGCGGGCCGGCAATGTAGTCGCCCCACTCGGCGGTGTTGGAGATGGAATAGCGCATGTAGGAGAGGCCGCCGCGATACATGAGGTCGACGATGAGCTTCAGCTCATGGAGGCACTCGAAGTAGGCCAGCTCGGGCTGATATCCGGCTTCGACCAGCGTTTCAAATCCTGCCTTGACGAGAGCAGCGGTGCCGCCGCAGAGTACGGCCTGCTCGCCGAAGAGGTCGGTTTCGGTTTCTTCCTTGAATGTGGTTTCAAGGACTCCGGCGCGGGTGCAGCCGATTCCTTTGGCGTAGGAGAGCGCGAGCTCGAGGGCTTTGCCGCTGGCATTCTGCTCGACGGCGACGAGGCCGGGCGTGCCGCCGCCTTCGGTGAAGACTTCGCGGACGCGATGACCGGGGGCTTTGGGGGCGACGAGGAAGACATCGACGCCGGCAGGGGGCTTGATGGTGCCGAAGCGAATGTTGAAGCCGTGCGCGAAGACGAGGGCCTTGCCGGGCTTGAGGTGCGGCTCGATTTCCTTGGTGTAGACCTCGGCCTGGGTTTCGTCAGGGGTGAGGATCATGATGACGTCGCCCCACTCGGCTGCTTCAGCGATGGTGGAGACTTCGAGGCCGGCCTTCTTGGCCTTGTCAATGGACTTGCTGCCGGCGGGCAGGCCGACGCGCACGTGCACGCCGGAATCCTTGAGGTTGAGGGTGTGGGCGTGGCCCTGCGATCCATAGCCGATGATGGCGACTTTCTTTTGCTGGATCAGCGAGAGATCCGCGTCGTTGTCGTGATACGTCTTTGCCATTCTTTCTTTCCCTTCGTGGTGTGTAAACCCGGGGCTGAAGCCCCGCATTTGTGTGATCCCGGTTCACCGGGCTAAAGCCCGGTGCTTCTACCTGAAAACTAAACTTGCATTCGGACAAAGGAGGTAATGTGAACCCATCCCTCGGCGGCCAAAGCCACGCTCCATTTCTACTTTCGCAGCATGACTGAAGTCATGCCCTTCAAAACTTCTGATTGCGGTTTTCTCGACTGTGCCTGCAATTCACTGCTAATTCTGAAAGTTCGACTCTTCCTCGACGAGATCGAAGACGGCGGTGTCCTTGGCCTCGGTTTCTGACGCGGGAACGACGCGCATGGCTTCGAGGACGCGGCTGGTGTGATGGCCGCGGCGCATGACCATGCGTCCGGTGCGCGAGACTTCTAGGATGGGGTCGCCGCTTTCGATGAGGACCTGGATGAGGCCTTCGATCTTGCTTTCGACGCCAGTGATCTCGATCATGAGCGACTCGGGGGCGAGATCGACGATGCGGGCGCGGAAGACTTCAACCAGCTCGAAGATGTGCGAGCGCGTCTGCGGCGTGGCGCCGACCTTGATGAGCGCCAGCTCGCGGGTGACGTTCGCGATCTTGTCCATGTCGTCGACTTCAAGGACGTTTTCGAGCTTATAGAGGCTGGCCATGATGCGATGGCCGGCGGAGGTGGACGATTGCGCGACGATGGTCATGCGCGAGACGCCAGGCCGCTCGGATCGGCCCACGGTGAGCGAGACGATATTGACGTTCAAGCGACGAAAGAGCGAGGCGACGCGGGTGAGCACGCCCGGTTTGTCTTCGACGAGTGCGACAAATGTATGCAGCATGGTTACAGATTATTCCTTATGCGTCTTCCGCAGTTTCAATCATGGGGTTATCGGGGCGGCGGATCATCTCGTGCAGCGCCGAGCCGGCGGCGACCATGGGGTAAACAGCGTCTTCCTTTTCTACCAAAAAGTTGATGAGGAACGCTTCTTTGGAAGATCGGGCGGCGTTCACGGCCGGACCTACTTCAGAGCGCTTACTGACGGTAGCACCGGCGATGCCGTGGGCTCCGGCGAGCTTGACGAAATCGGGACTGAGGATGGGCGAGGAGGCGTAGTTCTTGTCGTAGATGAACTCCTGCCACTGGCGCACCATGCCGAGGAAGCCGTTGTTGATGATGGCGATGTTGAGGTCGATGTTTTCCTGCGCGATGGTGGAGAGCTCGGCAGCGGTCATCTGGAAGCCGCCGTCGCCGGCGATGACCCAGACTTCCTTTTCCGGGCAGGCGATCTTTGCGCCGATGGCCGCGGGCAGCGCGAAGCCCATGGTGCCGAGGCCGCCAGAAGTGATGAGCGTGCGCGGCGCATCATGTTTGTAGTATTGCGCTTCCCACATCTGATGCTGGCCTACGTCGGTGACGACGATGGCTTTGCCCTCGGTGGCGTTCCAGAGATCGTTAATGACGTGCGCGGCGTAGAGGTGGCCGTTGTCGGGGAGGTTCTTGATGTCGCGTACGGCGCACTCGCCCTTCATCTCATTGACTTCGCGCACCCAGGGTGAGGATGGGCGCGAGGAGACGTAGGGCAGCAGGATTTCGAGGATTTGCTTGAGGTCGCCGATGAGGGCGACGTCGACCTTGACGTTCTTGTTGATCTCGGCGGGATCAATTTCGATGTGAATCTTCTTTGCGTTCGGCGCGTAGGTAGCGAGCGTGCCGGTGACGCGATCATCGAAGCGCATGCCGCAGGCGATAAGAAGATCGGCCTGCTGGATGGCCTGATTGACCCAGGCTTCGCCGTGCATGCCCATCATGCCGAGGGAGAGGTCGTGCGAGGCAGGGAAGCCGCCGAGGCCGAGAAGCGTGCAGGCTACGGGGATTTGCATGCGCTCAGAGAGGGCGCGGACCTGTTCGGTCGCTCCGGATTGGATGACGCCGTGCCCGGCGAGGATGACGGGGCGCTTGGCTTCGCGGATGAGTTTGGCCGCGTCGGTGATGGAGTCGGCGCTGTGTCCGCGCATCGGATGCGGACGATAAGCCTTGGGTGAGGCGGCCTCGAAGTCGAAGAGCGCGGAGTTTTGCTGCGCGTCTTTCGTGATATCGACGAGGACAGGGCCGGGGCGTCCGGATTTGGCGATGAGGAAGGCTTCGCGCAATACGGGCGCGATGTCTTCGGCGCGGGTCACCAGGAAATTGTGCTTGGTGATAGGCAGCGTGATGCCGGTGATATCGACTTCCTGAAAGGCATCGGAGCCGAGCACTTTGCTCGAGACTTGTCCGGTGATGCAGACGATGGGAACGGAATCCATCATGGCGGTAGCGAGGCCGGTGACGAGATTCGTGGCTCCGGGGCCGGAGGTTGCCATGGCAACGCCGACGCGGCCCGAGGCGCGCGCGTAACCGTCGGCCATGTGGGACGCGCCCTGCTCGTGGCGGACAAGAATGTGGCGGATAGGAAATTTCCGCATCGCGTCATAGATAGGCAGAATGGCCCCGCCGGGATATCCGAAGACATCGGTGACGCCCTCGCCTACTAATGTGGCCCAGACGATTTCTGAACCGGTGAGGCGGGTGGCGTTCGGTGATGCTGCGTCGTTTTGTGGGCCCTTGCTCATGATGTGTGACTCCTTTTCAGGACTGCGGTTGAGGAGCGAAAATGCAGGTCCATTCGACTACGTGCTTCGCGCTCCGCTCAGTATGACAAATAAAAAACTTAGAATGACAACCTTAAAAACAAACGATGACAACTCTTAAACACGAACAATGACAACGTAAGGAACTAATTCGTAACTGCGCCTTGCGATGCCGAAGAAACACTGTCGGCATACTTGCGGAAGACGCCGCGCTTGTATTTCGGTTCGGGCGCCTTCCAGTTCTTGAGCCGAGACTGCAACTCTTCGGCGGAGATTTCGACATCGAGCTTACGATTCGGGATATCGAAGTGAATGATGTCGCCTTCCTGAATGGCAGCAATGGGGCCGCCGACTGCAGCTTCCGGCGCAACGTGGCCAACCATGAGGCCGCGGGTCGCGCCGGAGAAACGGCCATCGGTGATCAGCGCCACGGTTTCTGATAATTCGGGGATCGCCACCAGCGCTGCGGTGATCTGAAGCATCTCGCGCATACCGGGGCCTCCTCGGGGGCCTTCATAGCGGATGACGAGAACTTCGTTCGGCTTGATGCTTCCGGAATCGACGGCGCGGAAGGCATCTTCCTCGCAA
>DASZUU010000024.1:0-42688 GCA_035547425.1 Alloacidobacterium sp. | reverse complement strand
CGCCACTTGCGCCGGGGCCCCTGCATGGCATGCGACACGCCTATGGCCGTATACACAGTGGCAAAGAGCCCGAAGGCTGCCAGAATTTCGTTATTCGGATACGTGCAGGCGTGAATGATCGGGGGCGCAAAGCAATAAAGAGCCAGGGCAATATAGCCGCCCGTATTGCCGTAGAGCCGCCGCGTCACCCACCACAGGCACGCCCCCAGCGCCAGACCTGCAAAGATAAACGGCAGTTGCATCAGCAGCTTCACGTAGCTGATCTCATGCCGCATCTCCCAGGTCGAGGTAGTCGCTTCCTGCCCGGCAAAGATTCTCTGCAGCGTCAGCGGCAATCCGGCAGCACGATACGCCAGCGTCCCGTCATGGATATTGCCGCAACTCGTAAAGTATCCCGCCAGTGGCGAAGGCTTTTCCCACATCTCGCGGCCGCAGCGCGCAAATTGATAATCGGTTTCACTGAGCGTCTGATGTTTCGTCACCCATAAGCACTGTGCCAGCAACAAAAAGAGGAAGGCTGCAGCAATCTGTTGTGGCCGATTGAAGCGAAATTTGCGGATGCTGTGGGCAGTCGAAGGCGGCATCGTTTCGAAGATTCTGAACCAGTGTACCGGACAATGTTGAATGTCCAAATTGGAGCGTCCGCAAACCTATGAAAGCAAGGGACTAAAGAGCATTGTCCCGGCATAACTATTTTAGTATCATAAAGATAGATTCATTCGCACGCGATTTCAGCTCACCTTCAGGCAGCAATCGTGTGAGATATCGACTTCATCTATGGCAGACGATCAGAACCCACAACTTCCCCTCGGCAATGGCAGCAGCGGTGACGGGCCAACCGGTCCCGGTGCAGCCAACCTCGTCCCAATCAACATTGAAGAGGAGATGCGCCAGTCGTATCTTGCCTACTCCATGTCGGTCATCATCGGCCGCGCTCTTCCGGATGTGCGCGACGGGCTGAAGCCGGTGCATCGCCGCATTCTTTACGGCATGCACGATATGGGGCTGCAGTACAACAAGAAGTACACCAAGTGCGCCAAGGTCGTCGGCCACGTCATGGGCAACTATCATCCCCACGGCGACTCGGCCATTTACGACACCATGGTGCGCCTCGCGCAGCCCTTCAGCATGCGCTACGTGCTGGTCGATGGCCAGGGCAACTTCGGCTCCGTCGATGGCGATATGCCCGCCGCCATGCGATACACCGAATCGCGCATGACGCGTCTCGCAGGCGAAATGCTGGCCGATATCGACCAGGAAACCGTCGATTTCGTGCCGAACTACGACGAGTCCACCTTTGAACCGTCCGTGCTTCCGGCGCGCGTGCCCAACCTCATCATCAACGGTGCCAACGGCATCGCCGTCGGCATGGCCACCAACATTCCGCCGCACAATCTTACGGAAGTTGTAAACGCCGCCATCGAAATGGTGAACAACCCGAACGCCGGCCTCGCCGAAGTGTTGAAGCATGTGCAAGGCCCCGACTTCCCCACAGGCGGATTCATTTACGGTCGCGCCGGCATTGCCAATGCCTACAAGACTGGCCGTGGCCGATTCCTCATGCGCGCCAAGTGCGCCATTGAGAACCTGAACCAGGGTCGCCAGGCGATCATCGTCAGCGAAATTCCCTACCAGGTCAACAAGAACACGCTCATCAAGCGCATCGCCGAGCTGGTCAACGAAAAGATCATCGACGACATCTCTGATGTGCGCGATGAGAGCGACCGCGACGGCATGCGCATCGTCATCGAGCTCAAGCGCGGAGCCGAGCCGCAGATCATCCTCAACCAGCTCTACAAGCACTCGCAGATGCAGGAGAGCTTCTCGATGATCTTCCTGGCCGTCGTCAACGGTCAGCCGCGCGAGCTTTCGCTCCCTGAGGCCATCCGCCACTTCCTCGATCACCGCATCGACGTGGTGCGCCGCCGCACCGCCTTCCTGCTGCGCAAAGCGCGTGAGCGCGAGCACATCCTGCTCGGCTACCAGATCGCCCTCGATCATCTCGACAACGTCATCAGGATCATCCGTGGATCGTCTTCGCGTGCCGATGCGCGTGAGAACCTCTTCCAGTTCTTTTCCGGCAAAACCATCACCGTCCGCGATCAGGCGCTTGCGGGGGTCAAGCTTGATCCTGCAAAGTACGCCATCGATCCGGCCACGCTCATCACGCCCACGCTCACCCTGAGCTATCGCCAGATCGACGCCATCCTCGAACTGCAGCTCTATCGCCTCACGCAGCTCTCGATCGACGAGTTGCTTAAGGAACTCGCCGACGTGCGCGCCCGCATCGATGAATACGAATCGATCCTCGGCTCGGAAAAGAAGTTGCGCTCCGTCATCGTCAAAGAGCTCGAAGCCGTGCGCAAGGATTACGGCGATGAGCGCCGCACGCAGATCATTGATGAAACGGCAGAGCTGCAGCTCGAAGACCTCATCGCCGACGAGCAGGTGGCCGTCACCGTTTCGCACCAGGGCTATCTGAAGCGGACGCCGATCTCAACCTATCGCCAGCAGCGACGCGGCGGCACCGGACGCACCGGCATGAAGACGCGGGAAGAAGATTTCGTCTCGCAGCTCATCGTCGATTCGACGCATGCCTATCTGCTCTGCTTCACCAATACAGGCCGCGTCTACTGGCTCAAGGTCTACGAGATTCCCGACGTAGGCGCAGCAGGCAAGGGCAAGTCCATCCAGAGCCTGCTCAGCCTGCAGGCGGGGGAAACCGTGCGCACCATCCTGCCGGTACGCAACCTCGAAGAAGAAGGGAAATTCATCTTCTTTACGACGCGCAACGGCACGGTGAAGAAGACCCCTCTCAAAGACTTCTCCAACGTTATGGCACGCGGCATCATCGCCATAGGCATCGAAGAAGACGATGAGTTAATCGGCGTCCGCATCACGGACGGCAATCAGATCGTCTTTGTCGCCACGCACGAAGGCATGGCCATTCGCTTCGATGAAAACGATGTGCGTTCCATGGGACGCCCGGCTCGCGGCGTGCGCGGCATCGATCTCGGCAAGAAAGACTATGTTGTCGGCCTTGCCGTCACTCCAAAAGAGCGCAAGGTTGAGAACGGCGTCAATTGCGCCTGCCTCATCCTCAGCATTACCGAGAACGGCTTCGGCAAGCGCACCGATGTAGACGAGTACCGTCTCCAGACGCGCGGCGGCAAGGGTGTCATCAACGTCAAGACCACGGCGCGCAACGGTAAAGTCTCTTCCATTCAGCTCGTCGATGAAACATCGGAGCTGATGGTCATCAGCCAGTATGGCAAGATCATCCGCATCGACACCAAGAGCATCCGCGAAGCCGGACGCTCGACACAAGGCGTCAAGCTGCTCAACCTGGAAGAAGACGACAAGGTTGCCGCCGCAGTCGTCATTCCTCCGGAGGAAGCCAAGCAGGAGCCGGAAAACGGAACCTTGCTGCAGTAATCTGTGTGCCCCATCCTGAACGGGAGTAAAGGGTGGGGAAGCAGTTGTTTCACCTGATCTCCACAAAAAGAAGCGAAGAGGGCATCGGAGCATTTCGAGCCCTCTTCGCATTTGGGAGCAAACCTACTCCGTCTCGGCAGCAATCGTCGCCACTTCCAGAGGACGGCTATACGCAGCCAGCTCTCGTTCTCGTCTGCCTGTATTCAACGAAGCTATAAAGCCTGCTCGGCCCGCGTCGATCTGCCGCAAAACATAATCCGTCGGGTAGTGATGAAAGACGAGCTTCGGCGTTTCAGACAGCCCGCCGTTCGGCTCTGTCCTAATGTGAAAGAACGCATTGAGCTTGTGGTTATAGGAACTGATCCGCCACAGATGATCCGGATTCACGACATAAATGATGTAGGAGCCGGAGGAAAGCCGCTGGTTCTCGATCGTAAAAGCGAAAGGGATATCAACTTTATACAGCGCCCTCTCCGTATCCTGTGCATACAAAAGGCAAACCGGCGACAACAATACGGCAATGATGAAAAGATGCAGTGATTTCATGGAAACCCTCCTTGGACTTGCCTTGAAAACATCCTGTGCGGCTTTTATTCGCAGCGCGATCCGGTTTGGGCGAACCGCTCTGAGCCGATGGCAGGACGCATGGATGAGCTGAAGATTCGGCAACAAAATCCTCGCAGTGGTAGTCTCAACAACAAGGCCGTTATGTTTCGCCGTCTGCTTTCGATCGCCGTCCTCGCCGCTGCTTCTACTTCGCTTTACGCGTGGAAGGCTCCTGATCCCGCGACTTCGCCGCTGCTCCCCACGGACTTTGCCGGATGGCACGAAGCTGCGGCGCCGCAGCGCAGCACCGCGCCCGAAGCCGCCGATCAGGCAAATGCAGCTGTTCTGCGCGAATACGGCTTCACCGAATTTGCTTCAGCAAACTACACGCAGCCTGATGGCAAGCTCAGCGTCCGTGCCATTCGCTTTGCTGATGCCACAGGCGCTTACGGGGCATTCACCTTCTATCGCCGTCCCGGCATGCAGACGGAAGATATCGGCAATGAAGGCGCATTCGACGGTGCCCATGTCCTTTTCTGGGTGGGTGCAACGCTGGTCGATGCCACCTTCGATCACCTCACCGCCATGTCTGCATCGCAGTTGCGCGAATTAGCCGATGACCTGCCGAAAATCGGCGGCCCCAGTTCCGTCGCGCCGCCGCTGCCGAAGTATCTGCCGCCTGCGGCGCTCGATCGCAACACAATCCGCTACACTCTCGGCCCGGTTGGCTATATGCGCAGCGGTGGTGTGCTCCCGCCTGCGGTCATCAACTTTGATCGCGAAGCGGAAGTGGTAACAGCCGATTACACCAGCCAGAACGGTAACGGCACGCTCACGCTGCTCATGTATCCCACGCCGCAGATGGCCATCCATCAGCAACAGGCAGTGCAGTCGCTGCTCGTCGCCGGCAAGACGCCGCAGGCTGCATGGCCGCAGCCGTTAGCTGACAGCAATCCCGCAAGCCTGCTGGTGCGCCGCAGCGGGCCCATCGTCGCCATCGCCAGCGGCAATTTTTCCGTGAGCGAAGCCCACAAGCTTCTCAACGGCATCAACTACAGCGCGGATATCACGTGGAATCATCCCGAGGGTTACGTCAGCGAAGCATCGAAGACGGCGCGGCTCTTGCTCGGCATCGCGTACCTCACAGGAATTCTTGGCGCTGCGGCCATTATTCTCGGATTATTTTTTGGAGGCGGCCGCGCCATCGTGCGCAGGCTGCGCGGAAAACCGCCTTCCGCGCTGAACGATGAAGACTTCATCAGCCTGAAACTTCGCTGATCGGTCTGCACTGTTTATGGTGCAACTTCATTTAAGCCCATTTAGAATCATGCATTTGCCGCCATCTATGCGAGCTTTGGCAAATATCAGGCGAAGGAGATTTGGCCTCTTCCCGCACATCGCTGTTTTATAAATGATTGATTTTCCAGCGATTTATATTGTTTCCGAATTTGCCTTGACACCCCTCGGGTACGCCCATAGTATTTCGCCAGAAAGTTCTGATGGTTTTGCCTCCGTTGGAACTATTCTCCCTAAAGAAGGAAGCCGCCCTGTTGCCGGGCGGCTTCTTTCATTTTCGCAGCAGTTTTTTACGCAAAATCGTGGCAATTTCGATCGATTTCAGCAGCGAATTTTGCGAAAAAAGCGCCTAACTTTACGCGCAACGCATAGGACGATAAAATCCAAAGAGCAAGGCCGACGTAGCTCAGTTGGTAGAGCAGCCGATTCGTAATCGGCAGGTCACCGGTTCAAGTCCGGTCGTCGGCTCCAGGCATCGAGGCCGGCAGCATTCTCTCCGCTGCTCTAAACGCCTCCGGTTTGACAGAGATGCTTTCGCCGACTATTCTGAGGTTCGAAATGAAGTTGACCGCTCCAACCTGTATGGATCTTTGCTGCTGCTGTCGTTGCTGCGCCATGCGGGTGTGTACCTAGAGCGAATCGTAAGAACACCAAAGCTCACACCCACCCGCAGAAACCTGCCGAGGTGGGTTTTCTATTTTCAAGAGGAAGGATCAAGATTCAAAATGTCACTCCGTATCAACGATATTGCCCCGGATTTCACGGCTGAGACTACACAAGGCACGATCCGCTTTCATGAGTGGATCGGCGACAACTGGGCCATTTTCTTCTCCCATCCCAAGGACTTCACGCCCGTCTGCACCACCGAATTAGGCGCAGTTGCCGCTCTCGAAAGCGAGTTTGCGAAGCGCGGAGCCAAGGTCATTGGCCTCAGCGTGGACAAGGTCAGCGACCACAGCAAATGGCTCACCGACATCCAGGACGTGGGCGGACATCCTGTAAACTACCCGATTATCGGCGATCCCGAACTGAAGATTGCCAAGCTCTATGACATGCTGGCAGCCGACGCCGGTGACTCCTCAGAGGGCCGCACGCCTGCTCTGAACGCGCCTGTGCGCACCGTGTTCGTCATTGGCCCGGACAAGCGTATCAAGCTGACGCTCACCTATCCCATGTCCACTGGCCGCAACTTTGACGAGATTGTCCGCGTGCTCGATTCCATCCAGCTGACGGCGAAGCACCCCGTGTCGACGCCCGCGAACTGGAAGCAGGGCGGCGATATCATCATTTCGGGCGCCGTCTCGAACGAGCAGGCAGACAAGCAGTTCCCCGGCTACAAGACAGTAAAGCCGTATCTGCGTACTGCCGCGCAGCCTAAGTAGTAAAAAGTAGTAATCTGATATACATTCGCCGCGCGCGTCCTGTGCGCGGCGATACAGAGCACCGGTGGCGAAGTGGCTAACGCGCTGGTCTGCAAAACCAGTATTCGCGGGTTCAATTCCCGCCCGGTGCTCCAAGAAATCTGTGGAATTCCCCTTCACCACAAATTTCATAAAAAAATATTGTTTCCCCAACGCTCCCGGAATCCCAGTAGGCAGCCCTTGCCGCCATGATTTACCCTTATTGGCATTGCAACTATCCGCAGGAGTTGTTCGTCCATAAAATACGCCAAAAATCGGCAAAATAAGAAGTTGTGAACGTTTCCAGCTTATTTTGACTCTTCGCATACCGGCGGCCAGGCCGCTCAAATGGAATATTTACTGCCGCCCTAAAGGGAAAATCCTGACTCAAGGTGCAGGAAAGACAAGATGGATCAAGAATCGCCTAAGCCTATTCCTCCCGATCACCAGTTGCCGCGAGCAACGGAGAACCCTCCTTCGCCACCCAAAAAAGGTCGTCAGTGGCTCTGGGTTCTGCTGCTCATTGCATTTGCCATTGTTTTGTACCTGATCCTGACCCATCACAGCACCAGCCAACAGGCAGCTGGCGGAGCTGGGGGCGGACGTCGCGGCTTCGGTGGCCCGGTTACCTTAACGGCGACGACAGCCGAGAAGGGCGACATTGGCGTCTATCGCGACGCCATCGGAACGGTGACCCCGGTTTATACGGCCTCGATTTACAACCAGGTCGCGGGTGTGGTGACAGCGGTGCACTACCGCGAAGGGCAAACTGTGCGAAAAGGCGACCCGCTGGTCGATATCGATCCCCGCCAGTACCAGGCCCAGGTCGAATCCGCCGAAGGCGCATTGCAGCGTGATACGAATCTACTCGCCCAGGCAAAAATGGATCTCGCCCGCTACGAGGATGCCTGGAAGCGGAATGCCATCGCCAAGCAGCAATTGGATGATCAGGAAAAGGTAGTCGCGCAGGACGAAGGGTTGGTTCGATCCGATCAGGGAACACTCGATTACGACAAGGTACAGCTTTCCTATTGTCATATCGTGGCCCCGTTCACCGGGCGCGTCGGCCTGCGTCTCGTCGATCCCGGCAACCTTGTGCAGGCAAGCGGCAGCACAGTATTGGCAGTGATCACTCAGGTTCAGCCCATCACGGTTGTCTTTACCATCGCGCAGGATTTCCTCCCCGACATTCTCGATCAGCTTCATCACGGGGCGAAGCTTTCCGTCGATGCCTATGACCGCGAACAGAGTAAAAAGCTCGCCACAGGCAGGCTTCTGGCGCTCGACAACCAGATCGATACCACCACGGGCACGCTGAAATTCCGCGCGCAGTTTGATAATCGCGACGGCAATCTTTATCCCAATCAGTTCGTAAATGTGCGCCTGCTGGTGTCCACCGAGCATGGCGTAACACTGATTCCATCGTCAGCAATTCAGCACAATGGGCAGGTATCTTTTGTCTATGTCATTGCGGACGGCAAGGCGGAAGTGAAGAATGTGCAGCCCGGCATTACAGACCACGGTATGACCGCAGTGACCGGCATCAATCCCGGAGACCAGTTGGCAACCAGCAGTTTTGAAAAGCTGCAGAATGGCTCGAAGGTCAATATCTCCAAGCAGCCGGTATTGCCAGACACAACAGAGAGCATCGCCCCGTGAATCCGTCGCGCCCATTTATTTTACGGCCGGTGGCAACTGCGTTGCTGATGGCCGCGATCCTGCTCGCCGGTCTGGTTGCATTCACGCAGCTCCCCGTCTCGGCACTGCCGGAAGTAGACTATCCCACCATCCAGGTGCTGACCTTCTATCCCGGGGCCAGCCCCGATGTGATGGCTACCACCGTGACAGCGCCGCTGGAGCGCCAGTTCGGAGAAGTGCAGGGACTGAGCCAGATGACCTCCACCAGTTCCGGAGGCGTTTCGGTCATCGTTCTGCAGTTCAATCTTTCGCTGAACATCGATGTGGCGGAAGAAGAAGTACAGGCTGCTATCAACGGGGCGCAGAGTTTTTTGCCTTCCGTGCTGCCTGCGCCACCCGTATATAGCAAGACTAACCCGGCGGATGCGCCAGTTCTCACGCTGGCGATTACCTCCAAGTCCATCCCGTTGCCGCAGGTCGAAGACCTTGTCGATACTAGGCTGGCTCCGAAGATATCGCAGTTGAGCGGTGTTGGCCTTGTGAGCATCACCGGCGGACAAAAGCCGGCTGTCCGGATTCAGGTAAACCCCGCGCAGTTGTCTTCCTATGGCATCAACATGGAGGACGTGCGCACCGCGCTGACGCAAACCAGCGTGAATGCCGCCAAGGGCAATTTCGACGGCTCCCGGCAGGATTATCAGATCGATGCGAATGACCAGCTTCGCACCAGCGACGACTACAAGAACGTTGTTGTGGCCTATCGCAACGGCGCACCTGTTCTCTTAAAGAACGTGGCCTCCATTGTGAATGGGGTGGAAAACAGCAATCAGGCCGCATGGATGAACCAGACTCCCGCGGTCATCCTGAATGTGCAGCGCCAGCCCGGCGCCAACACCATAAGCGTTGTAAAAAGCATCAAGCAGCTTCTGCCGCAGTTGCAGGCAAATTTGCCTGCAGGCATTCAGGTCACAACCCTCACCGATCTCACGACGGCCATTCAGGCATCGGTCGACGATGTTGAGTTCGAGCTGATGCTCACCATCGCGCTCGTCGTGATGGTCATCTTCCTCTTTCTGCGCAGTCTCTCCGCCACCATCATTCCCAGCGTTGCCGTCCCGCTTTCGCTCGTTGGAACCTTCGGCGCGATGTATGCGCTGGGATACAGTCTCGACAACCTTTCATTGATGGCGCTCACGATCTCGACGGGCTTCGTCGTCGACGATGCCATCGTGATGATCGAGAACATCTCGCGCTATCTCGAGGAGGGAGACAAGCCGATGGAGGCCGCCCTCAAAGGCGCCGGCCAGATCGGCTTCACCATCGTTTCGCTGACGGTTTCCCTCATTGCTGTGCTCATTCCGCTGCTCTTCATGGGCGATGTGGTGGGCCGCCTCTTCCGCGAGTTCGCCGTCACCCTGGCCGTCACCATCGTGATCTCGGCCGTGGTTTCGCTTACGCTCACGCCGATGATGTGCTCGCGCATCCTGCGCCACAATCCGGAATCGCAGCAGGGACGTTTTTATCGCGCATCGGAGCGGGTTTTCGAGCGCATGATTGCGTTCTATGGCCGTACGCTGAAGTGGGTTTTGCAATATCAGACCATCACGCTTCTCATTGCGCTCGCAACCCTGGTGCTTACGGTATTTCTTTACATCATCATTCCGAAAGGATTTTTCCCGGTACAGGATACAGGCGTCATCCAGGGAATTTCCCAGGCGCCGCAATCCATCTCGTTTCAGGCGATGGCGGATCAGCAGAAGGAGCTCGCAAAGATCATTCTGCAGGATCCTGCCGTGCAGAGCCTCTCTTCTTTCATTGGTGTCGACGGCACCAATACCACTCTCAACAGCGGTCGATTCGCTATCAATCTCAAGCCCCTCGATCAGCGCGATTTGAGCGCCGCCGATGTGATTCGGCGCATTCAGCGGCATCTGCGGGATATCCACTCCGTCAAGCTTTACATGCAGCCGGTGCAGAACATCACCGTGGATGATCGCGTGAGCCGCACGCAATATCAGTACACATTGGAAGACCCCGACATCAACGAGCTGAACGACTGGACAGCGCGTTTCATGGAGAGGCTGAAGAATCTGCCGCAGCTGGAAGACTTGGCCACAGATCAGCAGACTGGAGCGAGCGCTGTCTCCCTGATGATCGATCGCATCACCGCATCCCGGTTGGGCGTTGCTCCCACCACGATCGACAACACGCTGTATGACGCCTTTGGCCAGCGGCAGATCAGCACCATGTACACCCAGCTGAACCAGTACCACGTCATTCTTGAAGCGATGCCGGAGTTTCAGAAGAATCCGAGCCAGCTGAACAATATCTATATTCAATCCGGAGCTTCCAACGGAACCAGCGGGCCGGGTGCCTCAACCTCCTTCGCATCCGCGGCCTCTGCATCCGCGGGCTCGAATGCCACGACTACTTCGGTTCTCTATACTCCTTCGGCCAATACGCTGACGCCTCCGGCAAAGGCCATTGCTCCGGTGACGGGATCGAATACGGCAAGCTCTTCGAGCCGATCGAATGCTATCCCTCTCAGCGCGTTCACCAGCTACAAGACAACAACCCAGGCACTGTCTATCAATCACCAGGGGCAATTCCCCGCAGTCACCATATCGTTCAACCTGGCTCCGCATGCCGCACTCGGCGATGCCATCACCGCCATCGACAAAGCCGCAGCCGATATGCACTTTCCTCCGAGCCTGCAGTATGGCTTTCAGGGAACAGCCGCATCGTTCAAGAACTCGCTCTCGAATGAAGCGCTGCTGATCCTCGCCGCTCTGGTCGTGGTATATATCGTGCTCGGCGTGCTGTATGAAAGCTTCATTCATCCCATCACGATTCTCTCCACCCTGCCTTCTGCCGGTGTAGGCGCGCTTCTGGCGCTCATGGTCTTCCGGCAGGACCTCAGCGTGGTCGCGATTATCGGCATCATTCTGCTCATCGGCATTGTGAAGAAGAACGGCATCATGATCGTAGACTTTGCGCTCGAAGCGGAACGAGATCATGGCCTCGATTCGACGGAAGCCATCTATCAGGCGAGCCTCCTGCGCTTCCGTCCGATCATGATGACCACCATGGCGGCGTTGCTGGGCGGTATTCCGCTCGCCTTCGGTCATGGTCTCGGATCGGAAATCCGCCGCCCTCTGGGCATTGCCATGGTCGGTGGCCTGCTGCTGAGCCAGATTCTCACCCTCTACACCACGCCGGTGATCTACATCTTCTTCGATCGCCTTGCGCAAAGACTTTCAGGAAGACGCACCAACAAAGCCGCCGGGGATAGCGCGCCCAGACCCGTAGAGAGCGAATCATGAATATCTCTGCCCCATTTATCCGGCGGCCTGTTGCTACCATCCTGCTGACCGCAGCCATAGCGATTGCCGGAATCGTCGGGTTTACCGTGCTGCCTGTTTCGCCGCTGCCGCAGGTCGATTTCCCCACCATTTCCGTGCAGGCAGGCCTGCCCGGCGCCAGCGCCCAGATCATGGCCTCCTCGGTGGCCACGCCTCTCGAACGGCAATTCGGACATATCGCAGGCGTCAGTGAAATGACGTCTTCGAGCTCGCTCGGTTCTACACGCATCACGCTGCAGTTCGATCTCAACCGCGACATCAACGGAGCAGCCCGTGATGTCCAGGCCGCTATCAACGCAGCCCGAACCTATCTGCCTGCAAACCTCCCCGGCAATCCGACTTACCGCAAGGTCAATCCAGCCGACGCCCCCATCATGATTCTCGGCCTGACCTCCGATATCTATGACCGTTCCAAACTGTATGACATCGCATCCACGGTCATGCAGCAGAAACTCTCGCAGATTCAAGGCGTGGGACAGGTCGTTGTCGGCGGCGGCGCGCTGCCTTCGGTGCGTGTCGAAGTCAATCCGACGCAGCTCAACAGCTACGGGCTCACCCTTTCCAATATTCAGTCGGTGCTCAGCACGCAGAACTCGCAGCTCGCGCGTGGCCGCTTAACCAATGACCGCGAATCCGCTGACATTCTGGTCAACGGCCAGATATCCCATGCTGTCGATTACGCGCCCCTCATCATCGGCTACAAAAACGGAGCCGCCGTCCGCCTCTCTGATGTAGCGGATGTCGTCGATTCGACCGAAGACATTCGCAACGGCGGCTATCTGAACGGCAAGCTGTCGATCGCCATCATCATCTTTCGTCAGCCCGGCGCCAATATTATTCAAACCGTTAACCGGATTCGCAGCCAGCTTCCTGCCCTGAAGGCCATGGTGCCGCAGGGGCTGGATATCACCGTGGTGATGGACCGCACCACTACAATCCGCGCTTCCGTGCACGATGTCGAGCGCAGCCTCATCATCTCGATTGTTCTCGTCGTTCTCGTCGTCTTTCTTTTCCTTCGCAGTCCGCGCGCCACGCTGATTCCCAGCGTCGCCGTGCCGGTTTCGCTCATCGGCACCTTCGCCGTCATGTATCTTTTCGGCTTCAGTCTCGACAATCTCTCGCTGATGGCTCTCACCATCTCCACCGGGTTTGTTGTAGACGATGCCATCGTGGTCATGGAGAACATTACGCGGCATCTCGAAGAGGGAATGCCGCCCTTTGCCGCCGCGCTGCGCGGAGCAAAAGAGATCAGCTTCACCGTCTTTTCCATCAGCATGTCGCTGGTCGCCGTCTTTATTCCCATCCTTATGATGGGCGGCATCGTCGGGCGCCTCTTCCGCGAATTCGCCATCACGCTTTCCACCGCCATCATCGTTTCGATGATCATCTCGGTTACAACTACGCCGATGATGTGCGCGCATCTGCTCAAGGTGCATGATGACAAAAAGCATGGCCGCTTCTATCGATTCAGCGAGTGGTCTTTCGAGCGAATGCTCGCCGGTTACCGCCGCAGTCTCGAATGGGTTCTCAAGAACCCCGGCCTGGTGCTCGTCATCCTCATCATGGTCGTCGCTCTGAACGTGGTCCTGATTATCAAAATTCCGAAAGGCTTCTTCCCGCAGCAGGATACAGGCGCGTTAGTGGGCGGGGTGCAAGGGCCGCAGGATGCTTCCTTCCCCGTCATGAATGCATCCATCCAGGCCATCGTAAAAACCATCAAGGCCGATCCCGCGGTAGCGAACGTCGTAGGGTATGTAGGCTCCGGCAATGGCGGCTTTGTGTACGTGGCTCTCAAGCCTCTGGAAGAGCGAAAGATCGGCGCGCCCGATATTATCAATCGCCTTCGCCCCAAGTTGAACCGCCTGCCGGTGGCTGCGGTCTTCCTGCAGGCGGCGCAGGATCTGCGCATCGGTGGCCGCAGCTCTTCAGCTCTCTACCAGTACACCATTCAGGCCGATAACATAAACGATCTCGATCACTGGGCTCCCATTCTTCTGGCGCAGATCAAAAAACTGCCCGGCCTGCAGGATGTGAACAGCGACTTCCAGAACTCCGGCCTTTCCGAATACCTGACCTACGACCGAATGACGGCAGCGCGATTAGGCGTCACGCCGCAGTCTCTTAATTCCGCGCTCTATTCTGCCTTCGGACAGTCGCAGGTTTCGCTCATTTATACGCAGCTCAACCAGTACTACGTGATTCTGGAAGTCGCGCCGAAGTACTGGCAATCGCCCGAGGGCCTCAAAGATATCTATCTGCATACCGGAAACGGCGTCATTCCCTTGGCCACAATGACCAAGGCCCAATCGACCACTACGCCCATCTCTGTAGCGCATACTGGCCTTTTCCCATCGGTCACCATCTCCTTCAACCTTGCTCCGGGCGTATCGTTGAGCCAGGCCACGCAGCTCATCCAGGAGATGCAGGATAAGCTGGGCACACCGCAAACGATCCACGGCTTTTTCGCCGGCACCCTGCAGGCCTATCAGGAATCGCTTCGTTCCGAGCCTTATCTCATCCTGACTGCTCTGCTCGCGGTTTACATCGTGCTGGGAATTCTCTATGAGAGCCTCATGCACCCGCTCACCATTATTTCCACGCTGCCTTCGGCCAGCGTCGGCGCCATCCTTGCGCTCATGCTCTTCAAAACGGATCTCAATGTCATCTCCATCATCGGCATCATCCTGCTCATCGGCATCGTCAAAAAGAATGCCATCATGATGATTGATTTCGCCCTCATGGAAGAGCGTGAGCACGGCAAATCGACGGACGCGGCCATCTTCCAGGCCTGTATGCTGCGCTTCCGTCCAATTCTGATGACCACCATGGCCGCGCTCTTCGGCGCATTGCCCCTCGCTTTCGGAAGCGGTACCGGCTCTGAGCTGCGCCGTCCGCTGGGCATCACCATCGTCGGCGGGCTCATTGTGAGCCAGTTGCTCACTCTTTACACCACGCCGGTGGTTTATCTCTATCTCGATCGCCTGCGCCTGCGTATGCTGGGCAAGCATCACGACACATTTAATCCTGAAGGAGAAGCCGCCGTATGAGATTGCCTCTCCGCGAGAAACTGCACTTGAGAATACATTCTTTGCCTCTTGCCGGCAGCGCAGCGCTGCTCTCTTGCCTGCTCTCTGCCTGTACACCCGGCCCCAAATATCGTCCGCCCGCGCCGCCGCCCGTCACGGCTGCCAATTACAAGCAGTCCACCGTCAATTTTCAGGACGCTCCCGGCTGGAAAGTCGCCAACCCGCAGGAAGCCATGCTGCGCGGCAAGTGGTGGGAGATATTCAACGACCCCGAGCTCAACAGCTACGAAGAGCAGCTCGAGATCAACAACCAGAACATCAAGCAGTATTTTGAAAACTTCATGGCCGCTCGCGCCATGATCCGCGAAGCGCGCGCGCAATACTGGCCTACCGTGACTACCGGCCCCTCCTGGAATCGCTCCAAATCTTCCGGGAATCTCGGCAACAACTCCTCGCAGGCAAATCCGGGCCGCACCACCTCGGTATGGTCTTTCCCCCTCGACGTCTCCTGGACGCCGGACTTCTTCGGAAAAATCCGCGCTGAAGTGCGCGAGGCACAATACGGCGCCCAGGTCAGCGCCGCCGACCTCGAAAACGAGCGGCTGCTCGAACAAGCCAGCCTTGCCGAATACTATTTCGAGCTGCGCGGGCAGGACGCGCTCCAGAAAGTCCTGAACGAAACCGTCGAAGCCGACAAAAAGGCGCTCGAGCTGACGCAGTCCCTCTACGACACCGGAATCAACGATTACCTTTCCGTTGCCGAAGCAAAAAGCACGCTCAAAAGCGCTGAATCGGCTGCCTTGAATGCGGGAGTGAATCGCGCTCAGTATGAAAACGCCATCGCTCTGCTTTTAGGAAAAACGGCAAGTGATTTCTCGATTCCGGTAAAGCCGATGCTCATTACGCCGCCGCCGATTCCGACCGGCGTTCCCTCGCAGTTGCTCGAGCGCCGTCCCGACGTGGCCGCCGCCGAACGTACTCTCGCTGAGGCCAATGCCACCATTGGCATCGGATACGGAGCATTTTTCCCCAACGTCACACTCTCCGCAGCCGGTGGCTTTGAAGCCTCTTCCTTCAAGCACTGGTTCGATTGGCCCAGCAACTTCTGGTCTCTTGGTCCATCTCTCTCGCAAACTCTCTTCAATGGCGGTCTCTATCGCGCTGCGCTGCAGCAGTACACCGCCATCTATAACGCCGACATTGCTATCTACCGACAGACCGCGCTCACTGCCTTCCAGCAGGTGGAAGACTACCTGGCGGCCACCCGCATCCTCTCCGAACAGGTGATCAAGCAGCGTGAAGCCGTGGAAGCAGCCCAGGAGACGCTCAATCTCCAGATGGATCGTTTCAAGACCGGCCTTGATCCCTACATCAATGTCACAACCGCCCAGGTCACCCTTGCCGCCGACCAGCAATCCCTGGTCACATTGCAGATACAGCAAGCCGTCGCCGCCGTAGAGCTGATCCAGGCGCTCGGAGGTGGATGGGATACTTCGCAACTGCCGACACCCACGCAGGTATCGGAAAAACCGCAAAAAGCCGACACCGTGCTGCAGCATTGATGCAGCCGCGGTGTCATGTCAAGCCCTTCAGGCATGTAACTAGATGAAAGATAAAGGTTTACCGCTGCAGCGGATTATGGATGAACTTGCTAAAATAAAGAGAGGCATCAACTCCGATCTTCCCAGGCGAAATCTAAAAATCCCTTTCTTGTAAGCGATTGAAAACAAACGATCCCCGTATGGAATCACTCCTGTAAATATTTGAAAATAAACGATTCCCGTACAGAATGAGAGGGAGGGGGTATTCATAGCTTCGGACCGGGTTTCTCAAACCGGCCTTGATGATGTAAAACGTTTGACGGAAAGGGAATAACGGTGAATACACTCACAAGACGGACATTTCTCAAAACCGGTGCGGCTGCTGCTGCTGCTTTGAAGCTTGGCGAACATGCGCTGCTGGCCGATCCTCTCGGCCTGCCGGTAGGCCTGCAGCTTTACAGCGTGCGGGCCTTGCTGCCGAACGACTACGAAGGCACCTTAAAAAAGGTTGCTGCCATCGGTTACCGCGAAGTGGAAGCCGCCGGTTTCTACGGGCGCAGCGCGGAAGATGTAAAAACAGCCATGTCCGCTGCCGGCCTGCTTTGCGTCAGCGCCCATTATCCGTTGCCCCAGCTCCTCAAAGATGTAGACGGCACTCTGAAGTACGCGAAAACCCTGGGCCTCTCCTACGTGATCTGCTCCTCGCCTTCCGTCGCCGACCCCTCCAGGAAGCAGGGGCCTCTGACCGCCGACGACTGGCGCTGGAATGCGGAACAGTTCAACCAGATCGGAAAAAAATATAAGGCTGAAGGCGTCCAGTTCGGTTACCACAACCACACCGGCGAATTTCACGATTTTGGCGATGGCCACTTCGGTTACGAGATTTTGCTGAAGGATACCGACCCGAAATACGTCACTCTGGAAATGGACTGCGGCTGGGTCTCAGCTTCCGGAAAAAGCCCCATCGACTATCTGACGAAGTATCCCGGACGCTTCTCCATGCTCCACATTAAGGACCTGAAGCCTGCCAGCGGGGATCATCCGAGCGAGCGCCATTCAACGGTCCTCGGCAAAGGCACGGTGGACTACAAACCGATCTTTGCCGCTGCGAAGAAGGCCGGAATCAAGCACTATTTTGTCGAGCAGGAAGAGTTCGACGGCGACACCCTGGATGAGCTCAAGCAGGATTACGCATACCTGCACGCCATGCACGTCTGAGAGAAAATTCCGCAATAGAAAAGGCCGCAAAGAAGTATCTCGTTGCGGCCTTTTTCATGATGTGGCGAGGAAAGAGGTTGCTTAGACCAGCTCGTAACCGGCGAAGAAGTAGCCGATTTCAAACCTGGCTGTCTCTTCCGCGTCCGAGCCGTGGATGGCGTTCTCTTCAATCGATCCGGCAAACTTCTTACGGATGGTGCCTTCCTCGGCATTCGCCGGATTGGTGGCGCCCATCAGCTTGCGCAGGTCGGCGATGGCGTTGTCCTTCTCCAGCACCATGGGGAAGATCGGTCCCGAGGACATGAAATCGGTTAAGGAGCCAAAGAACGGCCGCTCTTTGTGAACGTAGTAAAAGCCCTCGGCCTGGGCCTTGGAAATGGACGCCTTCTTGATGGCGACAATCTTGAATCCAGCCTTTTCGATCTCGGCGAGGATGGCTCCGGTATGGCCCTTGCGGACCGCGTCTGGCTTGATGATGCTGAAGGTGCGTTGTGACACCTGGTTTGTTCTCCTTGCAAAAATTGCGTTCTTTCCAGTGTAAAGCACGCCTGCGGCGTTGCTTCAACGCTTGGTGAAAGGAACGCAGACTGTGCTCCTGGCCGCAGCCTCGCGTTTTTCCCAAATAAAGAAAAACTATCTACTATAAAAGATAGTTAACGTCTTTATTCATATTGAATCAAATAATTCATACGTATTGAAAACGGAGTGGTTTCATTTATGTCTTCTGTCAGCAGGCACATGCTCACTTTCGCTCTCGCCTTTACGACGTGGTTAGGAGCCGCCCATGCAGCGCACGCGCAGCAATCGTTTATCGACAAATGGCAGGATCGCGTAAACCGCACACAGGCAGAACAGCCGCATTGGGTAACACCGTTAGCAACCGTAACGCCGCGCCTGGAGCAGGAGTTTCGTACCGATTTCGTAAGACAGATCACTCCCACGCATACCGACACCTGGAACTACGGCAACGGCAAAGGGCTGGAATTAATTCCGGCGCGAAGAATTGAATTGCTTTTTAATGTGCCTCCATATATCCAGCACAACACGCCTGCCGGAAAAGACGGCTTCGGAGACACGACGTTTGTGATGAAGTATCGCTTCTACGCGAGCAACGAGGAGCATAAGAGCGCCATTGTGACTGCATTTCTTGGCGGCAGCATTCCTACCGGAAGCTACAGCAATGGGAGCACGGATGCTTCCATTTCGCCTACTCTCGCTATAGGAAAGGGGATCGGCCCCTTCGACGTACAATCGACGCTGGGAGCCACGCTGCCTGTCGCCAATACGGAGAAACTCGGGCGCCCGATCGCATGGAATACCGCGCTGCAGATGAAGACAGACGGGCACTGGTGGCCGGAAGTGGAATTCAACACAACTTTTTACAAAGGCGGCCCAAACGATGGCAAGATACAGAATTTCGCCATGCCGGGCATCGTTTATCGCCAGCGACTGCACAAGCGAATTGGAGTGACTCTGGGCGCAGGCATACAGATCGCCACATCCGAGTATCACAGCTACAACCATGGGCTCGTCTTCAGCGCCCGTATGCCGTTCTAGCGCGTTATTCCTGTACGACAGCCTTGACCAGGTTGCGGGGATTGTCGACATCGATGCCGCGAAGGACCGCAGTGAAGTAGGCCAATAGCTGCAACGGCACAACTTCCAGAATCGTAAGCAGATACTCGCTCGAATCCGGAATGGAGATCGTGAAGCGCGCGTGTTTCGGCACTTCGGTATCTCCTTCGGATGCGAGGGCGATGATCTCCGCCCCCTGCTCCTGCATGTCGCGCATCAGCTGCAGTGTCTTTTCATAGCGCAGCACGGAATCGGGATCGTTGCGGTCCTGTGTGGCAATCATCACCAGCGGCGCATCCTTGCTGACCAGCGCATTCGGGCCATGTTTCAGCTCTCCGGCGGGGTAGCCCTCGGCCTGCACATACGCCGATTCCTTCAGCTTCAGAGCGCCTTCGCGAGCCATGGCGTAATGAATGCCCCGGCCCAGGTAGAGAAAGCCGCGTGCATGATGCGTGTGCTCCGCTATCGTACGCAATTGCTTTTCCCATTCGGGCAGCGCGGCTTCCAGCAAGGAGGGTAGTTTTTCCAATTGCTCAATCAGGCTGGAAACCGAGTGCGCCGTCATCCTGCCGCGCAGGCGAGACATGGAAAGCGTAAGCAGGTAGAGAACTACTAATTGAGTGGTGAAGCTTTTCGTCGCAGGAATGGCTTTTTCTTTTCCGGCAATTGTTGGAAGGGAGGCGTCCGCTTCACGCGCCATCGTCGATGCCGCATTGTTGGTGATCGCTACCGTGGACAGCCCGCGCGACTTGCCTTCGCGCAGCGCAGCGAGCGTATCGGCGGTTTCGCCCGATTGCGAGATGACGATGACCCCTGGATCCTGCAAAGTGTGAGTCGAGCGGTAGCAATATTCGCTGGCATACTCCACATCCACAGTCAGCCCTGCCAGGTCTTCGAGCATGATTTCCCCGGCCAGGCCGGCATGACGGCTCGATCCGCTGGCGGCAATGACAACGCGTTGGTGGCCACGCAACGCTTCAGCGACGGCGGCGAAGGCTTCAGGGTTGAGCGCGCCATCTTTGACATAGTTGCGAATCGTGGCTGCCAGGGCTTCCGGCTGTTCATAAATCTCACGCAGCATGGCGTGGGGAAAAGTTCTTGCATCAAGAGATTGCGGCATGAGGTGGGTGTCTCCGAAGGTGCTGATTCTTATTTTCTCTCAATTAAACCTGTATGTACAACTAGAGAGGTTTTTTAGAAATAAAAAAGGGGAGCGCGGACGAAAATCCGCGCTCCCTTAAGGAGACATGACATGGTTTAGAACGTATATTTCAGCGCGAGCTGAATCTGACGTTCCGTGGAGTTGGTGCTGGTAATCTGGCCGAAGTTGCTATCGGAAACGCTCTGGTCCGGCGGCCCCAGGCTTACCGTGTTCAGAATATTGAAGAGATCCGCACGGAATTCCAGATTGCTCCCTTCCGTAATGGCAAAACGCTTGCTGGCTGCCATATCGAAATCTTTGAAACTGGGTGCGCGCTCAGAGCCGACACGAGCAGTTCCAAAGCCGGTGGACGACTCTGCTCCATACGCGCAGACTGAGCTGGCGTTTTCTGCATCGCTTGCACAGGGAGTAGCCGAAGCATCCGTGCCAAACCACTTGTCGGTAGATCGGCCGCGAATCTTCAACGGTCGATAATGATTGGCTCGGTTGGTGCGCTGGTTTGCGTTATAGAACTGGTTGGAGCTGATGGTTACAGGAAAACCGGAATGCAGGCTGGCGATAGCGCCTACTTTCCATCCCCCAACCAACATATCTTCAACGCGGTTCATGCCTCCGCCGAACATTTTTCCGCGTCCGAAGGGCAGGTCATAATAACCCGAGAAGGAGAAAATATGCTTTGCGTCAAAAAATGCAGGGCCGTAATCTCCCCCGCCGTTGTAGGCATCCTGCCAATATGCAGATTGTGAAGAAACACCGCCTGCACCATAATAGCCGAGATTGTTTGAGAGCGATTTGCTATACGTGTAGTTTGCCAGGAACTCAAGGCCGTTGCTGGTGCGCTTACGAAGCGATGCCTGCAGAGCGTTGTAGTTCATCATGGCTTCCGATTCGGTATAGCTTACCTGGCTTACCTGACTTAGAAGCGGATACTTTGCCAACGGCAGTGGGCAGGGAGATTGTGGTTGGCTAGGGATGGCAACCCGCGAACAAAAAGCCTGATTTCCTTCGCGAGGGTCAACCAGGTGGTTTCCAGTTTGACCCAGGTAGGCCACCACTAAAGACAGGTCATTGCCGAATTGGGTTTCTGTAGTCAGGTTGAACTGCTGAATCAGCGCGGGTTTTAGATTTGGTTGCCACGCGCGGACGTTACCTGCGAATACAGTGGGATCCGCGGGGCGTGGGAATCCATTGGTGACGCTATAGGTCGTAGTGCCATCCGATTGCTCGGAGGAGTCGATAAAGAATGGTGGGTTAAGCGTGAGGCGCAGATTGGCGCCTGTTCCCTCCATAAAATTGGTGATCGCATAGCCGCCACGAACTACAAAGCGGTCATGGAATCCATCTGGAGTGAAGGCAAATCCAACCCGAGGCATGAATCCGCCCCAGAAAGACTTATACAGCGCCCGGCTCGCGCCGTTTACGCCCGCATAGGTGATCTGGCCGGTGTTGATATCGATATTCGCCTGTTTGTTGTTGACTTCGTAGAGGGGTTGATCCCATTCCCAGCGCATGCCCAGGTTGAGAGTCAGATTGGGCATGACCTTCCAGTCGTCTTGAATAAAAAGAGCATCGCGCCATTGACGCTGGCCCCAGCGGTTCACGACACTTTCTCCCTGGCCAAAAGAAAATGCAGTATCGGTAAGGAAATCGGTCCAGCTATCGCCTGTGAAATTGCCGGTATACCCAAATTGACCCAAAGCGCCATCATTACCCGAATAGTAGCGGTTCTGCTGGTAACGAAGAGCCTGGCCGCCGAACTTCAGAGTATGTCGGCCCAACTGCCAGCTAACGTTATCGCCATAGACAAAAGTATTAATGATGCTGTCAGAAGCAATGCCGCCGTTGCTGCCGTCATTGTTTCCGCCTGCGCCACCAATTGGAGTTACTTTGGTTCCGCCACTGAAGACAAAAGTGCTGAAACCGGGTAAGCCTTGTGTTCCTGGAATACCGAGTGTTTGATTTCCGTTCAATCCAAAGTGTCCTGCGATGTCGACAGGCAGTTCTGTATAGCGCGGGCGGCCATATCCGGCACGCGCTTCGCTCACTACGTTAGAAGAGAAAGTATGCGTCCAGTTGATGGCGAAGCCTGTATAGGGGTTGGAGTTATTCTGCGGAAACTCCGTCGCCATACTTACAGTGCTGTTGCCGTCTGTTTGACGGCCCATGGTAAAGCGGCCTGACAGCAGGTCGCTTTGGCGAACTTGCCAGTCGACTTTTACATCGCCTTGATCGTTCTGCACGAACTGCTTTGCGACTCCGACATAATTGTCGGAAGCCAGGTAAGCGCCTGCTGCCAGATTTCCTGGAGCATTCGGCATAGGATAAAGTTCCGGATGCGCCAGCAGATACTTGGCTGCGGGATTCGTAATGGTTACAGTTTGACCCGTCGACGGATTGTATCCTGCGCGCATGGCGGCATCTGGAACAGTAAACGTTTCTGTCGTGCTTGTGTGCTGGCGTCCACCTTGATAATCCGCGAAGAAGAAAAGCTTGTCGCGTTTGATCGGCCCGCCGAATGTGCCGCCAAACTGGCTTCGGTTAAAGGGGCTGACTGGCAGAGGCGTTCCTGAAGTGTGCTTATTGAGCCAGCTGTCGGCGTTAAGGTTCTGGTTTTCCAGAAACCAGAATGCATTGCCATGGAAGTGATTTGTGCCGCTCTTTGTGACCATGACGATCTGGCCGCCGTTCGCGTTGCCATACTCGGCTGTGGCGTCACCGGTAATGATCTTCATTTCTCCGATCGCGTCAACATTCGGGCTGTAGCCGATATAGTTATCGATGGATTCATTGATGTCCACGCCATCCAGCGTGTAATTGTTGGTTTGTTCGCGATTGCCATTCTGGAAATAGCCGCCATTGTATGCAGAACGCTTGATGCTGTTCTGAGCCATTGGATTTGTGGTAATTGCGCCGGCAACCAATAACGAAAGCGATGAGAAGTTACGCGCCTGCAATGGAACTTCTGTGGCAGTCTCAGCAGTGATTGTATCTCCGGTTGTCGGATTCTGAGTGTTTAGAATAGGCGCAGCTCCGGTCACGGTAACGCTCTGGCTGACCTGGCCGACAGTGAGTTTCACATCGATGCGCGCTTCCTGCGCAACTTCAAGAGCGAAGGGCTCCGTGGTTGATTTATCGAAACCCGTAGCTTCGACCGTGACCTTGTATTGTCCGATGGGAAGAAAGCGCAGTGTATAAACGCCTGCACTATTAGTTTGAGTAGGCGCCGAAACACCGGTTGCTGTGTTGGTAGCGGTGACGGTTGCGCCACTGACTGCTGCTCCGCTTGGATCCGTGACGGTGCCGGTAACTGATCCGGTAATCGTCTGGGCAAATGCTATAGAGCCGCACAGTAGTAGCAACAGGCAACAAACGAGCATGTTGCGTGTTCGCATAGGTGGGACCTCCGACTAGAAAGTTGGTGTATAAAGCGCCGCTGCGGAACTGCGCCCGCTGTGCGGCTCGGATTGAAATTTTCCAGACGCATCAAAAATGACTGGCGTTCAGATTGGACATAATGTATAGACAACTGTACTAGCTAGCAAGCAAAAAGTTACGGTTAGAAGAAAAAACTATAGGTGAGATAAATCGGCGGGCAGGAGAAGCTTTCTTTTGCAGGGTGTAAGTAATTGCAAATGCGTGAGTAGCGTAGAACGGCTCCTGGCGGAATATCCGGCTCTAAATCAGCCGGGAATGGCGCTGGCAAAACTCCGTGTAAGGGCGGAGGGCTGGGTGATCGCTGCTCCGACAACAACCGCAAAGGCTCCCAGGTCAAAGGCTCGTCGAACATCGGACGGCTGGCGCACATGGCCTTCCACAATCACTGGAATGCGCAGAGATTTCGCAAGCTGCTCGACCAAAGCCCAATTCACCGAGCGCTGGCCATTCGTTTCAGGCGTGTATCCGAACATGGTCGTTGCCACGGCGCTGGCTCCGGCTTGTTCCGCCGCGCCGGCTTCGTCGAAGGTTGCAATGTCGGCGAGCACGGGGCGGCAAAGCTCTGACTGTATACGCATCATTAAATTCGGCCATGGCTCGGAAGATGAAGGCCTGCGCGAGCTGCAATCCACCCCGATGATGTCGGCTCCTGCTTCGGCTATTTCCCTGGCTGAGGCGAAAGTGGGCGTGATGTGCGGCTCAGAGCCTTCATACCGCTTAAAAATGCCGATGATGGGAAGATCGGTATCTCGCCTGCAGGCGGCAATGCAACCGGCGCCATTGGCGCGCAGACCGCCCGCTCCTCCGCGTATGACAGCCAGGGCAATGCGCCGCAGAGTTTCATCGTCATCCAGCGGATCTCCAGGGAATGCCTGGCATGAGACGATAAGTTTATTTTTTAAAGTGGCCGGAAACGCGGTAGATGTTGTCATATAGAGCTGCTGTTGTGAAAGCATATTAACCGATGGACTGTAATCTTTCGATTTGGCTGCACAAGCAAAAACATTTGTATGCAGCAGGATGAAATGTTCAAGCTGAGGGAGTAAAGGTGCCGAAAAGCCGTACGCGTAGCGAAGCTATATCGCATCCGTTGGATAAGAACGGATTTATCCCGCTTTATTTTCAAATTCAGCGGGCATTGATGGAAAAAATACAGTCCGGTGAATTGTCGGAAGGCGATCCGCTTGCTTCCGAAGAAGAGCTTTCTCGCCACTACCAGGTAAGTCGCATGACAGCCCGGCAGGCGTTGCATGGTTTGAAGACCAGCGGCTACGCTTTCAGCGAAAAGGGACGCGGCACATTCGTTACTCGTCCGAAGCTCGAAAAAAACATCATGCACCTTCAGGGTTTCACGGAAGACATGCGCCAGCGCGGCATGAAGCCCAGCTCAAAACTGCTGGAGCAGACCGTGATCGCAGCGAATGAAGACCTGGTGCAACGCCTGAAGCTCAATGCAGATGACAAGATACTGCACTTGCGCCGCTTGCGGCTGGCAGACGGCATCCCGATGGCGATAGAGGATTCGCATATTCCTTTGAAGCAGTTTCCCGGCCTGGATCGCATTGATTTTGCCAAACACTCGCTGTATCAGACACTCCGCGAGCGCTACGGCGTACGTGTCGGCTATGCGGACGAGGTGATCGAAGCTCTGCCGGCAACAAAAGAAGAAGCGGAGTTGCTGACGATTCCCCGCAAAGCCAGCATCTTGTCGATTACCCGCATTATCATGACGACGCAGGAAACCCCGGTCGAAGCGGCCTGTTCGCGCTATCGTGGTGATCGCTATCGCGCATCGATACGTGTCCCGATGACGGCTATTGAATAAAGCAGAAGAGTGACCCTGCCGATAAAGCAAGTTTGCGACACTGCTTAGGCGCACGACTTATGGGCCAATATAGCTCTGCATCGAGCGCAAAGTACGCGCCGGGTTATCTTATGGGCAATTTTTTTCTTTCACTTGTGATGGCCGTCACACCACACAGGCGATTCTGCTGGTAACATAGTATTTAGTTGGTTGCGCCCCTTTGGAAAGAGGTGGTTGCGATCGTGTCTAAGTCTATATTTGATGGCCTGCCCTTGAGGGTAAGGCTTCGCGAACTGTGCTAGAATCGCGCTTCTAGTACGCCTAAGCCTCATACTGGTCATTCGCTCTGATTGCCAATTCTGCCGTCTGGCGCGGCGAAGGAAATTAAGAAACGATGCTCGCAAAATGCTTTAGGTGCGTAAGTTGTGCTGCAAAGAGCCTGTGCTTGCCGGCAGTGTTTCTTGCGGCGCATGTTTTGTTTGCTGAGGGCCCACGCGCCACGCCCAGCATCTTTGCGCCTGCTTCCACGCCGGCTACCTCTATTTACCAGCTTTCGTTGTTTGTTCTCACGATTACGGGGGCAATTTTTGTCACCGTCGCCGGCCTGCTTGCTTATGTGGTTTTTCGATACCATCAGCATGGACAGGACGATATCAGTGAGCCTGCGCAGATTTACGGATCGACACAGGTAGAGCTGGCCTGGACGGTGATCCCTATATTGATCGTGGTAGTGCTGTTCTTGACGACGGCGCGCATGATCTTTGCCGTGCAGGATGCTCCGAAGCCAAAGTCTGCTTTGGACGTTACCGTTGTGGGCCATCAGTATTGGTGGGAGTTCAACTACCCGGCATTTGGTATCCGCGCGGTGAACGAGCTGCATGTTCCGCTCAGCAGTCCGCAGGATCCGAAGCCGACATTCCTCAAGTTGCTTTCAGCCGATGTCATTCACAGCTTCTGGGTTCCGCAGCTTGCCGGAAAGACGGATGTGGTCCCGAACCATGTGAACGAATTATGGATCGATCCCCAGCACCCCGGTGTGTATCTGGGGCAATGCGCGCAGTTCTGCGGCGTGCAGCACGCCAAGATGCTCCTCCGCGTCTATGTGGACACACCGGAGCAATTTGCTGCATGGGTCAAGAATCAGCAGCAGCGGGCGGTTGCCGATGATCGCGTTTCCGAAGGACGCCATATTTTCGAGACGCAGGCCTGCATGAATTGCCACACGGTAAATGGAACCGTAGCCACTGGTCGCTTTGGACCTGACCTGACACATCTAATGAGTCGCGAAACCCTGGCCTCCGGCGCAATATCGAATACCCCGGAGCATCTGCGTGAGTGGATTCGTAACCCCGACACGTACAAACCGGGTTCGCTCATGCCGGCAATGCAGTTGAACGATCAGCAGCTCGATCAGGTAACGGCATATTTGGAAACTTTGCGCTGAAGCTTTCTGCGCCTACCGTATTTGTTTTTGATGAGGAGTGAAATCGACGATGGCAGACTCGACATATCCAATGCCTGGCTCGCTGGAGGCGGCTCCCCGGCAACGCTGGTCGCAAGCCGCTATCCTTGAATGGCTAAATAGTTGGGTGGTCACGGTCGATCACAAGAAGCTCGGCATTCTCTACATGCTTTACTCCATCTTTTTTCTGTTGGTGGGTGGAGTCGAGGCAATCCTGATCCGTATTCAGCTCTTTCAGCCGAATCTGCACATCATCTCCCCGCAGGTTTATAACCGCCTCTTTACGATGCATGGCACCACGATGGTCTTTCTCGTGGGCATGACATACATTTTTGGATTCGCAAACTACCTGATCCCGCTCATGATCGGCGCGCGCGACATGGCCTTCCCCCGCTTGAATGCGCTCAGCTTCTGGCTGACGTTCTTCGGCGGCCTGCTGTTGTATTACAGCTTTATCGGCGGTAACGGTCTTTATGGCGCGGGCAATGCGCCCGATACGATGTGGTGGGCCTATGCGCCGCTTACGGAGCGCGCCTTCTCTCCCGGCCATAGCCCTGACTACTGGGCGCTTTCGCTGATCATTACCGGATTCGGCACCATCGGCGCTTCGGTCAACGTCATTGCCACCGCGCTCTGCATGCGTTGCAAGGGAATGACGCTGATGCGGCTGCCGCTGCTGGTCTGGCTGAACATGGTGACGTCCTTCCTGGCTCTGCTTGCCATCACTCCGCTGACCGCCGCACAGGTCATGCTGCTGATCGACCGTTATCTCGGCGGCCATTTCTTCGACACGCAGGCAGGCGGCTCGGCCATCATATGGGCACATTTCTTCTGGATTTTCGGACACCCGGAAGTCTACGTGCTGGTGCTTCCGGCATTCGCCATCGCTAATGAAGTGATTCCGGTTTTTTCCCGCAAGGCGATTTTCGGGTATCCGGCCATGGTCGCGGCTTCGGTGGGCATTGCCTTTGTGAGCCTCGGCGTCTGGGCGCACCACATGTTCACCATCGGCATGACCTCGGTGGGCAATGCTTTCTTCGTCCTCTCCACCATGCTGGTGGGCATCCCGACGGGCATCAAAATCTTCAACTGGCTCGCAACCATGTGGGGCGGAAAGATTCGTTTCGCTACCCCCATGCTTTTTGCGACAGCCTTCGTCGTGCAGTTTCTTCTGGCTGGGCTTACCGGCATCATGCTGTCGGTCGCTCCATGGGACTGGCAGCTGCACAATTCCTATTTTGTGATTGCGCACTTTCACTATGTGCTCGTGGGCGCAATCGTCTTCTGCATCTTCTCCGGAATTTATTACTGGTATCCCAAGGTTACCGGGCGTATGTTGAGCGAGACGCTGGGCAAGTGGCACTTCTGGCTCTTTGTTCTCGGCTTTCACGTGACATTCGACTTCATGCATATCCCCGGCCTGCTGGGCATGCCGCGATCGATCTATACGTATGAAGCCAATCGCGGATGGGGAACTTGGAACGCCATCGTCTCTATCGGCGGATTCATCCAGGCCATCGCCGTGTTGATCTTTGCTGTGAACCTGATCTGGTCATACTTCAAAGGAAAGCTGGCGGGCAACGATCCGTGGGATGCATGGACGCTTGAATGGGCAACGCCCTCGCCGCCGCCGTCCTATAACTTCGCAACCGATCCGGTGGTCACCAGCCGCCGTCCGCTGTGGGATTTGAAGCATCCGGAAGATCCGGACTGGAAATATGAGTGAGGATTTGACGCGATGAGCACAGTTGCAATTGCACATGAGACGGAACAGGCATGGGTACAGCCCTCAAAGGGGCGCGTAGCCATGTTCTGTCTCATTCTTGCCGAATCGGCCATCTTCACTATTTTTGTCGTGGCCTATATCTACAATATCGGCAAGAGCCTCTATGGGCCGACCCCGCGGGAAGTGCTGGAGATTCCGATCTTCAACTCCATCTGCCTGCTTTCGAGCAGCCTTACCATCTGGCTCTCTGAGCATGCCATTGAGCGCGGCAAGGTGAGGACCTTCGGATTATGGTGGGCTTTGACCTTTGTGCTGGGTGCAATTTTCCTCGTCGGCACCGGCATGGAATGGCACAAGCTGATCTATCAAGACGGCCTGACGATCAGCACGAATCTTTTCGGCACCACCTTCTATTCACTTGTTGGATTGCACGCTTCGCACGTCGTCATTGGATTGATCGCGCTTCTGACTGTGTTGCTGTTTACGATCACCGGTCACGTGCGCAAGGAACACGCCGAACGCATTCAGGTTCTGGCTCTGTACTGGCACTTCGTCGACGCGGTGTGGATCGTGGTCTTCACCGTTGTCTATGTTCTGGGCCGCTAGCGAGAGAGATATGGAAACGCACGAACAATCTCATTCAGGCACGCACAGTGAAACCATTCACTTGCCTGCTCCCACCGCCTGGCCCATCGTGCTGGCTTTTGGCGCGACGCTGATCTTTGCCGGATTGGTGACGAACGCTCTGGTCAGCGTCCTTGGCGCCATACTCCTCATTACTGCCTGCGTGGGCTGGTTCCGGCAGGTATTGCCGCACGAAGCGCATGAGGATATTCCGGTCGAAGTGCATGACATTACCATTGCCTCGACGCGTACGCACGTCACGCGCATCGAAATCAGCGAAGAGCACCGCGCGCATCTTCCCATCGAGACGTATCCTGTGCTTTCCGGAATCAAAGGCGGCATTGCCGGCGGCATCGCCATGATCTTTCCGGCTCTGCTCTACGGCATCCTGAGCCATCACAGCATCTGGTATCCGGTAAACCTTCTTGGCGGGGCCGGCGTTGCGAATTGGACCAATCCCACCACGCAGGATATTGCGACCTTCCATCTGCAAGGCCTCATCGTTGCCTCCATCATCCACGTTGCCGCCAGCCTGCTGGTAGGCCTGCTGTATGGCGCCATGCTGCCCATGCTGCCGCGCCATCCGATGATCTTGGGCGGCATCATTGCCCCCCTGCTCTGGACAGGCCTGCTGCACTCGACACTCGGTGTTATCAATCCCGTGCTCGATCAGCGCATTGACTGGGGATGGTTCGTGGTTTCGCAGGTGGCCTTCGGTTTGGTGGCCGGCTATGTCGTCGCCCGCCAGAATAAGATTCGCACCGGCCAGTCCATGCCCTTCGTGTTACGCATGGGCATCGAGGCCTCGGGCCTGCATGCAGGAGAAGGAGAGGATCGCCACTGATGCGTGTTCGTAGACTCTATGGCAGCGTTCTTCTTTTCTGCGTTTTTGCCGCATTGGGTTGCCAGCGCTATTCCGGCAGGCCACAAACTTCCGAGGACAACCGCCCCGAAGATGTGAAGGATTTCTCCGTCCTCTACTCAAAAAACTGCGCAGGCTGTCACGGCGCAGACGGACAGCACGGCGCGGCCATCGCCCTTGCGAATCCTGAGTACCAGGCAATTGCCAATGAAGCGATGATGCGCGACGTGATTTCCAACGGCGAGCAAGGCACGCTGATGCCCGCCTTCGCTAAGAGCGCTGGCGGTATGCTGACCGATGAGCAGGTGAATATCCTTGTCAGCGGCATGCGCGCGCGCTGGTACAAGGCCGGATTACTGGACGGAACCAATGTGCCGCCATATGTAGCCGGGAAGACCGGAGATGCAGCGCACGGGCAGCAGGCCTTTATCACCTACTGCTCCAGTTGCCACACCACCGGCACGCAGGGGGAGAAATCGAAGCCCAGTTCTGTGACCGATGGCTCCTATCTCGCGCTGATGAGCGACCAGGCGCTCCGGGCCATCATCATCGCCGGGCGGCCCGATATCGGGCATCCTGACTGGCGCAACGCGCAGCCCGGGCACCCGATGAGCGATCAGGATGTAACCGATGTGGTGGCATGGATATCAAGCCAGCGGCAGAAAACGCCCGGCCAGCCCTACCCGTCGCAGCAGTAGAAGGAAAATGTATGAGTGAAGAGAAAAAAGTAACGCGGCGAACGCTGCTGATGACCATCGGATTTGTCTTCAACGGCATCGTTGCCGCTGCAGTCACGGTGCCGGTCATCGGATACTTGTTGTCTCCGATCAAGAAAAAGAGCGCATACAATCAGTGGATATCTCTCGGAAGCCTCAACCAGTTTCCTGTTGGGCAGACGCGGCTGGCCGAATTCGTGAATCCGTTTAAGAAGCCGCAGGATGGAGATACCGCCAAGACTCCCTGCTGGGTGCGCCGTACGGCGTCCGATACATTTCAGGTCTTTGCCATTAACTGCGCCCATCTGGGATGCCCGGTTCGCTGGTTTCCCCAGTCAGAGCTCTTTATGTGTCCCTGCCATGGCGGCGTTTATTATGCCGATGGCGAGCGGGCTTCAGGTCCTCCGGAACGCGGCCTGTTTACCTACGACTACAAGCTGGTAAATAACGAGCTGCACATCAATGCCGGCCTCATGCCGACGCTCGCGGAACAGGCAAGCCTCGGGAAAGGGAAGTCTCCATGTCTCGGATAAAGAAGCTCTACAACTGGTTCGAGACGCGCGTGCAACTCGAAGCTCCCGTCAAGGAAGCGGTTCTGCACCCGGTTCCGCGCAGCACCGCCAGCTGGTGGTATGTCTTCGGCAGCGCTGCCATGACACTGCTCTTTCTGCAGATCGCGACCGGCATCCTTCTGGCGCTCGTATATGTGCCTTCCGCCAGCGAAGCTTGGAAGAGCCTCGACATGCTGAACCACCAGCTGCAGCTTGGCTGGTTCCTGCGCGCCATGCACGGCTGGGGATCGAACTTCATGGTCGCCGTCGTGCTCATCCACATGGCCCAGGTCTTTATCTTCGGCGCTTATAAATTTCCCCGCGAGCTTACCTGGATCGTCGGCGTCTTCCTGCTGCTCATGACGCTCGGCATGGCTTTCACCGGCCAGGTGCTGCGCTTCGACCAGGATGCTTACTGGGGCCTCGGCATCGGCGCATCCATCGCCAGCCGCGTGCCTGTGATTGGCGGCCCGCTGGTTAACCTCCTGCTGGGTGGCCCGATTATCGGCGGCGCCACGCTCTCCCGTTTCTTTGCATTGCATGTCTTCGTTATCCCCGGCGCTATGCTTGCCTTCACCGGCCTGCATGTCTGGATGGTTCTCAAGCTCGGCATCAACGAATGGCCTATGCCGGGCCGCGTTGTTCGCCGCAGCACCTATATCCAGGAATACAGCGAGATGACCCACAAGGACGGCGTTCCCTTCGTGCCGGACGCCTTCTGGAAGGATCTCTTCTTTTCCGCTGCAATTCTGGCCGCGGTTGCCGTATGCGCCTACGTATTCGGGCCGTATGGCCCAGGCGGACGGCCTGATCCGACCATCATTCAAACAGCCCCGAAGCCGGACTTCTTTTTCCTGTGGCTGTACGCAGTTCTCTCCTACCTCCCGCCAAGCCTCGAGACCCCGTTCGTCCTCGTTGCTCCGGTTATCGGTATCTGCATTCTGCTGGCGCTGCCGCTGGTGGCCGGAGAAGGGGAAAAGAGCTGGTATCGCCGCCCGGTCGCTGTGCTGGTGCTGGTCATGGTCGCAGTATCATGGGGAATCTTCACTCATCTGGCTACCTTCACACCCTGGAGCCCGATCATGGACGCCTGGAGTGGCGATCCTGTGCCGCCTAAGCTCATACATAGCGCAACTCCGCTGGAGCGTCAGGGCGCGGTCGTTTTTCAGGCCAAGCAGTGCCGCAATTGCCATTCTGTCGGCGGTTCCGGTGGGCAGCGTGGTCCGGCGCTCGATACTGTAGCCACCCGTTTAACCGAGGATCAGCTTATCCGCCAGGTTCTTCAGGGCGGCGGCAACATGCCAGCCTATGGCAAGACCTTAAGCCCGCCCGAGGTCACAGCTCTGGTGCGCTTCCTGGAAACACTGAAGCCCGCAAATCAGCCGAGCGCGGCCAATGCGGCGCAGCAGGCGCAGAATGCAGCACCTGCGCAATAACCGATAGGATGAGAGCGGCAGTGAATCTATCGCTGCTGCTTTCACCAGGACAGGGCGAAGAGTAGCTTCGTCTTCTGCCGACCAGCAGGAGAGAGGACCACAACGATGATGGCTAAGTTGACATCCTTCTTCATGCAAAAAGAATGCAGATGACGCCCGCAAGTAAAATGCCATAGATTTTTTGATGTCACCAGAGCTTCAATCCGTCCTTCGCAACTGGGACATTCCTCCCCTGACAACACTGGCGCTGCTTGTCACCGCCTTGATCTATATCCGTGGCTGGTTATTGATTGGCCGCACCCGCCCTGAGCAGTTTCCGGAGTGGCGTCTGGGGTCTTTTCTGTGCGGTTTGGGCGCGCTCTTCCTTGCAGTGGCCTCTCCCTTCGATACTCTGGATGACCGTTTGCTCACTGCGCACATGGTGCAGCATTTTCTCTTTATGTCGGTTGCGCCGCCTCTTCTGTTGCTGGGGTCGCCGCAGGTTCCGCTATTGCGAGGCCTGCCGCGCTTCTTCATTCGCGGTGTAATGGGGCCCATATTTCGGCTTCACTGGCTCAAGCATCTGGGTCGTTTTCTCACGCAGCGGAAACCAGCCTGGCTGCTGATGAATATTTCCTATATCGGCTGGCATGTTCCCGCCGCGTACGAACTGGCGCTGCGTTCCGAAAACTGGCATAACGTGGAACACGCCTGCTTCTTCTTCACAAGCATTCTTTTCTGGTGGCCGATCCTGCGTCCCTGGCCCACACGCAACCGTAAGCTCAGCTGGATGCTGCTTCCCTATATCCTGACTTCGGACCTGATCAACACCGGGCTCTCAGCTTTTCTCTGCTTCTCCGGGCGGCCGATCTATCCAACCTACGCGGCACAGACAAATCCATTAGGCGTAAGCGCCCTCAGCGACCAGGTAGCTGCCGGGGCATTCATGTGGGTCTTCGGCTCTACCATATTTCTTATACCGGCCTTCTGGATCACGATGCGCTTGCTGGCTCCCAATCGCGGCCGCAAACGAGCGACCGCGGTTGTGCCGCATTCGGTTCCGAAAAAAGCCTGAACAAAATTCATCAGGCCCGGTAGCCCATCTCTCCCAGCACCTTGCGCATGTAGTTGATGCTTTCCGTAGCTCCCGGCATCGGATCATCTCCGTGAATCTCATACTCTAAATCGACAAAGCCCTTGTACTTGATCGCGATAAGCGCCTCGAATATCTCACGAACCGGCATCTTGCCCTCGCCCACCGGCACCTGGCTCTCTTTCACTTTCAGATCGGCCAGGTCTTTCATGTGCACATCGAAAACGCGTGGTCCTACCTCGTGAATCGCCTTCACCACGTCTGTCCCTGCGCGTTCCGTGTGGCCTACATCGATGCAGCAACCCATGCGCGGGTCCAGGTTCTTCACTGCCTCAAGAACATCCAGCGGCGAATGCCAGATTTTGTCTTCCGGCCCATGGTTATGAATGGCCAGGCGAATGTCATATTCCTTTACGAACTTCTCGATGCGCGGCAGAGAGTCCGGCGTCGGATCGCCGGCAACAATCACCTTTACCCCGGCCCGCTTTGCGTATTCAAACCGCGTGCGAATGTCGTCATCTTCGTTTTTTGGAAAGTACACCGTGCCCACCGCTGTCAGATGGATGCCGGCAGCTTTATAGTCAGCGACAGCCTTTTCTTCCGCCTCCGGCGATGCCATCGGCAGATGGTCCTTCGCATCCTTTGCATTGAGATTGGCAACATTCAGCTGTTTCATGAATTGGATCACGTGAGCCCGGTCAAACTCACGAAATGTGTAGCTGCACATGCCGAGCTGAATCGGCGAAGGTTTTCCGCTTTTAGCGAAAAGAGAAGGCACAGCCACGGCAGAGGCAGCAGCCAGAGCACTATTGCGCAGAAATTCCCGACGTGTAGATGACATGGCAGCCATAATAATTTCTGCGGCTTGTCGGTGTCTAAACGTAATCGATGTCGTCCCGTTGAGCGATACGGTGACAAAGAGAAAAGTTTAAAAACTGAATCCCATATCGAGATAAATCGTGCGATTTCCCGTACTCGAAGAGAAGACCCCTGCGAGCGCTGTGGATTGACCAAACAGCGGCGATGTAAGCACCCCCACCGGTTGTGACGGATTCACGTAATTAAAAACATTTTGTGCTGCTACGTTGAAGTTGAGGCTATAGCGATGTTCCACCTCTTTCTTCTTAGGTGCAGCTTTGGTGTTGGCAGCCGGAGCAGGCGGCGGGCTGTTGTCAGGAACCACGGGCCCGAAGGAGAACCCTCGGCCTGCGCGCAAATTTGCAGTGAAATATGCCGGGCCGGTCCCGTAATTGATAGGAATGATTTTCTGCCCCGGCTGCGGATCGGCATCAAAATTCCCCCACTTCGTGCGATATACGCTCGGACGGCTGAGGTCAGTCGCAAACGCGGGTCGATCGTTGAACTGCGCATCTCCATTCAGGTCTTCGCCAATCGTGATGTTGAACGGCGAGCTTGACTGGTAAATCACGAATGGGCTCACCATAAGATGCCATGGGAGGTGCGCGAATCCGCCTAGGAAAAGACGATGGCGGATGTCATTGCCGGCCCGCCCGTAATCCTGATCCAGATCGTATTGATTGGAAGGAAAGCTGCCCGCCCCGGAAGTATTCGCCTTGCTGAATCCCAGCATATAGAAGCCAAAAAGAACGACCGGCTTCGTGCGCAGGCTGGCATTGATAAACAGCCGATTCCGCTTCGACGCGCCTTCCGATTCGTACTCATAAATATTCTGGTTGCCGCCGAGCGGCCGAATCCCGCTGGCCGGGTCAGCCGGATTGTAAGTTCCGGGAAGAGGCGCATTGATGTTGCGCGTGAGCAGAAGATCAACGCCGCGCGCATGAATGTAGTTCATCGATACATTCATATGCTTGGCAAAATTCTTATCCAGCGAGAGGCTCTCCTGAATCGTGTATGGAGTATGCAGCAGCGGGCTGATGCGATAAACCGTCGGCGAAGTCTGCGGATTGAGGTTGTCCGTCGATGGAATATCAGGGTAAAAATCAGGCGAGTTCACTACATATTGCAGCTCGGTAACTCCATTTTGTCTCTCTGCCGTGGCAATGTACGTCGAGGAAAAGCGCGTGTAGAAGAAGCCTGCGCCTGCGCGAAAAACAGCAAATGGCGGCTTATTTTTCTTCATTCCGATCGACCACGCATAATTCAGGCGCGGCGCAAAATCAGCGTGGTCATGAATGCCCGTCTGTGTTTCGAAACGCATGCCGTAACTGAGCATCATGCTCGGGCGCATCTTCCAGTCATCTTCCAGGTACGCGCCCACATCCTGCATCAGCACTGATATATTTGGGTTGCCAACGGTGATGCTGAACTGGCTGGCGCCTCCTCCATTGGCACGCACATCCAGGCCGGCTGCAATGTTTTCCTCTGTGATCTGGTATGTCGTAAGCGATGGAAAGACAAATTGCCCGTTGAATCCTCCGGTAGACCGGTTCGCATCGCGCGTTGCTCGATACCGCGCGCCCAGCCGTGTGAAGTGATTGCCTTCCGCAAACGAGAGATAGTCCTGTAGTTCGTAGCTGTCCTGGTTATCGCGCAGCTCGCCCGCATTGTTGCCGCCGCCGGTAAATGCGCCTTGCACCTCCGTCGTGGGATCGCTGCTGGCAACGCTCTGCGTGTTGCGGCTGCGAATGTACTGGAAGCGTGTTTCGTTCACCAGCTTTTCGCCATAGCTCTGTGTGTCGCTCAGTTGCAGTGTCTGGCTGGTATTGTTCGTACTCGTTGCCTGCGACGGCAGTGAGAACTGGCTGGCCAGGCTATTCGATTGCTTCGATTGACTCAGGCTGTAACGCGCGCTGATGGTGTGAATCTTGCCGAGCTGGAAATCGAATCGAGGATCAATTTCCAGGCTCGAAGCCGGGCTGGAAACCGCCTGCGTAAGCGGCTGCGGCTGCAGGCTCTGATCGAGCACAATAGCGTTGATAAATGACTGATTGTCGCTCGATTGCCGCGCCGCAGCGAAGAAGAAGGACAGCATCTTTGTCAACGGCCCGTTGATATCTCCTTCTGCGTAAAGAGAGTGATAGGGCGGCTGTTCCTGTACATAAGGGTTGCGAGCGTTAAATGAGGAATCATTGCCGTTCATGTAGAAATCGCCGTGCAGCTTGTCAGTACCCGGCTTGGTAAATATCTCGATGCGGCCCATGCCTTGCGCATCATACTGCGCTGAATATGGATTTTGATTGATGCGGATTTCGCGGATGGATGACTTCGGCGGCAGCTTGCCTCCGCTGAAGCCATCGACAAAAAACTGTGATCCGCTTTCCGGATCGGAACCTGCAATGGCTTGTAGCTGCGTCTGCAGGTCCTGCGGATTATCCGACAGTGCATCCAGGTCCTTGCCCTTCAGCACAATGGCTCCGCCGTTTTTGTCCGGACTGGAATCGACAGCATCATCGGAAACTGTGATTTGCTGCTGCTGTACGTCAATCTGCAGCGAAATATTCACCGTGATCGAATGCCCAGCGTTTACCTGAATGCCTTCTTTGTGGAACCCGGCAAAGCCGTTCGCCACAGCCGTGATGGTATAGAGCCCGGGAGTGACTCCTTCGAATTTATAAATCCCTCGGTCGTCCGTTTTTGTGATCTGGGCAGGGCTCTTGTTATCGCCAAAGGTGATATCCGCGCCCGGAATAATCGCGCCCGACGGATCTGTAACTGTCCCGGATACAGATGTCGGTAAAGATTGTCCATGCAGGAATGGACATAACAGCAGCACAACCAGCAAAGAGCAAACAAGCGATAACCGCGGCAGCAGCGAATGCATAAGCATGGCAAGCCGTACGCGCCAGCATGCCTGGGACGCAGGGCTATCATCCCTTCTCGGAATCAAGATGCGCCCCACTTCAGCGCACGAATGGAAACTGCCCTTTAGACGTGCGAAGAAGAAAATTTGCTCGCGAAAAAAAATGCTTTTGCGAAATTTTCTATTTCAGGCATTCAGGCGTGAACGGGCGATGGCATCCAGCACCCCATTCAAAAAATTAATGGACTCAGGCGCCGAGTAGCGTCGCGCTATTTCGAGAGCTTCGTTAATGACGATGGGTGTCGGCGTGCCGGAGAATCCCAGCATCTCGGCGACAGCCATGCGCAGAACATTGCGGTCCACGCTGGCCATGCGATCCAGCCGCCAGTGCTTCGAGTGGTTCTCAATCAGGGCGGCTATCTCGTCTTCTTTGGCAACGGCAACACGAAACAGGTCTTCCGCAAAGCCGCGAACCTCGGTGTCGTCTTCGTCGCGAGCCTTCCAGAAGGTGGTGCGCACCTGGTCGGGCGTCTGCTTGCCCATGTCGAGCTGAAAAAGCATCTGCATGGCCAGCTCGCGCGATTTGCGCCGCTTACCCGGAACGGAAGAAGAGCGCGGGCCGCTCATGCCCCGGCTCCGATCTTGCGGTGCAGAGAAACCATCTCAATCGCTGCCGATGCCGCTTCAAAGCCCTTGTTGCCGGCTTTCAATCCCGCGCGGTCCAGCGCCTGTTCCAGCGTTTCGCATGTCAACACGCCAAAGGCGTGCGGGATTTCGGTTTCCTGCTGCGACTGTCCAATGCCGCGCGACACTTCGTTGTAGATCGCCTCGTAGTGCGCCGTCTCTCCGCGCAGCAGAACGCCCAGCGTAATCACGGCATCCACTTTGCCGGTCTCGGCAACCTTGCGCGCGGCAGAAGGAATCTCCCACGCGCCGGGAACGCGGATAATTTCCACATCGTCCTTCTTCGCGCCGCTGCGATACAGGCAATCGAGCGAGCCCTGCAGCAGTCGGTCCGTAATGACGGCATTCCAGCGCGCGACCACAATCGCAAAGCGCATGCCTGTAGCGATCAGGTCGCCTTCCAGCGCGGCAGGCTTGCCCTTCAGCGGCTCATTCCACTCCCAGAACGAGAAGGCAACGCCGGCAGTCAGCTCAACCGTGAACAGGCGAGACTTCCAGTAGGTTTCCGATATCTCGCTGACCGAGCCGGACGCTTCATTCTGTGCCAGCCAGTTTTTTGCAACTTCGCGGACGGAATCGAGGCTGGTGACTTCAATCAGAATGTCGGTGGGGACTGACGTTGTGCCGTCCACAAATTCAATGTTGCCTAAAGGCGCCAGAAAAGAGGCGCCGCGGCTGCGCTCGTCCTTCCAGCCTTTTCCAGGCTCCAATCCCAGCGCAGCAAAAAAGCTCGCCAGCTTGTCGAACACGGCTGGAGTACCCGTCTGCCGCACTATGGTGATGCCTTTGATCATAATTTGACTTTATCAGCGCGGAGGGCTGCGCGGAAACCCGCACCGGAAAGGTCACTGCCATCTCGCGGCAAGTTTCGTTACTATTGCAGATGGAGAGCTGATGTTGGCAATGTACCGGAGTTTCCTGAAGTTTTCTTTTTTTGCTGCGGCGCTGCTTGTAGCGTCCCTGTCTGCGCAGAATGCAAGCGCGCAAACGTATTTGAAAAATAGTGAAATAGGCGTAAGCGCCCTGGGCCAATTCACAGGTTCGTCCAACGGCAACGGCATCGACGTGAAGCCGGGCAACTCCCTGGGCGGACAGGCGACTTTTCGCCATGTGTATCATCCGTGGCTCGGGTACGAAATCGGTTACGGCTACACCCGTTTTGCGGATAACTATTCCAGCTACCCTTTTGCCGTCCAGCATAACGTGCACGAGTTTGAAGGCTCCTATCTGGCGACTCTTCCTTTCTCGGTCGTAGGCGTCCGTCCCTTTGGACTGGCCGGCGTCAGCGCATTGCTGTATGCCCCAACATTGAACGGCGGCCAGAGAGTGAGCGCGCAGGCCCGCCCGGCCATTGCCTTCGGGCTGGGAGCCGACTTCCCGTTGCTGACCTCGCACTTCGGCGTGCGCGTGCAGTACCGCGCCCTATTCCATCCCACGCCGGATTATGGCGAGGCCATCTTTAAGACGGATACATGGCGCGTATCCAGCGAGCCGGCAGTAGGCCTCTACATGCATTTCTAAGTACGTGCTCCATGGCGCCCCATTCAAGCCGATTTTGGCTTGAGTGGGGTAGTGTGCACAACGCAGCAAGCGCCCACATCTTAGCGAGATGCGGAATCAAGATGTCAAGCCCTCAATCCCACTAAGCCACACAAAACAATAGAAATAGGGAGAGAAAATTTCCTACCTTTTTCTAAGCTATTGAAAACAAACGATCTCTGTATAGGATCAATCCTGTAAGTGCTTGAAATTAAACAATATCCGTGCGAAATGGGGAGGAGGGCTTAAGCCGTAGCTGTACGCACGCCGGTAGCATGTCGAAGAGCCGCCAATCCCAGCAACCCTAATCCCAAAGCACACACTCCGCCCCAGCCCCAGCGTGCCCATGCCATAGTGGAGAAAAGCGAGCCGAGCGATCCGCCCAGGAAGTATGCGGTCATATAAACGGTGTTGATGCGCCCCCGCGCCCCTGGTTCCAAGCCGAAGATACGTGTCTGATTGGCAATCTGGTTGGCCTGCGCGCCCAGATCGAGCACGATGACTCCCAGGACCAGCCCCATGAGGTGATAGCCAAGCAGCCAGAGGATGCAGAAGCCCAAAGACAGCAGTGTGAGCCCCAGCGTGACCACGGCACGCGAGCCGCGCTTATCGGCAACCCGCCCGGCAATCGGAGCGATCAGCGCTCCGGTTGCCCCCAGGATACCGAAACTGCCGGCAGTTCCCGCTCCCAGGTGGTAGTGCTTCGATCCGAGCAAAAAGACGAGAGTGGTCCAGAAAGCGCTGAAAGCGCCAAAGACCAGGCCGCCCAAAACCGCCGACTCGCGCAGCAGCGGCTGGGTGCGAATCAGCGTCCAGATCGAGCGCAGCGCTTCCGTGTAGGGTAGGGGGCGGTGCGGCGGCAGCTTGGGCAATTTTTTCAATAGAAGAGGGACAAAAGCTGCATTGCTGACCGCTGCAAAGATAAACACGGCACGCCAGCCGAAGAACGAAGCGATCCAGCCGGAAACCGAACGCGCGAGCAAGACGCCGAGCAGGAGGCCCGTCATTACAGTGCCGACGGCTCGTCCGCGCTCCTCGTCATCGGCTAGTTCAGGCGCGATGGGCACAACAACGTGCGTAACGGCGGCCGTAAGGCCAAGGGCAACGCTTGCCAGGACAAGAGTCCACAGATTGGGAGCGACTGCCGTGAGCAGGGCAAAGATGGCGACCCCGGCAAAGAGCCGCATCATCAGCCCGCGGCGCTCGACCACATCGCCAAGCGGAACGAACGCAAGGATGCCGATGGAATAGCCCACCTGCGTTGCGACGGCAACGGAGCCCAGCTGGCTATGGTCGATGCGCAGGCTGCGCGCCATATCGAGCAGGAGCGGCTGGTTGTAGTAGATGTTCGAGACGCCGACACCGCAGGCCAGACCAAGAAAGGGCAGCAGGCTGCGGTGCCTGGGATGAAGATCGACGGGAAGTTCAGGAGGAATGGTCTCAGTATGTGGCAAATACCAGTTTAGATGACGGTATCTTTTACGACCATTCCCCCCGCAGGGTATCAACCGGTGTTACGCAGGCCGGCGGAGATGCCGTTAATGGTGCCTGCAATGGCGCGATTAATTTCATCCGTATCCTCGCCTGCGCGCTTGCGCCGCAGCAGGTCGACCTGGATGAGGCTCATCGGATCGACATAAGGATTGCGCAGGCGAATGGAATGCGCGAGCATGCGGTTGTTTTCGAGCAGCTCTTTTTGCTCCGTGACGGTGAGCACGGCGGCGAGGGTGCGCTTGAATTCCGCTTCGATCTTGGAGAAGACGCGCTTCCGCATTTCTACGTCCGGGACGAGCGAGGCGTAAAGCGAGGCGATGCCGAGATCGGTTTTGGCCAGGGCCATTTCGACATTGCGGATGATGTCGATGAAGAGAGGGAACTCGATCATCATGTTGCGCAGAAGCCCGGCGCCGCCCGGCTTCTTGGAATACTGCTCGATGGCGTAGCCCACGCCGAACCATGCGGGGACGAGCTGGCGGCTCTGCGTCCAGCCGAAGACCCAGGGAATGGCGCGCAGGTCGGCAAAGCTGCGCTTGCCGCTGCGGCGCGAGGGCCGCGAGCCGATCTTTGCATGCTCGAGCTCTGCTACCGGAGTGGCGGTCTCAAAATAGCTCAATACTTCAGGGTCATCGATGATCTGGCTGCGATAGAAATGAAAGGCACTCGCGGATAGTTCTTCGAGAGCGGCTTCCCATTCGGGCAAAAGAATGCCGGACTGGTGGCCTTCAGGATCGAGCGCATTGGGGCGGGCCAGAGCGTCGAGCGAGGCGGCGATCATGAGCTCGAGATTGCGCTCTGCGAGCACCACATCGCCATATTTCCAGTTGAGCACTTCGCCCTGTTCGGTAATGCGCAGAGGGCCTTCAAAGCCGCCGACGGGCTGGGCGTAGATGGAGCGGTGGGTTGGGCCGCCGCCGCGTCCCACCGTGCCGCCGCGCCCGTGGAAGAGGCGCAGCTTCACGCCGCATTCACGCGCTACCTCATGCAAGGCGCGGTGGGCGCGGAAGATTTCCCAGGTGCTGGTGATCATGCCGCCGTCCTTGTTCGAGTCGGAGTAGCCCAGCATGACCTCCTGCGTATTGTTCCAGGATGCAAGCAGCGTGCGGTATTCGGGCAGATTCCAGAGCTTGCGGCATACTTCGGGGGCGTTCCGCAGGTCTTCAATCGATTCAAAGAGCGGAACCGGCATCAGGCCGGGGTCGCTGCCATTGCCGGCGACTTCAACACCGCCGAGACGGGCAAGCCACAGCACGCCGAGGATGTCTTCGACCCCGCTGGCGCCGCTGATTACGTACTGCTGGATGGCTTCAGGACTGCAACCCGACTTCACTTCTGCCACTGTCCGCAGGGTTTCGATGAT
>DASZUU010000023.1:0-58857 GCA_035547425.1 Alloacidobacterium sp. | reverse complement strand
CGCCGAAATCCTGAAAGATGGCCGCATCTTCCAGCGTCTTCGATGTTGCTTTGAGGCGCCTGTAATGCAGATAGCTGTCTGGGAGCATCGGGTAATCGTTGCGCATCTCTGCGATCGTTTCGCGGATAACAACAAGCTGGCCGGGGTCGCGGAGGGCGAAGGGATTCAAAAGCACAGCCTGGACGATGCTGAAGACGGCGGTCACTGCTCCAATGCCAAGAGCAAGAATGATGATGGCGGTCAGGGAAAATCCGAGTGAGTTGCGGAGACGGCGTAGGGCGTGACTGAGATCCTGCAGGAAAGCATGCATGTGCGTGGGCATCCTCATATGAGGAGGAAGCAATTTTTCGGCCAGAGGCCTGGTCTTAGCTATGTTATTGATTTGGTTTGTTCGGGTGGGCGGGTGAGCTATGAGATGGGAAGGCGTTCACGTCCGGAAGCGGACGAGCGTGTTCGAGGGCGAACACACGCTTGCGCAGACAGGGGAATTTCACAGGCAGCGACACCTGTACTGCGGGGGCTTTCCCCGGAGTGAAGGCCGATTGCCGTGTTTTCCCTTGCCGGTTAGCGTCCGTGATAGGCGTGCAGCAGCTGGGCGGCAGAAAATGCCACGAGCCAGAGGCCGGCAACGAGCGATCCGATAGTAACGACCCAGGTGCGGGCGCGATGCTCATCGGGGTGCAGTTTGCGCTTGTCGCGGGTGAAGAAGTGGTGGCCCATGACGCCGATTCCCAGAAGAATAATGCCGATAATAAGAGTAGTTGTAGCCATGGCGAAACAATTTACTCCGTAACAGAAACATTTGGGAAGCAGAAATTTGACAAATTTCGCAAAAATTGCATTTGGTCAAACCTCGTTGATATTGCTGGTTTTAGCCGGTCGTTTTTGAACCTCCCTGCGCCCTGAGGAGCACCAAATCCGGTGCATTTATGGAACCAGCACAATTTTGCCGTGAACGCCGCCCTGCTCGGAGAGGCGATGCGCCTCCTGAATTTCGCTGAGTTTCATGGTGCGGGCGATGGGTATGGAAAATTCATGGCGGGCGGCTTCGTCGGCGAGCGCGTAGAGGCGCGAAGCGTCCGGATGAGCCATAAAGGCTTCGACATGAACGTTATATTTGCGGGCATTTTCCGGTTCACCGAGAACGGAACCGAGCACGCCGCCGCTGCGAACGGCTTTGAGCAGGCGCTGGATGGTCGTGCCGCCGACGGTATCGGCGATGGCGTCGAGATCGTGGAGGTGGCCGATTTCCTCTTCGCTATCGATGGCGATGACCTGATCGACTCCAAGTTTGGCCGCTTCGGCCTTGTCTTTGCCGCGAACGCCTGCGAGCACACGGGCTCCGTGCTTTCTGGCAACGTGGACGGCGGTGCGGCCTACGCCGCCGAGCGCACCGGTGACGAGGACTGACTGGCCGGCCTTCGGCTTGACGGCGCGCTCGATAAGCTGCGCGCCGGTGGTAACAACCAGCGGCAAAGACGCAGCCTGCTCGAAGGTGAGCGAATCGGGGATGGGCGCGAGCACATCGGCTTTGGCGACGGTGTATTCGGCGTAAGTGCCGTTGGCTAGGGCCATGACGCGCATTCCTTTAGGGAAGCCGGTGACACCGGAACCGGCTTCGACGACTTCTCCGGCGAGATCGCGGCCCAGAATGGCGGGAAAATCGACCGGCATGCGCGATTTTGCCGATCCGCTGCGTATCTTCAGGTCGACGGGATTGATGCTGATGGCATGGACTTTGACGAGCACCTCCTTGTCGCCGTATGCGGGGATGTCGGTGTCTTCGTATCTGAGTTTTGAGGGGTCGCCGTATTCGTAAAGCAGGACAGCCTTCATTGTTGCCTCCGGAGAAATCGTCATGTTTCCTGGCTAGTAGGAAGCAAACAGGGCCGGGCGTGGCTGCCTCTTCTGGGCGATTCGAGGAAAATGGCTTAGACTGCGAGGCGTGAGACGAATCGTTTTTCTGTGTGCGGCTCTGGGGCTTGGGTGGGGGTGCGCGGCAGGCGCGCAATCGGCTGCTCCCGCGGATGTTATCTATTATCACGGCAACATTCTTACCGGTGTCGACCTGGAATCGGCGCATCCGCAGAGGGTTTCGGCTATCGCTGTTCGAGGCGGAGTGGTGGTGGCGGTGGGATCGGATGCGGAAGTCGAGAAGCTGCGGGTGGCATCGACGAAGATGGTTGACCTGGGCGGCAAGTTTGCCATGCCGGGATTCAATGACGCGCATGCGCATCTGGGCGATGCGGGAAGTATCAAGTTGTCTGTCGATGTGACGGGGGTGAAGTCGCTGGCGGAGATGCAGCAGCGCGTGAAGAAGGCGGCGCAGGCGGCTGCTCCGGGAGCATGGCTGACCGGGGGCGGCTGGGACCATACGCTATGGGCGTCGAAAACGCTGCCGACCAAGGCGGATCTGGATGCGGTAACGAGGGGGCATCCGGCGTTTCTGGTGCGGGTAGATGGGCATATTGCGATTGCCAATTCCGCGGCGCTGCAAGCGGCGGGCATTACGAAGGCGACACCTGATCCGCAGGGCGGCAAGATTGACCGCGATGCACAGGGCGAGGCGACGGGGATTATCCGCGAAACCGCGCAGACATCGATCTCTAGGCATATTCCTCCACCGACGCCGGAGCTGCGGAGGCGCGGGCTTGAGCTGGCGCTGGCGGATGCGGCGGAGCATGGCGTGACGTCGGTGCAGGACTTTTCCGATCACGAAGATTTTCTGGTCTATGAGGAGCTGGAACGCGAGGGCAAGCTGCCGGTGCGTGTCAGCGAGTGGATGCCGTTCGACCTGCCGGTGGATGCGCTGAAGCAATATCGCGGCTCGCATCCGGCGGATGATCCGATGCTGCACACGACGATGCTGAAGGGGTTCATGGATGGCTCGCTGGGCTCGCGCACGGCGGCGATGAAGGCTCCTTATAGCGACGATCCGGGCAATTCGGGGATTCCGCGCTACGACCAGCAGAAGCTGAACCAGATGGCGGTGGAGCGGGCACAGGCGGGATTCCAGATGGGCTTTCATGCTATCGGCGACCGGGCGGTAAGCATGGCGCTGGACGCTTTTGCCGCGGCGCAGAAAAACGGGCCGCTGAAGGCGAATATGGAGGTGAGCCGCTATCATGGGCGGCGGATTCTCCACGCCACGCTGACGGGATCGCGCAATCGCATCGAGCATTCGCAGGTGGTCGATCCGACGGATTTTGCGCGTTACAAGCAACTGGGCGTGATTGCTTCGATGCAGCCGAATCATCTGCTCACCGACATGAACTGGGCGGAGCAACGCATTGGTCCGGAGCGATCAAAGTATGCGTATGCGTGGAAGTCGTTTCTGGATGCGGGCGTGCGGCTTGCTTATGGAACGGATTATCCGGTTGAGCCGATCACGCCGTTTCGCGGGGTGTATGCGTCGGTGACGCGCATGAACGAGGCGGGGACGAAGAGCTTTCATCCGGAGCAGAAATTGAATATCTGGCAGACGATCGATGCTTATACGCAGGGCTCGGCCTATGCGGAATTTGCGGAGACGAAGAAAGGCAAGCTGGCGAATGGGTACTATGCCGACTTTGTCGTGCTCGACCGGGATATTACGGCGGTGGCTCCGGCGGAGATTCTGAAGACAGAGGTGCTGAGGACGGTGGTGGGAGGGCGGACGGTGTATGTAGCTGGAGTGAAGGCACGGTGATGAGCCCTTCTTACCCACGTCTTTTCAAGACGTAGGGCACCCGCGTGGTGCCGTCCGAAGCGGAAGAAAAGGATCCTTCCGCTTTTGCGTCAGGATGATGAGTTTTCATAAAAGCGTGTGATATAGAAAAGTTAACTGGCTTTAGAATAGGAAGCAGCAGGAGGTGCGATGGCTACATTGGCGCAGGTGGCAATCGAGACCTATCTCAAGACCTCCTATCATCCCGACCGTGATTATGTGGACGGCGAGATTGAGGAGCGGCACTTGGGCGAGTTCGATCATGCTGAACTACAGACGGCGATAGCAGCGTGGTTTCATTCTCATCGCAAAGAATGGAACATCTATGCTCTTACGGAGCAGCGGGTACGCATATCGGCTACGCGCGTGCGCATTCCTGACGTGTGCCTTGTCTCGCGCGACCTGCCGATTGAACAGGTCATTACGCATCCGCCCGTTGCCGTGGTCGAAATTCTTTCGCCCGAAGATCGCGTGCGCCGGTATAACGACCGGCTGGAAGATTATCGAACCATGGGCGTGAAGAATATCTGGGTGCTCGATCCCGCTACGCGGTCCGGCTTTGACTGGGTGGCCGGATGGCATGAAGTTTTACGCTTTGAAGTTGCGGGAACGCCGATCTTTCTGGATGTGCGCGAGTTGTTTGAAAGCCTGCAGGAGTAGGCTCGTCCGAATTTGATCCCCATCCGGTGAAAGTGCTGCGGCTCTGTTAATCTTCGCTCATGTCCCGATCCCTGCGCGCGCATCTGCTGCTTATCAGTGTGGTCTTTGTGTGGGGGGCGACGTTTGTCCTTATTAAGGACGCGCTCCAGGATATTTCTCCGCTATTGTTTAATTTCATCCGCATGACGGTGGCCTTTGCCTGCCTGGCGGTGGTTTATCGCTCGCACTGGAAACACCTGACGGGCCGCGCGCTTGCCGGGGGAGCCGTAGTGGGCTTTTGCCTGGCGATGGGATATCAGTTCCAGACAGCCGGGCTGCGGCTGACGACGCCTTCGAAGTCGGCATTTATCACCGGATTGATGGTGGTGCTGGTGCCGCTGCTTTCGGCATTTCCCTTTCTGCGGCCGCAGGGCTCGCATGCTCCGCGATGGAATGCGTATGTGGGGGCGCTGCTGGCGTTTGCGGGCATTGTTCTGCTGACGACGCCGGCACATGCGGGCTTCGATTTCAGCTCTGTGAATGCGGGCGACTGGCTGACGCTCGGCTGCGCCCTGGGATTCGCGCTACATGTGCTGGCGCTGGCGCATACGACGCCGCGTGTTCCCTACATGCAGCTTGCGCTTTTGCAGATTGGTTTTTGCGCCGTGTTTATGGCGATCAGCGGGCCTCTTTTTGAGCATCCGCATGTTCACTGGACGCCGCGCGTTATTGTGGCGCTGTTGATTGCGGCATTGCTGGCGACGGCGACCGCCTTCACGGTGCAGACCTGGGCGCAGCAGTTTCTTCCGGCGACGCATACGGCTCTGATTCTTGCGCTGGAGCCGGTTTTTGCATGGCTTACCTCATTTGCGGTGATGGGAGAAAGACTTAGCCTGAGAGCGACATTCGGAGCACTGCTGATCCTCGCCGGAATAGGTTTTACAGAATTCCTACCGGGCCGCATACAACCTACCGCGCATGAAACGGTTCCACTGAATTAATGCGTTAGGCCGGGGCGAGAATTGCGACACAATTGACCTCCGCCACGTCTAACAGTATGAGAAGAAAAAGTGAAACGTCTCCGCTTGCAGCCAACCGCTTCATTTTCCTCGGTATACTGAAGTGTTGAACACAGGCGCATGCGCCGGCAGTTCTTTTTTATTTAATAGCTCCCAACCAAGGCATGAGGTTAGACCCGAATGAAATCATTGCTTGAACGGCTTCGCGTACGCCGTCTCGCTACTACCTTTACAATTCTGGCGACGTTGTCAGCCGGAATTCTGATTGGCTCCGTCGTCGCGCATGGAGTAAAGGGACAAGAGTCGCAGGTAAACAGTTCCGACGCGACTCCCTTGAAGATTCCCCCTGCTAGAGAGCTTTCGACCGACTTTACGAAAATTGCCAAGGAAGTTGGCCCGGCGGTCGTAAATATCAGCACGGAAACGCTTCCGAAGGAACAGCAGCAGTCGCGGCGCCGCAGCGGGCAGCGCCTCCGCCCGATGCCACAAAATCCGGATAACGGCCAGGGCGATGACGATGACGACCAGGACCAGGATCAGGGTCAGGGCGGGATGCAGGATTTCTTTAACCGCTTTTTCGGGATGGGCCCCGACCAGGCTCCCGACCAGCAGGCGCATGAAGCGCTGGGCTCGGGCTTTATTGTCGATCCCAAGGGCTACATCATTACGAATAACCACGTTGTGGACAAGGCGGACCGCATTTACGTCAAGCTGTCCACCGATCCTGACGGCAACGGCCCGGGCCATCCGGCAAAGGTTGTCGGCGTAGACAAGGCCACCGATCTGGCAGTTATCAAGGTGGATACCGACCGTCCGCTGCCTACGGTGAAGCTGGGCAACTCCGACGGCGCGCAGGTGGGCGACTGGGTAGTGGCTATCGGTAGCCCGCTGGGCCAGGTAGGCACGGTGACCGCGGGCATCATTTCGGCCAAGAATCGTACGATCGAGCCGGGCGCTCGCGGACAGTTCCAGCACTTTATCCAGACGGATGCGGCCATTAACCCCGGCAACTCGGGCGGCCCATTGGTGAACATGGCGGGCGAGGTGGTTGGCGTCAATACGGCCATCTTTACGCAGTCGGGCGGCTACCAGGGCATCGGTTTTGCCATGCCTTCGAACACGGCGATTGACGTTTACAACGCCATCATTGGACCGGAGCACAAGGTGGTTCGCGGGTCCATCGGCATTACCTTCCAGCCTTCCGTTTCGAGCGCCGTGCAGCGCATATATGGCGTGAAGAACGGCGTCATCATTCGTGGGGTTACGCCGGGCATGCCGGCGGATAAGGCCGGACTGAAAGCGGGCGACGTGATTACTACGATCAACGGACGTCCGGTGAAGGATGGAGACGACCTGGTCAATGACATTTCCGCGCGCAAGCCGAACAGCACGGTAGAACTTGGCTATCTCCGCGACGGCAAGCAGTCAACGGCAACCGTGTCGATCATCGATCGCAGCAAGATGGAAGCAGCGCTTGGACAGAGCAGCGGCGATGACGATGACAATACGCCAAACAACGGTACAGACGCTTCGCAAAGCAAGCTCGGTATTACCGTGAGCGATCTGCCGCCGAATGCTCCTGGCGGCATTCACGGTGTGCTCATTCAGAGCGTGAAGCCGGGTTCGTTCGCCGACGAAATTGGCATGACCGATATGTCCGGCTATGTAATTTCTTCCGTCAACAAACAACCCGTGCATAGCAAAGCAGAGTACAACTCGATCGTTTCGGGCCTGAAGTCCGGCTCCGATGTGGTCTTCAACGTTGTCGATCCGCATCATCCGAAGGATGGCGGCATCCTGCTCGGGGGCACGTTACCATAATAATGTTCGAAATATAGTTACAAATATGTTTCCGTGGTGACGCTTATCAAGGGTGTATTACTATGCTGCTGACCACTGTTGAGTTGGTCGACACTCCATAAAAGGATGATCATGCTATGAACAAACATGGAAAGGTATGTTGTTTCGCATTTCTTGTTCTCTTTCTGTTAGCTAGTAGCAGTTCAATGCGGGGAGCGGATAGTAAGTACTGCGCATCTCAATTAAGCGTCAACCATGTAATTAAAGATCACATAAGCACAACGGCTCTTCACTATGCGGAACCAGATGACTCTAAGTGTCCAACTGGCGCTGCTGGATTATGTGGCGGCAATTATGATTGCATGTGTGCTTTGGGATGCAGTCAGGCTTGCTCACACACAGCCATGAATCCAACAGGCAAAACACAGACGTGGAATTTAGCGAGTGCCTTGCGTGCATCGGATGCATTAAAGGTTACATATAAGTAAGGCGAACCAAAATAGTACCGGCGCCTAAAATATCAACAGGCGCCGGACCACTTTTACTTGCAATTCAAGGCATTGGCCTTTAGTCTCACAAAAAGGTCGATACCCTAGTTCCTCTACGAGGTTTTTAACTGCATGCTTTTTGTTCGAGCCTGCCAGACAGCTCTTTTAACTGCGGCGTTGCTGGCTACCCCCGCGTTCGCGGGCCGCAGCCATCGCACACCGACCTCCGGCCACAGCAAGAAGAAAACCGTATCGCATAAAGTTCAGGGTCAACGCGGTATCGATTCCGATCGCGCCCGCGAAATCCAGACAGCTCTGATCAAGCAGAACTACATGAGCGGCGAACCTTCCGGCCAATGGGATTCGGAAACCCAGGCCGCGATGCAGAAATATCAATCGGACCATGGGTGGCAGACGAAGCTGACGCCCGATTCCCGCGCGCTCATCAAGCTGGGACTCGGCCCGGATCACTCCGATGCTATCAATGCTGCAAATACGCAGCATCTTGAACCGCAGGCTCCGGCAGCTCCTTCCGTAGCGGAAGCCAATACGCTGGCCTCGGCGCATTCGATTCAGAACTGATTGAATTGCTTGAAAAAAGGCTGCGCAAAACGCGCAGCCTTTTTTGTTTGTGCCAATCAATCTGTTTTACATTCGCTGTTTATGCGCATGCAGAGTGAAAATGCAGATCCCTGAGCGGATTTCATCAGTGGCTGGTTTTTTGCCAGGCCTGATCCAGAAACTCGTAGCGGGCGCGTTGCGTATCCGGGCGGGCTTCCGGTGTGGGATTCAGGTGCATGACTTGCCAATTGTCAGCTGCATTATAGGCGGGCCACTTCGGCAGATCGCCGCTGTTGGGGTCGCCGGTTTTGGCAAAGTTTGTCCAATAGGTTTGCATGATTTCCGACATCCTGCGATCTTCGGGGCGGACGGTCATTCCCTGCCGTGAATCGAGGGTGCCGAAGACATACTCGATGTCGTCGGAGTGGAAGGTTGTGCCAGCGGCATGGAACTTGTCGCCCGGCGAAGGCAGCTCGAAATGGTAGCGGTACACGGGCTGGCCTCCGGTGGCTACATGCTGCTCCATCCACTTCCAGGTTGAGTAGGCGATGAAGCGGGCGCCGGCGAAATCTTTGGCAGCGGCAAGCGCTTCCTCGTCATTGGTGACAGCATAGGCGGCGACGAATTTGTCCGCCTGATCGGGAAATTCCTTCTGCGCCATTTCGCGGAACTCGGCTACGGTGAGAGTTTTTTGTGGAATGCCGCCTTCGTCGGCGTTCCATCCGGCAAGGAGCGGCACATGCGCCTGCTTGCCCGCCGCATAAATTGCGGGAACGCTTTCCGGCAGGAAATAGCCGTCGACATCGGGGGCAAAGCGAATGGGGCTGACGCCGGGGCGAGGCATGGCAACTTTCAAAATCTGATCGGCGCTCATAGCGCGCAGATCGGAGAGCCTGGATGTGCCCAGGACCTGAGCCGCAGCTTCGGGATCGTGCTGTTCGCGCTCTGAGAGGGGAGCAAAGGGCAGCGTGGCGCTGAATGCTCCGCCGCTTTCACCGATGGCGCGGATAAAAAGCCCCCGGGCCAGAGGCGAGGCCATTTGCGCGCTGACCGAGAATGAGCCTGCGGATTCGCCGAAGATGGTGACCTTATCGGGATCGCCGCCGAAGTTTTTGATGTTGCGATGCACCCATTGGAGCGCCGCGGTCTGGTCCATGAGGCCGTAATTGCCGGAGGCGTGCTGCGGCGATTCCGCGGCCAGCTCCGGATGCACGAAGAAGCCGAAGATGGTGAGGCGGTAATTCATGGAGACGACGACGACACCTTTATGCGCGAGGTTCTCGCCATCCTGGCGAGGCTCAGAGGCAGCGCCTCCGGCAAAGCCTCCGCCATAAATCCAGACCATGACCGGCAGCTTGGCGTGCTTATCCTTTGCGGGAGTCCAGACGTTGAGGGTCAGGCAGTCTTCACTCTGGCCGGGGTCGCGGAAGACCATGTCATTGAAGATCGGCACTTGCATGCAGCGTGAACCGAAGGTTGTAGCCTGCCGCTTGCCATGCCACTTCTCTGCCGGTTGCGGGGGCTTCCAGCGCAGCGGGCCGACCGGAGGAGCGGCATAGGGAATGCCTTTGAAAATACGGATCTGCCCATCGGTACTGACGTAGCCTTGTAATTTACCTTTGTCCGTCTTTACCGTGGGCGCGTCAGCGGCATACAGAGTTGCACCGGTGGCGGCAAGAACCACGAGCATGGCGCTTTTTCTTATCCATTGCATCCAGGAAATATCCTTTCTTTTCAACGTGTGTGGTCTGACCATCGGATTGTAGATGAAAATGTGCCTCTTATCCTACTTTCAAACATTCCGCTGATTATCCTGTTCCAGGATGTTGCGATACTTCGCTGCGCTCAGCTGACGGATTGGTTGCTACATGCGCTCGGGGGCCAGCAGGTCCTCTATTGTTTCGCGGCGGCGGATCAGGCGCGCTCGCTTGCCTTCGACCAGGACTTCCGCCGGGCGCGGGCGCGTGTTGTAGTTTGAGCTGAGAGAGAGGCCGTAGGCCCCGGCATCGAGAATGGCAACCAGCTCGCCCGGCTTGAGGTCGGGCAGTTCCCTGTCGCGGGCGAAGAAGTCGCCGGATTCGCATACCGGGCCGACTACATCGACTTTTTTCCGGCGCGCTCCCTTGCGGCGAACTACGGGCACGATATCGTGATACGCCTGATAAAGCGCGGGGCGGATGAGATCGTTCATCGCCGCATCGGTGACGACGAAAGTTTTCTCGCCGTTCTTTTTCACGTAAAGGACGCGCGTCAGAAGCGCTCCGGCCTGGGCGATGATGAAGCGGCCCGGCTCCAGCAGCAATTGCAAACCTTCGATGGGGCGTAATGCCTTCAATAAAGCGGATGCGTACTGCTGCATCTTCTGTTCGGGGTCAAAGCTGTGATCGGAGTGGTATTCAATACCGAGGCCGCCGCCTACGTCCACGGAGTCGATGGGCAGGCCATCGCCGCGCAGGTCGCGGATGAGCTGCGCGACCCGCTCTGCCGCCGCGCCGAAGGGATCGGTACTGCGAATCTGCGAACCGATATGCACGCTTACGCCTGCGGGATGGAGATATTTATGCTTCGTCGCCGCTTTGTAGACGGCTCGCGCCTGGCGGATATCTATGCCGAATTTGTGCTCGCGCAGGCCGGTGGAGATGTACGGGTGCGTCTCAGCGAAGACATCGGGGTTAACGCGCAGGGCGATACGCGCGCGCTTGCGCAGTTTGGCGGAGCGCTCGGCCAGCAGGTCGAGCTCGCCCGCGCTTTCCACATTGAAGATGAGGATGTTGGAGCGAAGGGCGAGGTCGATTTCGGCAGCGGTCTTCCCTACTCCGGAAAAAACGACGCGCTCGGCAGCCTTTGGATTGACGTGCAGGATGCGCTCCAGTTCGCCGCCGGAAACGATGTCGAAGCCTGCTCCGTTTTTTTCGAGCAGCTTGAGGATGGCCAGCGCGGAATTGGCTTTCACCGAATAGCAGACGAGATGCGGGATGCCGGCAAATGCCTGCTGGAAGAGCTGCAAGCGGGAAAGAATCTGATTTGCGGAATAAACGTACAGGGGCGTGCCGTACTTTTTCGCTAACGTGTCGAGCGACACGCTGTCACAGGCAAGCGGCGATTGAGCGTTGGGGTAGGCGAAGGGACGTGTCGAAATCAAGAGGCCTCAAAAAAAATGAAGAAGTATTGTTTTGAGCCTAAATATCTTTCGATTCCGAGTCCAGCTTTGCGCTACCGCATGGGAGGTGGCGGCGGCATGGGATAAGCCACGTAGCGCCTGCGCCGGAAAAGAGCGGCGATTCCGTAAATCATGAGGGCCAGCAAAAGAAACGGCATCATCACCAACAGCCACGGGAAGTTCACCCGACTGCCATGGATCGAGGAAGATCCTTCGAGGCGCAGAGGACCGCCAAAGGCTACGCAGTCGCCGCCGATGCGCGATTGATCGCGGAGGGATACTTCACCGAGGAAAGAAACTGCGTCCCCGCTGATTTCTCCATCGAGGTGAATGCCGCCGAGAAAAGCAACAGCGTCGCCGTTGACCCTGCCGCCATCGACATGGATGGAGCAGAGAAAGCAGACGGCATCGTCGGCTTCTTCTCCATTGTCGATCACTATGTCGTGCATGAAAGAAACACGGTCAGAGGAAGCGTGCGCACGGGAGACGCAAACCAACCCCATGAAAATGATGAAACATGCGCTGAGCCAACGGCGAGACATGGCTACTCCTGATGATGGTGACTACCTATTGCTTTACGAACGGTGCGGCCATTCAGTTCCCGGGAATCAACCCGCCACAGCATCAAAAAAACGCCGCAGCAATGGGCCGACGGTTTCCGGCTGCTCCCATGGAGCATAATGTCCGGCGTCGCGGAGAACATGGAAATCTGCGCCATAACCGCCGTTGCGTATCTGTTCTGCCAACAGCTTCATGTCTTCCACAGTGCTGCCGCTGTCTTCTGCGGCGGCGACAACGCAGGCGGGGACACGGATGGTCTTTGCGGTGGCCACGGAATCGGGCCGGGCGGCGAGCCCCTGCTGGACAGCGATGACGGCCTCGGGACCCATCATCTGCATCATCTCGCGGGCCTCGGCGATCTTTTGCGGAAAACGCCTATGGGCGGTTGGCCCAATGAGACTGTTCAGCATGAGCTCGAAAAAATCGCCGGTTCCGCGAAGCCGGATGCCTTCGATCCATTCCCTGCGCCTGGCGCGGTTGGTTTCTGCATCCGCCTGCGGCTTGCTGCAACAGAAAGCCAGAGCGCCGATGCGCTGCGGCATACGCCGCCATAACTCGTAAAGCGTGTAGCCGCCGATGGAGCATCCGGCAAACATGGCTTTGCCGATTTCAAGCTCCTGCAGCAGGCGCTCTATGTCTTCGCCTAATGTTTCGATGGTGATCGGCCCATCGCCTGCCTCGGACTGGCCGTGGCCGCGAAGATCCGGCAGGATGACGCGGTAGCGCTGCGCGAGTATTTCCGCGACTGGCAGCCAGAAGGCATGATGCACGGGAGTAGGGTGAAGCAGGACAATATCCTGCCCCTCACCCATGATTTCCGCGTAGAGTTTTGCGCCTCCCGATCGATAGAACACGGCTCAATTACCGTCGGTTGGCGTGTATGGCGTGGGGGACGGCAAGGACAGCGGCTCTTCCGGCATTACCAGCCAGAAAACGATGTAAGCGATCAGGCCGGCGCCGCTGGAAAAGATGGTGGCCAGGACAGTGATCACGCGCACCCATACCACGTCCCAGTGATAGTTGGCTGCCAATCCCTGACAGACACCGGCAATCATGCGTCCTTCTCGAGGACGGATCAGCCGTGTCTGCACAAAAGCAGGCGGAGGCGTGACGTAGACCGGCCGCCCGCAACCGGAACAGAAACGGGCGTCATCCCCTAAAGACTTGCCACAATTACTGCAGAAAACCGCCATGGTTCACTCCTGATCTTCCTTTTATAGCTTACGCAAAAGTGCCGGGCAGGGTTCCCTGCCCGCCGTTCTCAGCCTTATCTATGTTAATTCGGACGCTAAAAGGGTCAGCCCGGTGGCTTCTGTGCTTCACATGCTGGAAACTTGGCAAAAACGACAATGCGCTCTTTCGGGAGCGCATTGTGCATAAAGCAATGGAGATGGGTTTAGAAGTAATACTTTAGAGCCAGCTGGATGAACCTTGGATTGGGGGTAAAGGCACCCAGCGAACGCGTAGAGCTGATGAGGCCGCCATTGGAGTTGTTGCTTCCATTGGGATTTCCGAATGCGGGCGTGTTGAAGAGATTGAAGATATCGGCGCGGAACTGCAGGTACTGGCCCTCAAAGGTATCGAAATTTTTGAAGACGCTGGTATTGATGCGCTGATATCCGGGGCCATAGATCTGGTTTCGAGCAGTGCCGAGATAGGGCAGCACCTGCGAGAGCCCTCGCAGCGGCGTGCCTGTCGGGTTATCGGCTGTTTGGGTATTGGGAATCATGCTTCCCGGCAATGGATTGGCAAAGGCGCAGGGGTTGAACCAGTTCGTCACGTTGTGCGTGCTGGGAGCGCAGGTGGTTCCGGCATTCGAGGGGTCGGGAGTGCCTCCGGAAGTAAAGGGATCTCGGGTCAGGATGGCGCGCCGTGTCGTCGCTCCGTTGGGTCCGGAGTTGTTTGGGCTGACGGTGAATGGAGTGCCGGTTTGCGCGGTGAAGACCAGATCGGCGGACCATCCGCCGACGATTGCATTCAAGACGCCGCCCTGATTCAGGAAACGGCGTCCTTTACCGAAGGGCAGCTGATAGCCGCCATTGAAAGTAAAGCGGTGGCGAACATCCCAATCGGAGCTGGTGTATTCATAGCCGATGGGCACGAGCAGGGCATTCCGATAGATGTTGGCTCCGCCATTCAGTGGCGTTGCGGTGTCGTCGAGAGCGTGTCCATAGGTGTAGGTTGCCAGATAGTAGAGGCCGTTGGACGCGCGTTTTTCCAGCGTTGCCTGCCCGGAGTTATAACTGCCCACGCCTTCATAGGCAAGGAACTGCGAGCCGCCGAAATCGGGGAAGGGCCGAATGAGCTGCGCGTTATCAGCCGGGCCGACTAAACCATCCGGCGAGTTCTGATCAGGAAATGCCTGCAGGCGGCGCGAGAGGTTTCCGACATAGGCGACGGTAAGGCTGAGTGTTGGCGTAATGGCGTACTGCGTGGAGAGGTTGTATTGCTCGGTGTAGGAAGAACGGAATTTCGGCTGCCCTCCGACAAGGCCCGGCGTTGACAGGAAATTCTGTATGCCTTGATTGATGGCGTCGGAAAAACCCGTTTCGAGCGTGAGGCCATTCGTGGGGCAGTAATTTGTCGTCGAGCTGCAACCGGGAGCCGGAAAGTTGGAAGAGAACGAGAACGGGTAGTTAAAGCCGGGATTGGGCGCGCCCCCGATGCTTTCCAGGCCGCCAAAGAAGATGCCGTAGCCGCCGCGTATCACGAACCGGCTGCTGGGCGTGAAGGCGAAGCCTACGCGGGGGCTTACATTGGTGTACTGCGGATCCATGAGTGAACGGTTGCCGGTGTAGACAAGATTGATATTGTCTTTCGCAAGCAGGCTCAAGAAGCTGGGAGCAAGAACCGTGTTTCGCTGGCTGTTTGCGAGAACGTAGTTTGCCGTTCCGGAACCTGGACCGTTGATGGCTGTGGGATACCAGAGCGCCTGATTATCATGACGCTCTTCAGGCGGCTGGTAGTAGTCGTAACGGATGCCCATATTCAAGGTGAGATTTGGCAGAGCCTTCCAATCATCCTGAAAATAGCCGGAGTTGTACCAGCGCACGTTGTCGATGTTGAAGTAATTCGACAGCCCTGCTCCCTGCATCTGGTCGGCAAGAAAATCGGCAACACCGTAACCGGTAAAGCTGACGCCCGGGCTGGAAGTGTAGAAACCGTTAAAGGTATAGCTGCCGTGCGGATTAATGGGCGCGGTGGTGGAGTAGCGAACGTGCTGGAAGGCCACACCCATTTTGAGCGTGTGGTTACCGGCGACCTTGGTCACGTTGTCGAGTATTTGAAAGACATTCTCATACTCGATGGCAGGATAAAAGCCGGGCGACCCGAAGCTGCTGATTCCGGAAACGCTGGTGCTGGGAAGGCCTCCGTTGTTTTTCTGGTAAGGAATGCCACCGAGGCCAACGGTGGGGGCAATGTTGTCATTCGCACCCGGCTGAAGGAACTGAAAGTGGCCCCAGTTGTAGCCGAAGCGGAATTCATTTGCCAGCGTGTTGCTGAACTCGTGCGTTTCACTTAATGCGTAATTCTCGCCCATGTTGATGGTGGGGCCATCGGCGCCGTAGCTGCCGCCGTCAAGAATGGGACCGAGCGGCGGCGCATAATTGCCGCGCTCGTTGTAGTAACTCATGCGGAAAAATGCCTGGTCGCGCGCCGATGCATTCCAGTCGAGGCGACCGTCCCATTGCACGGTGTTGTCGGAGTTCTTTCGATTGAATACGTAATTGTTGTATGTCTTACCGTCGTTTGCATTCGGAAGCGGATATAGATTGAGTATGCCCTGCGCCACTGTATCGATTTGATTGGAGCAGAACACATTCTGCCGGCCATTGCAGGCAAGAAGCGCGGAGCCCTTTGTGCCCGGCTGATAAAGAATGGTTGGATTGCTGGATCCGGTAAGCGATGTATTCAGGAGCTCGGAGAAGTCGCCTGTCCTCATGAGGGCAGTGGGCACAGTGTAGGTGTCGGTTTCACCGAAGATGACACGGTTTGCTTCCACATCGCTGAAGAAGAAGAGATGATTTTTTACGATGGGACCGCCGATGGTGCCGCCGAACTGGTTCTGGCGATATTCCGGCGTGGTCTTGGCAAAATAATCGATGGCGTCGAGAGCGTCATTGCGCCAATATTCCCAGACGTTTCCGTGCAGCGAGTTTGTGCCGCTTTTGATGGATGCGTTCAGCACCGCGCCCGCGGAATGGCCGAACTCAGCATCATAATTGCTCGTTTGCACTTTGAATTCGGCCAGTGCATCGGGCGGAGGCTTAACGACGAAACTTGCTCCATTCAGGAAGTCGACCGCATTCGAGTTATTGTCTACGCCGTCGAGAATGAAATTATTCTGCTCGGCGCGCAGGCCGTTTGCATCGAAGTCGCCCTTGCCGAGGCCGCGCGAGCCGTTGGACTGCGTGACGCCAGCTGAAAGCTGGGCGATGAAAACATAATTGCGCCCATTGAGCGGAGTGTTATTGATGACTTCAGCGCTGACTACCTGACCGGTCGAAGATTGCTGCGTTTGCAGAAGCTGCTCGATACCGGAATTGACCGTCACGGTTTGCGACACATTCCCGGGTTGCAGCTTCACGTCGGCTGAAAGGCGCTGATTGATATTCAGGACGAGGCCCGACAGCGTGCTGGTGGCAAAGCCCTGGGCTGAAGCATCGACTGTGTAATTACCGATTTTCAAAGGAGAGAACACATACACGCCGCTCTGATTCGTAGTTGTCTTGAGGACGAGGCCTGTGTCGGTACTGGTGAGCGTGACCTGCGCGTTGGGAACAACAGCGCCGGTCATATCGGTCACAGTTCCTGTGATCGTTCCCTGATCGACCTGCGCAACGGCAGGCATGCAAAGGGAACTAAGCATAAGCAACAGCGTTAACAACGCACTGCAATACTCAATTTGCAGTTTTAAGCCTCCAAAAAACAAGCGGCGCATGGTCGTCTCCTGAATATCGCAAACTTGCCGAAATAACGTGTACGTTCACGATTTCTTATATGAGTTGTAAACATTACGCTTGAGCAAAAAGAGATGTCAAGACCTCATTTTTAATTGTTATTTGCCGGGAATGAGGGATGCGCAATGCCTGGCAAAGGCTAGAAAATTCCCGTGTACGTTGGCTGGATATTTTGCCGGTCAAACTACGGGTGAGGGCTCGAGATCGCGGCTAGAATGAATGCATCCGTGAAACGCAGCATGAAAAACAAAAACGTAGAACCTACAGGCATTAAAGATATTGCGGCAGCGCTGAACATCTCGATCGGCACGGTGGACCGCGCTCTCCATGACAGGCCGGGAGTCAGCCCCAAGACTCGCGCCAAGGTCATGAAGATGGCGGAGAAGCTGAACTATCGGCCAAATGTGGCGGCGCGCAGTCTTAAGCTGAATCGCAGGCTTCGCGTGGGGGTCTATCTTCCCCGCCAGATTGCGTCGTTCTTCGATTCGCTGCGCGAAGGCATTCAGGCTACGGCTGCAAGCACACACGGGCTGAATCTGGAATTGGACTTTCAGATGTATCCGCGGCTTGGCGATGGCGATCTGGAGATGCTCGAATCGAGCGTGGAGCATCATTATGACGGACTGATTATGACGCCCGGCGATCCGGCCAGAGTGGCTTCGCTGGTGCATCGCCTGACCAGCCATGGAACGGCAGTGATCTGCGTTGCCAGCGATGCGCCGCGGACAGATCGATTGGCGGCGGTCTGCGTCGACGCCGCGGCCAGCGGCGGAATCGCCGCAGAATTGCTGGCTCGCGTTATTCGGGAAAAAGGAAGCGTTGCGACAATTACGGGAAACCTGGGGACGCTGGACCATGCGGAAAAGCTGCGCGGGTTTGCCGGAACCCTGGCCACGGTAGCGCCGCATCTTTCACTATTGCCGGCGATTGAAAGCCACGAGCGCCCCAAGGAAGCGTACCAGGCGACGCTGGCGCTGCTTGCACGGCGCCCGCGACCGCTGGGAATTTATATCAGCACAGCCAACAGCATGCCTGTGCTGCGAGCGCTTGAAGAGCAGAAGATGCTGGGGCACATAGAGATCATTACGACCGATCTTTTTCCGGAACTGGTTCCGCTGATCGAATCCGGCAACATTCTGGCGACGTTGTATCAGCGGCCATTCACGCAGGGCAAGGTTGCGATTGAAACGCTGGTACGTTATTTGACGGAAAAGACGACGCCGGAAGCTGTAAACCGCCTTGCTCCGCATATTATTCTTCGGAGCAATCTTCCGCTTTTCCTAAACCGCATCTCGGCGAATGAGAACGAAGCTGATGATCAATAATGCCTGAATTGCCTTGACATGGTATCTGGAAGTCTCTAAAGTTGCGTTAACGTTACCGTCAATGAGCGCACAAAAAGAAATTGCCGACAACTGTTCAGGTTTAACTTGCAAAAAGCTCATCCTGCCGGATGCTCCTGCCGAGGAAAAGGGACCGGTAAAAGCATGGGAGCAGGCGGTCACGATGCTGACGTATGAACCGGAGATGCCGGACCCCAATCCCATGTTTCTGGAAAAGCGCGTATACCAGGGCAGCAGCGGACGGGTGTATCCCATTCCGGTGATTGATCGCATTGCAACCGAGCCGATCGAGCGCGAGTGGAAGGCTGTTCACATCGAGAATGATTTTCTTCGCCTGATGGTTCTGCCGGAGATTGGCGGGCGCATCCATGTGGGCTATGACAAAACCTGTGGGTACGATTTTTTCTATCGACAGAATGTTATTAAGCCAGCGCTTGTGGGACTTGCAGGGCCGTGGATCTCGGGCGGCGTGGAGTTTAATTGGCCGCAGCATCACAGGCCCGCTACGTTCATGCCGGTCGAAGTAGAAATTGAGCGTGCTGCGGATGGCTCCATCACGGTATGGTGCAGCGACCATGATCCCATGCAGCGGATGAAGGGGATGCACGGCATCTGTCTTCATCCGGACCGCTCATATATAGAGCTAAAGGCGCGACTCTATAACCGCACTCCATATGTGCAGACGTTTCTGTGGTGGGCCAACGTTGCCTGCCGCGTGCATGAAAAGTATCAATCGTTTTTTCCGCCGGACGTGCGATATGTAGCCGATCATGCAAAGCGAGCCATCACCAGCTTTCCATTGAGCGATCGGCCATATTACGGCGTGGACTATGCAGAACGCGCGCGAAGCGGCGTTCCGCAGGATGAAGCACCGCGTCAGTTTCTGCCGGATGGCTCGTATGCGGCGAATGATCTTGGGTGGTATGCCAATATTCCTGTGCCTACGAGCTATATGATTACCGGAACCAAAGAGGATTTTTTCGGCGGCTACGATCATGCAGTTGAAGCAGGCGTGGTGCATGTGGCGAATCATCATGTTGCTCCCGGAAAAAAGCAATGGACCTGGGGCAACCATGAATTTGGATATGCGTGGGACCGCAACCTGACGGATGCTGACGGTCCTTACATCGAATTGATGGCGGGCGTTTATACCGATAACCAGCCCGATTTTTCTTTTTTAGCTCCGGGAGAGACGAAGGCCTTCTCGCAATACTGGTATCCCATTCATAAAATTGGGCCGCCGCAGGCAGCAAATCTCGATGCCGCACTCAGCTTCACAATTCAAGGGCAGACAGCACGACTTGGCGTTTCAGTAACACGGCAAATGGCGAAGGCCGATATTCAATTGCGCGATGGGGAGCAAGTGGTCGCTGCATGGAGCAAAGATTTACATCCGGCCCAAGCATGGATGGCGTCTTTCGATTTGCCTGCTATTGGTAACACGAAAAATCTGTCCGTTGCTATTGAGCACGATGGGGAGGAAGTCATTCACTTTCCGTCATCGCATGCTGATTCTTCCGATGAACCGGAGGCGGCGAAAGAACCTGCTCTTCCAGCGGATATTGCGACGAACGAAGAGCTATATCTCGCAGGCCTGCACCTCATGCAATACCGGCATGCAACGCGAAGACCCGAAATATATTGGGAAGAGGCGTTGCGCCGCGATGCGGGCGACAGCAGATGCAACAACGCCCTGGGACTATGGCGATTAAGTCGCGGCGAATTCGAGCAGGCCGAAAAGCACTTTCAGACAGCGATTGAACGGCTAACAAGGTTAAATCCCAATCCCTATGATGGAGAGCCGTATTACAACCTTGGGCTCGCGCTTCGCTTGCAGGATAAAGATGACGAGGCTTACGCCGCCTTCTATAAATCCACCTGGAATCATGCATGGGCTGCGCCGGCTTACTATGCGCTTGCTGAGATCGATGCCAAACGCGCGCAGTGGCTGACAGCGCTTGCGCATCTGGAGAAAACCTTACTTGCAAACAGCGACAATCTGAATGCACGCAATCTGAAGGCAATGGTGCTTCGTAGATTGCATCGCGATGAGGAAGCTTCACTTTTACTTAAAGAGACGGAGCATCTCGATTCACTGGATATATGGATGCGCTATCTTCGCGATGGCGCGTCGCCCATAGACATGCAGCAGGCTCTCGATCTCAGCCTGGACTTATGGCGCGCAGGGTTTTATGAGGATGCTTTGCACGTTCTTCGTAACCATGCTACGGCACCGATGCCGTTGTATGTGACAGCGCATCTTCTGGAGCAAGTTGGGAAAATGGATGAAGCTGCGCATACTCGCGCGAAGGCAATGCTTGCGAATGTCAGATACTGCTTTCCTTCACGCCTGGAAGAAATTATTGTGCTGGAAGCAGCGTTTGCAGCCAATCCTGAAGATGCGCAAGCGCTCTACTACCTGGGGAATCTGCTATACGACAAAGGCCGCCATGAAGATGCCATTTCTGCATGGGAGCGCGCGGTCAAGCTGAATGCAGAGAACGCCACGGCATGGCGAAATCTGGGGATTGCTTACTACAACGTGCTTCACGATAAGAAGAAGGCCTTTGATGCCTTTGAGTGGGCTTCGGCACTGGCCCCTGAAGATGCTCGCATTTTGTATGAGCGCGACCAGTTGTGGAAGCGCATGGATATGACGCCGCAGGTGCGGCTGGCGGAGCTCGCGCGCTTCCCTGCCCTGGTTGGATTACGCGATGATCTTGCCCTGGAGATGGCGACACTTCTGAACCAGACCGGCCGCGCAGAAGAGGCGCTTACGCTGCTGACTACGCGCAAATTTCAGCCGTGGGAAGGCGGCGAAGGACTGGTGCTCGCACAGTATCTTCGCGCCAATCTGCTGTTATGCAAAAGATTTCTCCGGCAGCGTGATATTCCAAAAGCGCGATTCTATTGCGAGTCGGCGTTATGCCCTCCGCAGACGCTGAGCGAGGCAAAACATTTGCTCGCAAACTGGAGCGATGTGTATTACTGGGCGGGCGTTGTGCTTGAGGAAGAAGGCCGCCATGATGAGGCTCGAGCAATGTGGGAACGGGCGGCGCGCAAGCAGGGCGACTTCCAGCAGATGAGTGTTCGCTCTGTTTCCGACATGACATTCTGGACAGCGATGGCGCAGGAGCGCTTAGGCAAAACCAAAGAAGCTGCGCAGCTCTTTCAACAGATTTATGAGTATGCTGTGCAGTTGGAACGCCAGGCTCCGAAGATCGACTACTTTGCAACATCGCTGCCCACGATGCTGCTTTTTGAAGAAGATTTGGAATTGCGCAAAAAAATCGACGCCACATTTTTACGCGCGCAGGCGGCTTTCGGCTTGAAAGATTTTTCCGAAGCGCAATCGTTGCTTACGCAGGTTCTTGAGCTGGACAGGAACCATCAGGCGGCGGTTGATCTTGTTGAGCAGCTACATACCCTGGTTAAAGCCCAATGATCAGCGAACAATCCTATAGAAACGACGCGCCTCGAAGCACTGATAAATATGCCTACATGGTGTGCACGATTGCCGCGCTCGCCGGACTTCTTTTTGGATTCGATATTGCGGTCATTAACGGCGCCCTGGTATTTCTTCGTGATCAATTCCATCTTTCCGATTTTGCAACCGAGCTTGCGGCGAGCAGCCTGCTGGCCGGCTGCATCGGTGGAGCATTGATCGCAGGCTGGCTTAGTGACCGCTATGGGCGCAGGAGCGTACTTGCCGCATCATCCTTGCTATTTGCGATTTCTTCTGTTGGCGCTGCGCTTCCGCGCACATTTTGGGAATTCGGGATTGCAAGATTTATCGGAGGGATCGCAATCGGTATCGCCTCCATGCTGGCGCCTCTTTATATGGCGGAGGTATCGCCTGCGCGCATTCGCGGGCGCCTGGTTTCACTGAATCAAATGGCCATTGTCAGCGGCATCCTCTTGGCGTATCTCGTCAACTGGTCGCTCTCTTTTCATGGCGCGTCGGGATGGCGCTGGATGTTTGCGATTGCGGTTATTCCTTCGTTGGGACTGTTTTTGGGCCTATTTTTTGTGCCCGAAAGCCCGCGATGGCTTATGGAACGGGCGCGGGTTGAGGCTGCGTTCGATGTCCTGCAGAAGATTGAAGGACCGAATGCAGAGGCGCAGCTCGAGGCGATTCGACAATCCGTTGCTGCGGAATCGGGAACATTCGCCGACTTGCTTGCTCCGAGCCTGCGGCGGCCTCTGCTTTTAACTGTCTCGCTCGCTGTTTTGCAGCAGATCACCGGCATCAACACGGTTTTATTTTATGGCTCGGTGATATGGGAGCGTCAACTCAGCGGCACGAGCCACAGCAGCGCCATCGGCGCAAATGTAACGATCGGCTTCATCAACTTTCTCGCTACCATTGTTGCTTTGTGGCTTATCGATCGCCTGGGCCGAAAACCTCTGCTGATGTTTTCGAGCGGCTGCATGGCAGTTTGCCAACTGCTGCTGGGTGTCGCTTTTGCTATGACTTCGCCACCGGCATGGCTGGTATTAGGCTGCATGCTATTGTGCGTGGCTGCATTTGCTGTCGGCCTTGGGCCGGCTATCTGGGTCCTGATGGCTGAGCTATTTCCAACGCGCGTGCGGGGGCGGGCGATGTCGGTTGCCAACACAGCATTGTGGATCGCGAGCTTTGTATTAACCGCGACATTTCTTTCGCTGGCGCATGCCATCACGATCACGGGAGCCTTCTGCGTTTACAGCGGGATGTGCGTCCTTACGCTTGTCCTGGTATGGAGATTTACACCGGAGACAAAGGGCAAAAGCCTGGAAGAAATCGAACAACTTTGGAAGTAATCCGAGGGGCAGAGATGAAGCAAAAACAATTCTGGCAGGGATTCGCAGTTGTTTTCTGCGGTCTTTTGACTGCGGCGGCATCCGCACAAACCTTATCGAAAGATATTGTTGTGGACGGCAACAGCAAGGGCGCTATCTTTGACGGGCTGGGCGCGGTCAGCGCTGGTGCTTCATCACGCCTGTTGATTGACTATCCGGAGCCTTATCGCAGCCAGATTCTGGATTATCTCTTCAAGCCCGATTACGGCGCATCGTTGCAGCATTTGAAGGTTGAGATCGGGGCTGATGTCAATTCGACGGACGGCTCCGAGCCCAGCCATATGCGCAGCCGCGATGATCACAACTACACCAGAGGCTATGAATGGTGGCTGATGAAAGAAGCGCGCAAGCGTAATCCAAACATCATTCTCGACATACTTCCCTGGGGCGCTCCCGGATGGGTTGGTCACGGCAACTTCTACTCCGAGGATATGGCCAACTATGTCGCGGATTTTATTGTTGGCGCGAAGAAAACCTATGGCCTCGATATTAGTTATGCCGGAGTCTGGAACGAAAAGCATTTTGAAAGTCCGGCGTATGTGAAGATGCTTCGCCGCGCTCTGGATGCGCGCCATCTTCAGACAAAGATCGTCTGCTGCGATGAGTATCCCAGGAAAGATGTAGATCAATGGACCATTATTCAGGCTATGCAGCATGATCCTGAGCTGCGTAAGGCCGTCTCTGTGGTCAGCGTTCATTACCCGCGCATCGGTGGAAAGCTTACGACACCTGCGGATGCGCGCACTATCGGCAAACCGCTGTGGTCAAGCGAAGACCAGCCGGCCTCCAGCGCTTCCAATATCCTATCGCGCGAGTGGCCGATCGGTGGCCGTCTGCTGGCGCAACTTTACAACGAGAATTATCTAAAGGGCGGCTTTACCAAGACGGAGATATGGAGCCCGATCACTTCCTACTACGACATATTAGCCGCGCCCAATTCCGGCCTGATGTATGCGAATACGCCGTGGTCGGGACATTACAACGTACAGGGAGCCATATGAGCGACGGCACACACAACGCAATTCGCGCAGCCAGGCTGGCAATACCTGGAATCTTCTTCGGGGTATCTTCCGGAAAAAGGTGATTACGTCGCGCTTCGTTCGCCCAATCACAAAGATTGGAGTGTGATTCTGGAAACGATGGACGCGAAAGATACGCAGCAGATCACTTTTCATATCCAAGGCGGTTTGGCGCAGGGAACCGTTCATATCTGGGAGACAAACGACAAGCACACCTTTGACCATGTAGCAGATGTTGCGATTCATAACGGCTCGTTTGTTCTGAAAGCCGAGCCTAATTCCCTGTATTCGCTCACAACAACTACGGGACAGCGGAAAGGAACGGCTCTGCCTCCTGCGCAAAAGCCTTTCCCATTTCCCTATCACGAAGATTTTGAAAAGACAGCACTGCATCGCGCCCCGCTTTATCTCTCCGATCAGGACGGAGCTTTTGAAGCTGCGCCCTGCAAGGAACGCTCGGGCCGCTGCCTGGAACAAGTGATTACCGAAAAGCCGATTCCATGGAGCCCCATACCTGATCCGTGGACACTTGCAGGAGATGTGACCTGGACTGACTATCAAATCGATGCAGATGTACGACTCGACAGCGCAGGAGATGCGACGCTCATCGGGCGAGTGGATTCGGCGGACGTTTTCAAGGAGAGCAAAGCGCTTTATCCCAGCGCATATATTCTTCGAGTGAATGCTACGGGTGAGTGGAAGCTGCTTTCCTGCGCTTATAAGAAGCCGGATCGAGTATTGGAGCAAGGCTCGGTGAGCTTTACATCGAGAACGTGGCATCATCTCCAGCTCAAGTTTTCAGGCAAGCAGATCACAGCGACGATCGACGGGAAGAATATCGGCACGGTGGAGGACTCGGATCACACGCATGGCATGTTTGGGATCGGGACCGGGTGGGATCGAGCGCAGTTCGATAATCTTGCCGTTACCGGCGCGAAGTGATGCGCTATGAACGCCAGAACAGGCTTTTGCCTTTGCTCTCCAGTTTCAACAGCTGCGCTTTGACTTCGAGGCCTCCGGCAAAACCTGTTAACTTGCCGGAGGCGCCGATGACACGATGGCACGGAACAATGATAGAAATGGGATTTCTGCCGTTGGCCGCGCCTACGGCGCGACTTGCTTCCGGCTTGCCCAACTGCTTTGCCAGTTGGCCATAACTACGGGTTTCGCCAAACGGAATTGCCAGAAGCGCTTCCCACACATTTTTTTGAAAGTCGGTTCCTCGCATATCCAGCGCGATGGAAAATGCGTTTCTCTTTCCATCAAAATATTCGGTCAACTGCTTTTCGGCTTGAAGCAGGATAGGATGTTCCGGATCTTCTGCTGCATGCTCTAATCGCACGCGCAGCGGATTGTCATTTTCCCAGAGAATCGCTACCAGGCCTCGATCACCCGCGACCAACTTCAACTCGCCAACAGGCGATTTCATCCACTTGTATGACAAGCTCATTGTGCAAACCTTTCTGTGAACGGTTTTTCCGGCGCCGCTGCCCATAAATGCTGCGCCGCATAGGCACGCCAAGGGCGCCATGCTTCAGCGCGATCGAGAAGCGCCAAAGGATTTCCTGCCTTTGCATCCAATCGTGCAGCGCCGCGCATCAAGCCAATATCGGTGGAGGGAAAAGCGTCCATTTCGCGAATTGCCCGGAGCGCAATGTATTGCGCTGTCCATTCGCCGATGCCGCGAATCCGCTTCAGTTGCTGCAGTGTTGTCTCAATGCTGCCTAGCGGACGAAACAGATTCGGATTTGCCGCAGATGCTTCGGCAACAGCTCTTAGCGTTGCGCGGCGCGAATGCGGCATGCCCAATTCCGTCAAATCATCCGCGGCGAGACGTTCAGCTTTAGGAAAAACCCGTTTCAACGCCGGATGAACGATGTATTCACTCGAAACTCTTTTCCCATATCGCGCTACTAATTCGCCGGCGAGACGGCGGGCTGCAGACACGCGAATCTGCTGACCGAGCACGGCTCGTATCGCTAGCTCAAATCCGTCCCATCCACCGGGCGCGCGCAGGCCGGGGCGTTTTGCAACCAGGGGCGCGAGCCATGGATCGCCGGATAAATGCGAATCGATCGTCTCGATATCTGCTCCCAAATCGAAGAGCCGCCGAACCCGGGCCACGATTGCCGGAAATGCCTGAACATCGGGAAACAGGATTTTGACACCGATCGATTGGCGTTTTACGTGGTGGAATACTTCAATCGAACCTGTGCGCCTGTTGATTTCAACGGTGCGGTAATACTTTCCGTTCTCTACCACTTCCACTTCCGGGATCGCTCGCTGTGCAAGAAATTGAAGCATCGATTCCCAATCGTATGGAGGCCTGTAACGAAGAAGCAGAACAACACCCTCTTCTATTCCGCCGGCATTGGCCTGTGATTTACGACGAAGCGCTTTCGGCGGCCGTTGAAATAGTTTTTGAAATACCTCGTGGAATCTGCGCACGCTTCCGAATCCGGAAGCCATGGCCACATCTTTCATCGGCATGGTTGTTTCGTGTAGAAGCTGTTTTGCGAACAGCACGCGACGTGTTTGCGCGACTGCAATGGGAGACGCTCCAAGGTGTTGCAGAAAAAGCCTGCGAAGATGGCGCTCTCCAACACCGAGCCGGTCGGCCAGCTTTTCTACGCTGACCTCATCGAGAATTCCTTCTGCGATTAGGCCCAGTGCTTTGGAGACGGTATTGGAAGTTCCTCTCCAGGAGGCCATGTCCGGCGCAACCTCGGGTCGGCACCGCAGACAGGGCCGATATCCGGCATCCTGCGCGGCGGCGGCAGAGCCGTAAAAAGTGCAATTTTGAATTTTGGGTGTGCGCGCCGGACAAATGGGACGGCAATAGATGCCGGTCGATTTCACTGCAACGAAGATCAGACCGTCAAAACGGGCGTCTCGGCTTTGGAGAGCGCGATAACAAACGTCTTGAGAAGGAGGCTCCATGACCCCATGATCGCACCATGACGGGCTTCAGAATAGCGGTTTTCGGACATGGTCATTTTCATTCATTTACCGATGAAAGCAGAAACCGTTTTTCATGTCTCGACAAATTTCTAAGGTTTTACGTCAAAATAATATAAGTACGTATCTCAGGGCCTTTCTTGCATGAGGTGCATTATGAACAGCAGGCGTCTTCGTCTATTGTGCGCGCTGACAGTACTAATCACTCTTACATCTTTTGCATTTGCAGTGCGTGTGGGCGGCACCGCGCCGGATTTCACCGGCATTGACACCAACGGCAAAACTCACAAGCTATCCGATTTTCACGGCAAATATGTTGTCCTGGAATGGACCAACAATGGCTGTCCCTATACGTTGAAGCATTATGAGAGCGGGAACATGCAGGCCCTGCAAAGAGAATGGACCGCAAAGGGCGTGATCTGGCTCACGATTTTGTCTTCAGCCAAGGGCGAGCAGGGATACATGACGGCGGTGCAGGAGAATGCTTACCTGCGCAAGGAAAACGCTTCGCCGACAGCCGCTCTGCTTGATCCTTCTGGTGTGATTGGCCATGCATATGAAGCGAAGACCACGCCTCATATGTTTGTCATCGATCCATCCGGCAAGCTTATCTATGCCGGGGCTATTGACGATCATCCGACAACGGATCCCGCAGATATCAAGTCGTCAAAGAATTATGTTTCTGCGGCGCTGACAGAGGCGATGGCTGGCCAGCCTGTCGCTACGACGTATACGCGGCCTTATGGATGCTCGGTGAAATATAGCGGGGCCGAATAAGTTTGTATCTATCTGTTATTTTGGCGCAGTGAGAGAAAAGCAGGTCCTTCGGCTGCGCCTCAGGATGACAGTTTTTAAGAAAGTGCTGGACGGCAATTCTTTAAAAGACGCGCTGGATGACATTCATTTAAGGCTGTTCCAGAGGACATTTTTAAGAACGGTTCTGCCGCTTTTCTTCTTTGATGCGGCGAATTTCTTCCATGCGCTGCGAAAGCAACTTTTCCCGGCCTTCCGTGGTGGGGTGATAATAGGTTCGTCCCCGCAGGCTTTCGGGCAGGCACTCCATATCGGCAACGCGGCCGGCTTCATCGTGCGCGTATTTGTATCCCTTGCCGTAGTCGAGCGCTTTCATCAGCCCGGTTGGAGCATTGCGCAAATGCAGGGGCACGGGCTCGGCCCGGGTGTGCTCTATATCTGAAAGCACTTCGCCGTAAGCGGTGTAGAGCGCATTCGATTTGGGAGCGAGCGCCAGATAGGCGACCGCCTGCGCCAATGCCAGGTCGCCTTCCGGCGAACCGAGAAAATCCATTGCATCGCGCGCTGACAAACATAAATTCAAGGCTTCGGGCGATGCCAGCCCGATGTCCTCCACAGCCATACGAATCACGCGCCGCGCCACATACATCGGGTCTTCGCCCGATTGCAGCATGCGCCCCAGCCAGTAGAGAGAGGCATTCGCATCGCTGTTGCGCACAGACTTGTGCAGCGCCGAGATCAGGTTGTAGTGCTCTTCGCCCTGCTTGTCATACAGAAGTACGCGCTGCTGCAAGGCTTCCGTCGCCAGCTCTTTTGTGATGCCGTCACCGGTAGACTGCGCCAGCCGCGCAGCTACTTCCAGGCCATTGAGCGCATTGCGCGCATCTCCATTGGCGTAGTTTGCCAACAGATTGAGCGCCTCCGGCTCCGCATTGACATGGAGCGCGCCCAGGCCGCGCTCTTCATCGTTCAGCGCGCGCACCAGCAGCGCGCGAATCTGCTCGTCTGTCAGCGCTTTCAGCGTGTACACGCGGCAGCGCGAGAGCAGCGCCGAAATGATTTCAAACGAAGGGTTTTCCGTCGTCGCCCCTATCAGGCGAATTGTTCCGCGCTCTACATAGGGCAGGAATGCGTCCTGCTGCGCCTTGTTGAAGCGATGGATTTCATCGACAAAGAGAATGGTGCGCGAGCCGTAGGTGGAAGCCTTCTCCGCATCGGCCATGACCTGCTTGATTTCTTTGATGCCGGACAGCACGGCGGAAAACTCGATGAAACTGGCGCGCGTCGTTTCGGCAATGATCTTTGCGAGGGTGGTCTTTCCTACACCCGGAGGACCCCAGAAGATCATCGACGAAGCATCGTCGCGCTCAATCTGCACGCGCAGCGGCTTGCCCGGCCCGAGCAAATGTTCCTGCCCTACATATTCATCCAGCGTGCGCGGGCGCATTCGCTCTGCCAGAGGGGCAGTCTTCGGAACTGTTTTGAGATCGGGTGTGCCGCCAAAAAGACTCATAGTGCTGTGTTAGATGATGGCAGATTCCGTATAGAATCCGCCATCCACAGCTACTGCTCTTGCCCTGAAGGCTTGGGAATGGCAATATCTGTTGCCAGCGGCTTGCCGAAGTTGGGGGTCCCGTCGGCATTCCAGGTAAAGGGCTGAATTCGCGGCGAGCGATGATTGCCGCACCCCTGCTGCGACTCCGGATTGGCGTGATAGATGATCCAGTCCTGCTTGCCGTCGGGGGACTTGAAAAAACCGTTATGCCCTGGCCCGAAGACGTGCGCTTCGCGGTCCTGTTTAAAGAATGGGTGATCGTACTTCGTCCACGATGCCGGATTCAGCAAATCGGCGCCTGACTTTGCCCGCACCACGCCCAGTTCGTAATAATCCGTCCAGCACGCTGATCCGGAATAGACAAGAAAGATATCGTTGCCGTGCTGCAGAATCTCGGGACCTTCATTTACGTTCACATGCGGCATCTCCGGACGGTCCAGCAGATCGCCTACATGCTCCCACGGGTATTTCGGGTATGACAGCATCACCCGCTTCGAGTCTACCGTCCACGGATTCTTCAGATGCGCGATATAGATGCGCTGCTCGCCGTCGGTATCGTCCTCCCAGCCCGACCAGACAATGTATTTCTTGCCTTTGTCCTCAAAAACGGTCGCATCGATGGCCCACTTGTCCGTCGCATCGCCAACTTTGCCTTTGAAGACCCATTGGCCGTCCAGCGGATCGCTGGACGCATTCTCGAGCACATAAATCCGGTGGTTTTCGTTCTTTCCATCGTCGGCGGCAAAGTAGATGTACCACTTGCCGTCGAAAATATGCAGCTCGGGCGCCCAGATGTCGCGGGAGTACATGCCTGTCTCCGGCGCCTTCCACACCATCTTTTTCTCGGCATGCGCCAGATCGGTGATGTCGCGCGTCTTCCAGATGGTCAGGTTGCTGCCCATCGAATTCATGTAGTAGTAGAAGCCGTTATGCGTAATCACCCAGGGATCGGGGCCGACAGGAAGGAGCGGGTTATGAAAAGTTTTCTCCTGCGCTCCGCAATTCACACCAGCCAACAATAAAGAAAATCCAGCAAGCAGCAGCCGTCGAAAATGGCTTTTCATTCGCACCTCAAAAGTGTTGCAACGTACGTAGCCTAACACTTTTGTAAGCGCTTCCACTACAGGTAAATATAAGCTTATTCCTCAGGTGAATCGCTCATGGGTTTGTCCGCTGACGCGAAGCCTCGTATAGCAGCACGCTTGCAGCTATTGCGGCATTCAGCGATTCTACCGAGCCGGGGCAAGCGATCGTCACACGGGCATCACAGGCAGAAGCTAATTCCGATGAAAGGCCTCTCCCCTCATTCCCGATCAACAAGGCTATCGGCCCGCGCAAGTCTACATCCTGTGCTGTAACGCCACCGGCTACCACCGTGGCCAGCGATCGAATACGCGAACGGCGAAGTGTTTCGAATAACCGGCGCGTATCCGCTTCTACCACCGGCAGCCGGAACACGGAGCCGGAGGAAGCGCGCAGCGTCTTTGCATTCCACGCGCTTACCGTTCCCGGCAGAGTGACTACACCTCCGGCGCCGAATGCCTCCGCTGAGCGCACAATCGTTCCCAGGTTGCCGGGATCCTGCAATCCAGCCGCAATCACTACTAACGGAGGATTTCCTCGCAGCGCATCTTCCAGAGAAAACTCCCGAGCCGTAACCAGCGCTGCAATTCCCTGCGGCGTTTCCGTTGTTACCGCGCCTGCAAACACGTCGGCAGGCAGTTCCAGAATCTCAGCGCCGTCAAGCTGCAGCCCTTCGAGCAAAGGCAGGTTCCCGCTACGGACGAATATTGTTTGCGCGCTCAAGCCGCTGCGCAGAGCCTCCTCGATCAGGTGCAGCCCTTCCACGGCGACCAGTCCGGAGGCGGTCTTTTCACTTTTTCGGAGGGCGGCGCGCAATTCTTTTACGCGTGCATTCTGCCGACTTTGTACAATGCGAATATGCGCGTGGTTTGAAGCCTTTTGCATGGGTGTGATTCTATCCTGACCCGTGCCGCGTCCCTCTGTCACGCAAGCTGAACGTTCAAGAGGAGTCGCCTTGTCTGCGGAGATTTTGCGCATTCACCCGGATGAACCGGAGCCGGATCGAATCGATTACGTTGTGTCCTGCCTGCGCGCCGGAAAGGTTGTCGGCATGCCGACGGACACCTTCTACGGACTGGCCGTAGACCCGGTAAATCTGCGAGCGGTCGAGCGCATTTACGAAATCAAGACGCGCCTCAAGCATAAGCCTCTCTCATTGCTGATCGGCAGCCTGTCGCAGGCTTACGAGCTGGCGCGCGACCTTGGCCCTGACTTTGACCGGCTTGCGGAGCGCTTCTGGCCAGGCCCGCTTACGCTTATCGTCAAGGCGAGCTCGCGCCTGCCTTTGCGCGTCACCGCCAATACCGGCAACGTGGCCCTGCGCGTTCCCGATGCTGCGATTCCCCGGGCGGTTGCGGACGCTTTTGGACTGCCGCTTACGGCTACTTCAGCCAACCTGCAGGGGGCGCCGGAATGCACCTATGCCGCCTGCGTGCGCGACCAGATCGGTGACCGTATTCCTGTTATCGTCGATGGCGGGCCGACCGGACGCAGCGTGCCGACAACGATTGTCGACCTTTCCAGCGGACGCTGGCAGATATTGCGCGAAGGCGCAATTGCGACTCACGAAATAGCCCTGGCACTTCATCCCTAGAACTCACAATGATCGTGCCCGATACAAATCTTAGAAAGCGCAGTCCGGCCAGACGCCTGCTCCTGAGCCTGATGCTTCTGGCGATTGCCGCGGGCGGCGCATGGGTCGCATGGGTCTATGGGCAGATTCGTTACTATGCGAGCCGTGATGAAGCTCGCCCGGCGGATGCCATCGCGGTTTTCGGAGCAGCCGAGTATGACGGCCGCCCATCGCCTGTGCTGCGCGCACGATTGAACCATGCGCTCGATCTGTACGGTAAGAACCTTGCGCCCATGGTGATTACGCTGGGAGGCAGCGATCCTGAAGACCGGCACACCGAAGGCGGAGTGGGCCACGATTACCTGCTGGCGCACGGGGTTCCGGAAGCCGACATTATTGCAGAAACACAAAGCAATAACACCGCCGAATCTGTCGCGCGACTAGCCGTGATTGCCCGAACAAATCATCTCAACCGCATTATTGTCGTCAGCGATGGAACCCATCTCTTCCGCACGCATGCCCTCTGCGAAAAAAGCGGATTGACCGTCTACACTTCGCCAAGGCCGGAGAATCGCAGCCTGGATTGGCAGAACTCATTCTCACGCATCGCTCACGAAATTGTGAGTTATACCGCTTTCCGCCTGCACCTGCATTGAAGACAGGCAATGATCACGCATCGAATGGATGCGTAATCGCTGCACTGCAAGCCTCGCGGCCTGACCCGTGCAGGCGGGACATGCGGAGTAGCTGAAATTTTACGGCTTCGAGATGATCGGCAGTTTCGCTGCGTCCCAGGCGGCAAGCCCACCGGCCATTTCAATGAGATTGGTGATTCCCTGACGCTGCAAAATGCCGGCGGCGATTGATGAACGGTAACCGCCTGCACAATGAACTACGATGCGACGTTCCACAGGAATTTCCGCGATGCGCTCTTGCAGATGGTTGAGGGGGATATTCAAACTGTTGGGTATATGTTTTGCTTCCCATTCACGTGGATTCCGGACGTCAAGAATCACGGGCGCTTCGTTTCCTTTTAACTCCTCCGCAATCATGGAAGCACTCTGCCGTTCTGTTTGACGCAGTAAACCCGGCCTATCGGCGAGGGCTGCCATGCCGCCCTCTAAATATCCTCGGACATGATCGAAGCCAATTCGTCCCAGGCGCAATGCAGCCTCCTGTTCGCGTCCCGGCTCGGCGATGATCACGATGGGAGTGCTCCGATCCAGCAAGATGCCGCCCCAGGTAGCATATTGACCACCCAGTCCTATATTGATGCTGCCTGCCAGATGGCCCTTGGCAAATTCCGCCGCTTCCCTTACGTCCAGTATTTGCACGCCGGACTCTTCCAGCTTGAGGAGCTCATCGAGCGTACGCGGCGATAGAGCTTTTTCGAGATTGCTGTCCAGGGTTGCACGTTCCCGGGTATTCAATATGGCGTCATAGGTAAAGTATTGCGGGGCATCGGGCTGATCCGCAACCACAAGTCGAATAAACTCCTCTTTCGACATCGGCTGCAATGCATAATTCAAGCGTCGCTGATCGCCGAGCGAAGATACGGTGTCAGAGGAAAGCTGCTTGCCGCAAAGAGAACCGGCTCCATGCGCGGGATAGACAAGCGTGTCGTCGGGCAACACCATTAACTTGTTGTGCAATGAGTCATAAAGATGAGCGCCGAGGTCGTTGGCCGTCCATCCCAGAGAAGCGCGCAGGTCAGGACGCCCCACATCTCCAATGAATAAAGTGTCTCCCGTAAGCACAGCGTATGGTTTCGCTTGATCCTTCTTAAGATCGAATACGAGAATAGAAATGGACTCGATTGTGTGGCCCGGTGTTTCCATGACTTCGAGACGCATCCCGGGAAAATCCAGTCTGTCCCCATCGCCCATTGGGATAAAGGCATATTCGGCCTCTGCACGGCGGCCAAGATAGATCGTTGCGCCACACCGATCACGAAGCTCCAGATGCCCGGCGATAAAATCCGCGTGAAAGTGCGTCAAAAAAACATGGCGGATTTGGAAGCCAAACTTCTCCGCGTCCGCCACATATTGCTCGATATCACGCTGGGGATCGACAATCACCGCAGTCGAGCTGGCCTCATCACCCAATAGATACGAGGCATGTGCAAGGCATCCCAGATAGTACTGTTTGAGAATCATGAAATCTCCACCCAATCATTCGGGTTGAGCAACTACGCTTAAAAGCGCAGCTTAACTGTGGGCTGCGTCTTGCTTATCCGAATTGATTCCTAGCTTAGCAGCTGCATCTGCTGCTATCTTCGCTGGAATTATTTTATCTGCGACCAGACGGCTGATGGCCGCGAAAGCGATGTGCTCAGCGTCGATTTCGAAGTGACGCCGCAGGTATTCACGATTTTCGCTTCGTCCGAAGCCATCGGTTCCAAGCGCGGTAATCTGTCCCGGCAACCATGGAGCAAGCCCGTGGGGGAGGGCCTTCATGTAATCACTTGCTGCGATGATGGGAATATCTTTGCGCTCGCCCAAAGCCAGATGAATATACGGAGTTTCCGGCTTCTCCTCTGGATGGAGACGATTCCTGCGCTCGCAGGCAAGCGCTTCGCGGCGGAGCTCAACATAACTGGTTACGCTCCAGACATCCGCACTGATTCCAAATTGCTCTTGCAGCAAAGCCTGCGCTCGCAACGCTTCGTTCAGAATAGGGCCGGAGCCAAAGAGACGAAGCTGCGGCTCGCCGCTTTCCGCAGCTCGTAAACGGTAGATGCCTTTGCGAATGCCCTCCTCGACACCTTCCGGCATCGACAACTGAGGATAATTTTCGTTGTACGTTGTCAGATAGTAGAAGATATCCTCTTTCTCCTGATACATGCGGCGGATGCCGTCCTGAACAATAACAGCAATCTCATATCCGAAAGCAGGGTCATAGCAGGCGCATGTAGGAACAGTGCTTGCCAACACATGACTGTGACCGTCCATGTGCTGCAACCCTTCGCCAAGCAGCGTTGTACGCCCTGCAGTCGCGCCCACCATAAACCCTTTCCCGCGCGCATCTGCAAATGCCCATACCAGATCGCCTATGCGCTGAAATCCAAACATGGAGTAGTAAACGAAAAACGGAATGATCGGTATTCCGAGATTGGCGTAAGCCGTGCCGGCTGCGGTAAAAGTGGCCATCGATCCCGCCTCTGAAATTCCTTCTTCCAGCAACTGCCCATCTTTCGATTCGCGATAATACAAGAATTGATCGCTATCGACCGGCGTATAAAACTGCCCATGCGAGGCATATATCCCAACCTGCCGGAATAAAGATTCCATTCCAAATGTGCGCCCTTCATCCGGAACAATCGGGACAATGTACCTGGCGATTTCCTTTTGCTTCAAGAGCGCATTCAGGACGGCATTTAAGGCTGCTGTCGTGGATGCGGCGCGTCCCTTGGTTCCTTGCAGCACATCTCCGAATATTTCGAGCGGCGGAGCGGCAAATGCAATCTCCTTGTGAGGATCGCGCGACGGCAGATAGCCGCCAAGCGATTTGCGCCTTTCCTGCAGGTATCGAATCTCAGGACTGTCGTCGCCTGGGTGGTACAGGTCCAGATTGTCCAGTGTTTCTTTCGGTATGTTCATTTGAAAACGCTCTGCGACATATGCCAGTTGCTGCTCTTTCAGTTTCTTTGCATTGTGCGCGTAATTTCTTCCTTCTGCAGCATCTCCCAATCCGTACCCCTTGACTGTCTTCGCCAGAATGACCGTGGGCTCGCCCCGGTGCTCAACAGCAGCTTTATATGCGTTGTAAACCTTATCGAGGTCGTGTCCGCCACGGGCCAGCTGACCCAACTCTTCATCGCTCATATTTTCTACAAGCAAAAGAAGCTCAGGATATTTGCCGAAAAAGTGTTGGCGAACATAAGCTCCTCCGCGAGCCTTGAACGCCTGGTACTCTCCATCCACGCATTCCGCCATTCTTCTGAGAAGAAGTCCGCTCTTGTCTTTCTTGAGAAGCGCGTCCCATCCTTTGCCCCAGATGCACTTGATGACATTCCAACCTGCTCCGCGATAGCCGGCTTCCAGTTCCTGAATGATCTTGCCGTTTCCGCGTACCGGCCCGTCCAATCGCTGGAGGTTGCAATTCACAACAAAGATGAGGTTATCGAGCTCTTCTCGTGACGCTACTGTGAGGGCGCCTCGCGTTTCCGGCTCATCCTGCTCGCCATCGCCCAGAAATGCCCAGACCTTGCGACTGGAAGGCGCGATCAGTCCGCGATTCTCAAGGTAACGAAGAAATCTTGCATGATAGATTGCATTGATGGGTCCCAGCCCCATCGATACCGTGGGAAATTGCCAGAAATCCGGCATCAACCATGGATGAGGATAAGACGACAAACCGGGATGCTCTCGCAACTCATGCCGGAAATTGATCAGATGCTGCCGAGTTAACCGCCCTTCAAGAAAGGCGCGCGCGTAAATTCCCGGCGATGAATGCCCCTGGAAGTACACCATGTCGCCGGCTTCCGCCCCGATTGTGCCACGGAAGAAATGATTGAACCCGACTTCAAACAAAGTGGCCAGGGACGCATACGAAGCCATATGTCCGCCGATGTTCTCATCCCATTTATTCGCCCGCGCCACCATGGCAAGAGCGTTGTAGCGGATGAGATTTTCGATCCTCCGCTCCATTACCTTATCTCCGGGAAATGCCGTCTCCCTCACCGGCGCAATCGTGTTGATATAGGGCGTGTTCAACTGTAGCGGCAGAGATACTCCGAATTGAGCGGCGCGCTCAAGCAATGCCTGCAGTAATTGCAACGTCTCGGCAGGGCCGTCCGCATCCAGCACCTGATCCAGCGCTTCGAGCCATTCGGCAGTTTGTTCCGGATCGGAAGCCGGACTTTCTATCCGGAATTCATTGCTTAAATCCATTTCCATTGAAACAAGCGACATACGCATCTCCTGAGAAAGCCGATGATTGATGATATCCATAGGACAACTTGTTGTCTATAAGGACAAGCATTGCATAGATGCAAAACGAGCCTGATACTAAAGCTATGTCAGTCTCAGCCAGGATTCGTACTCTTCGCCGACAAAAGGGGCTCACGGTAGAGTGGCTCGCCAAAGAAACAGGAATACACAAGGGCCATCTCTCGCGCATCGAGCGCGGTGAAAAATCGCCTTCGCTTGCCACGCTGGAAGCTATTGCGCGAGCGCTGGGAGCAAGTATGGCGCAGCTTTTCGGCGAGAAGGCAGACGATAAAGACGTTACCGTGATACGCCGATCGGAACGGAAGGAAACCGGCGATAGCGCCTATAGAATTGAAGCTGTTTTGACAGGATCGAATGGAGCGCCGCTGGCAGCGTACGTTGTTTCTCCAGGGTCAAAGTTCCTCGAACACGATGTTTCCGATCACCGAGGACAAGAGTTCCTCTTCATCCTAAGAGGTTCAATCGAAGTGGCGGTCGCAGATCAGATGTTCACTTTAGAGCCGGGAGATTGCGCGCTTTACGACGCGGCATTGAACCACAAATTGCGACGCAAAGGGCGAACAAAGGCTGAGGTGCTCGTGGTTCTCGTAACTCAGCCATGAATCATGGATTGAGGATTTGCGGCAGAGCGCAAAGCTTAAAGATAGTGGACGGAGAGTTTACAATCCCAGTCCGCCATCCACGCTCAAAATCTGGCCGGTAATAAAGTGCGGCCCCGTGCAAAAAAACATTACGGCTGCGGCCACATCATCGGGAGTGCCGTTGCGCTTCATCGGAGTTTTATGCGCAAAATGCTCGTAATCTGCGGAAACTTCCCCATTTACGATCATTCCGGGAGCGACGCAATTCACACTGATCTCCGGGGCAAAGGCCTTGGACATCGTTTGCGTGAGCATGTGCAGCGCAGCCTTGGAAGTGCAGTAATGGCCGTGTGTCGGCCAGGGATGAAGGCCTCCGAGCGACCCGATGTTGATGATGCGTCCACGAGCCGTTTTCAGATGCGAATGGGCGGCCTTCGCCATGAGAAACGGTCCACGCGTGTTTGTCTCAAACATTGCGTCCCACTGCGATACGGTGATCTGCTCCAGCACAGCGGTCTCAAAAAGGCCGGCATTATTTATCAGCAGGTCGAGCTGTCCAAAATGGTCTGCCACTTTGGATACCGCGTCTTCCACGCACTGCGGATCGCGCACGTCGCAGTGAACAGCCAACGCTTTTCCGCCAAATGCCTGTAATTCTGTGACTGTTTTCAGCGCTTCTGCTTCCGAATCGCGATAGGTAATGGCAACATTCGCTCCATTCCGCGCGAGAGTAAGAGCCAAAGTACGTCCGATGCGTTTTGCCGCGCCTGTGACAAGGGCAACCTTGCCCTGTAAACTATCCATAGATTTGATTTTACCTGTCTGTAGAGGACATTCGGTCCCCGTCGCGCATGACGCGTCAGCAGACTCCGGTCCAGCCGTCAGCAACCCGTCGTCGGCAGGACATCATCTAACACACTACTCTGAGGCCACGTTTATGACTTCCCTGCTGTCGCGCTTTACCACCATGGCTTTTGCCGGAAGTCTGATGATTGTGTGGCCTTTTTCGCAGGGTTGCGCACATCCTGCGCATTCTTCGGCATTACGCGGCGGAGCGCCTTTGCTGAATGAAGACAGCCCGCGCGCCAATGGCGGCACAAATCCCAATGCTCCATATTTGATGAAGGCATCGACTCCGCAATTGGCACACCGTTCCGAGGCATCCGGAACGGCTGTCAACCCTTGCGACAGCAAGAACCTGACGGTAACGGAAATTGCCGCGGCGGTGAACGGGAAGTATCGGGCGGTCAAGCTGGCTTTCGATAACGACGGACTTGCGCCCTGCCGCATTGGCGGCTATCCGACTGTGGCTCTGCTGGACCAGACGGGAACACCGGTGGCCCATCTTGCAGTGGACCGAGTTACCGATTCTGCTTTGAGCGCGCAGTTGTCGCGAGGCGCGGTTCCTGCTGCTGCCACCGTAGCAAAGCCCGATGCCCAGATCACGATTGCGCCGCGAGGCGAAGCCTGGTTTGAGGTAGGCTGGTCGACGGGAGAAGGCTGCCCTGTGGTTTCGCGCATCAGCGTCTCAGCTCCCGAGTCGAGCGAAAGCTTTACCGTGAATCATCCATTGACGGTGTGCGAAGGCCGCGTTCAGATCACGACGCTGCATGCCGACCAGGAAGGCGACTAGCGCAACGCCCGCACAACAGCCGCTACCAGGCCGTCGATGTCATGAGGGTCGGCCTCAGCTGCCGGTTCCCATCCGTTCTTCCGCAATGTCTCTGAAGTGATGGGGCCGATTGAGATTGCCTGCAAGGATTGTGCCGGCAAGGAAATTCCGCAATCGTGAAGCATCTGCAGAAAATTTGTGACGGTAGAAGAGCTGGTGAAGGCCACCGCGTCGGGCAGTTCGGCATTGGGATCGAAAACAATTTGCATTTGTGCCTTGGATTGCGCGGGAAGAATTGTCCGATAGGCATCGACAACTTCAACATGAGCTCCGCACTGACGCAACCTTTCGGGAATGACATCGCGCGCTACCGCCGCGCGCACCAGCAGGATTTTCGCTCCGGCGACTTTCTCGCATAGAGACTCAGCAACAGATTCGGCGACATACTCGGCGGGAACCAGATCGACGGAAAACCCTGCTTCGCGCAAAGCAGTGGAAGTGGCGGAGCCAATCGCGGCCACGTGAACATTAAAAACCTGTGATGGAGCGATGGCCAGCTTTTGCATTCGCTCTGCCAGAACGCGAACGGTATTTGCGCTGGTAACGATAAGCCACTGATATTGCTGCAACTGCCGCAGCGCGGCATCGAGCGGCTCGTAGGATTTCGGGGGGACGATCTCGATTGCCGGAATTTCGATGACATGAGCGCCGAGGGCGGTGAGTTCGCGGCTGAGACGGCTGGCCTGTTGGCGTGTTCTGGTAACGACAATGCTTTTACCGGCCAGCGGCTTCACGATTGCGCTGCCTCAAGGATCGAGCGCGCTCCCTGCTCCAGCAATCTTTCGGCAAGCAGGCGGCCCAGAGTTTCTGCGCTTTGCTCCTGCTGGTGCTCCAGCTCGGCACGCACGAAAGGAGCACCTTCGGGATTTGCAACTACGCCGGTTACGATATAGCCTGCCGGCGCAGGCTCGCAGTAAATCCCAATAGGAACATGGCATCCGCCGCCCAGTTCCGCAAGCGCAGTGCGTTCCACTGTCACCGCAAACCGGCTTTTTGCGTCTTCAAGAAAAGCTATATTTGACCGCGTTGCGGCGTCATCGACACGCGTTTCAATGGCAAGCGCTCCCTGTCCCGGTGCCGGACAAAGCACGAGCGGAGAAAAGCGCTCCCGAATCCACTCCGTGCGATCGAGGCGTTCAAGCCCGGCTGACGCGAGCACGATAGCATCGACTGCGCCTTCGCTCAACTTGCGCAGGCGCGTGTCGACATTTCCGCGAAACTCGACCAGCTCAAGATCACGACGCTGCGCACGAAGCTGTGATTGCCGCCTGAGACTACTGGTTCCAATGCGCGCGCCGGAGGGTAATGCCGCAAACGATTCGTACTGGATGGAAACAAAGGCATCACGCGGATCGATGCGCGGAGGTATCGCAGCTATTGTGAAGGGCGAGGCCAGTTCCGTAGGCAGATCTTTGAGGCTGTGAACGGCAAGGTCGATTCTGTTCTCCTGAAGAGCCTCTTCGATCTCCCTGGTGAACATACCTTTGGTGCCGACCTTGTTGAAAGCCACGTTCTGCAGTGCATCGCCGGTTGTGCGGATGACCTCGATGCTGACCTCGTGCCCGCGGTGCCGCAAAGCGTCGGCGATATGGTTTGCCTGCCATAGAGCGAGCTGAGAGCCGCGCGAGCCGATCCGGATCACGAGCGAACCTTTTGATCGCCGACGGCCACCGGCTCTTCGGCATCGGTGGTGGTTGCCGGTTCTGCGATTCTCTGCGCTTTCTGCTCCTGCTCAGATGAGAGGTGGAAAATAGACCGCATCATCTCCAGTACGACTGTATCGGCTTCGAGCGCCGCTGTTTTGATGGCCTGCATCGGGAGATGAAGGAACTTGTTCATCAATCCGCGTGTCAGGGCTTCCACGGCGGCCTGCTGCTCCGGAGTAAGCGATTGCAATCGCGACTGTGCGCGGCGCAGTTCCGACTGGCGCAGATCTTCGGCGCTATTCTGCAATTCGACGATCAGTGGGGCAGCGTTTAATGCTTGCGCACGCCGCTGGAAACGCAGCACCTCTTCCGCAACGATGGCTTCTGCCCGATGCGCCTCTTTGGTGCGATCGGCAAGGTGCGATGCGGCGACAGACTGCAGATCATCGATGTCATACAAGAAGACACCTTCCACGCGATTGATCTCCGGGTCGATGTCGCGCGGCACGGCAATGTCGATGAAGAACATAGGGCGATTTCGCCGTTTATGCAGGAATTGCTGGCCATGCTCGCGCCGGAATATGGGTTGCTGCGAGCCGGTCGAAGCGATGATGATGTCGGCCTGATCGGCGGTGGCGTACAGATCATCGAAGCGGATGGCGTGCCCTTGAAACTTTTGCGCCAGACGTACGGCCCGGTCGTGCGTGCGATTGACGACAACAATGGAGTCGGCTCCCTGCTGCATCAGGTGACGCGCCGCCAGCTCGCTCATTTTTCCTGCGCCTACCAGCAAAACGCGCTTTCCCTCAAGCGAGCCGAATATTTTCTTCGCCAGGTCTACCGCGACCGATGCAATCGAAACGGACGAGCTGCCGATCTGCGTTTCGCTACGAACTTTCTTGGCTACAGTAAATGTGGATTGCAGCAAGCGCTCCAAATAGCCCTGCACAGCGCCTACATCGCGCGCCGTGGCATACGCTTCCTTGACCTGCCCAAGAATCTGGGGCTCGCCGACCACCATCGAATCCAGGCTGGATGCTACGCGAAAAAGATGCTGTACCACGTCCGATTCGCGATACTCGTATGTGTGTGGCCGCAGGGATGCGACTTCAATCCCTAAGTAATTCTGAAGGAAATTCAGCAGGTCGAGACCTGGCGCTTCGTGGCAAGCCAGCAGCTCTACGCGATTGCAGGTAGAAAGAATCATCGCTTCCTGTACGCCGGGAAACTTCAGCAGCGCACGGGTCGCGTCACTTAACTGCTCCGACGTAATCGCCAATTGCTCACGCAGCTCAACCGGGGCTGTTTTGTGATTTACGCCTGTGAGCTGAAGTTTCATTGTCCCGAGAACCTGTGTACCGAGCTGAATAGATTGGCTGCCCAAACGCACAGCATGACCACAAATACAGCACTGGAAAGATAGACTGCCCGCTTGCCGCGCAATCCGGTGGAACGCCGCACGAAAAGCATCACAACGTAGAGCATCCACATGACGAAAGAGAGCACAACTTTAGGGTCAAGGAAATATGCCGCGCCAACGTGCTCCTGCGCAATGAAGGAACCAATCAGCAAGCCGCCGGTCATGCAGTAGAAGCCAAGAACCAGCGTGGTTTGCGCAATCTGATCCATGGTGTCCAAAGGCGGCAGCCATTCCAGAAAGCCGGGAGATTGCCTATCCTTGAGCCGCCGCTCCTGCACCAGGTAAAAGAGGCTCGCAAGCAGGCTGAAGATCAGCGCCGCATAGGCGGCCAGCAGCAGCGTCACATGGATGACGATCCATCCGCTGCGCACCGTGGAAGAGGGGAAAGTGTATTTATCCGGACCGATGGCGGGCACAAGTATCAGCAGAAAGGCCAGCGGTAAGGCAAAGATGCCAAAAGAGATGGTGCGATAACGCAGCCTGATGAGCAGGAATGCCGTTACGATCAGCAATGATAGGGTCGATTGCACCTCGTGCATGCCAACCGGCATCAGGTGATGCGTCACTGCCAGCATTTCGACGAATGCTACAACATGGAAAAGCCAGCCGCTCAACACCAGAGGAAGGCATATACGCTGCCAGCGCGGACGGTCGCCGAGCACGGCAGGCAGTGCGGCAACACTGGCCAGCCCATAGAGCACGGCAGCGACTCTAAGCCATAGCAGGTACATGCGTTCCTTTAAATGACAGCGTAAATATCAAGTATATCGTTCTACCGCCGTACTTGTCCGCTGTGGATGCGCGGCAGGGCCAGGTACGATATGCTGGCATTTTCCGGTGACAGATATTTCCGTCCAAACTGTAGAGGCGGCGCAGACCCCGCTGATGCGCCAATATGCCGCGGCCAAACAGCAGCATCCGGATGCTCTGCTGTTTTTCCGTCTCGGCGACTTTTATGAGCTTTTCTTTGAGGATGCGCATGTCGCCTCGCGCGAGCTTCAGATCACGTTGACCTCTCGCGACAGGGAGCGGGCTGTTCCCATGTGCGGGGTGCCCTATCACGCGGCGGAAGGCTATATCTCGCGCCTGTTGCGCAAGGGATATCGCATCGCCATCTGCGAGCAGATGGAAGACCCGAAGCTGACGAAAAAGATCGTGCGCCGCGAAGTGACGCGCGTGCTGACGCCGGGTACAGCGCTGGATCCCTCCCTTGGTTCTGAGCAAAATAACTTTCTAGCCTCCCTGTTTATCGCAGACCAGCTGGCATCGCTCGCCTTACTCGATCTTTCAACGGGAGATTTTCGCGCCGCAGAATTCAGCGGTGCGCATTCTACGGCGCTTTGCCTCGACGAGCTGCTGAAGGCCTCGCCCAGCGAAGTGCTTCTCTCAGGATCGAATCCGCTGTCGGCGCAAAAGTCTGAAATTCCTCCAGCGCTTGAGCGGATCAAGACGAAAACCGTGCTGGAAGATTGGATATTTACCCGCGATTACGCGATCCCGCTTCTGGAGCGGCAGCTTGGAACCGCCTCGCTCGATGGTTTCGGGCTGTCGCAGCACCCAGCCGCAGCCATTGCCGCGGGAGCCATCCTTCATTATGTCCAGAGCACGCAGCGCGGCGAGTTGGGGCATATCGACGGCATTCGCTTTTACGAGCGAGCCGAGCACCTGCAACTCGACCAGGTGACAGTTCGCAACCTTGAGCTCGTAGAACCTATTTTCAGCGATGCGGAGGCTTCGGCAACACTTTTTCACACCCTGGATGCCTGCCAGACACCGATGGGCAAGCGCCTGCTGCGGGCCTCCATTTTGCGGCCGCTATTCGACGCCCAGGCAATCGAGCAGCGTTACGAAGCTGTCGATCTGCTCCGGCAGGATTTAATTCTGCGGGAAGAAATACGCAGAACGCTGGACGGCATTCTTGATCTGGAGCGACTGCTGGCACGGATTTCGTTGGATAGTGCAGGACCGCGAGACCTGCTGGCTTTGGCGGCTTCGCTGCAACATCTTCCCCAGCTTCGGCAAATATTGCAGCGGCTGGACACTCCGCTTTGGAAGAAGCTGTCGGAACGCATCGATCCACTGGAGGAATTGTGTTCAAGACTGCTGCAGTCCATCCAGCCGGCGCCGCCGCTTACCCTGGCTGAAGGCGGCGTGATTGCAGCCGGTATTGACGCAGAGCTCGATGAACTGCGCACGCTCGGCCAAAGCGGACGGCAGTCGATTGCAGCCATTGAAGAACGCGAGCGCGCGCGTACCGGGATCGGATCGCTCAAGGTCCGCTTTAATTCTGTTTTTGGCTATTACATCGAAATCACCAAGGCAAACCTGGCGAATGTGCCCGCAGACTATGAGCGCAAACAAACCCTGGTGAACGCCGAGCGCTTTACGACTCCAGAGCTGAAGGATTACGAGACAAAAATCCTGACTGCGCATGAGCGATCGGTAGAGATTGAAAAGCGCATCTTCAGCGGACTGCGACGCAGTGTGCTGGAACATGCAAGCCATATTCGCAAAAGCGGGTCTGCGGTTGCCGAAGTGGATCTTCTGGCAAATTTTGCGCATCTTGCGGCGCTCAGAAATTACACGCGCCCGCAATTGGTGCCGGAAATATTGCTGGAGATGGCAAAAGCGCGGCATCCGGTGATCGAATGCCTGATGGAAAAAGCGGGAGAGGGCCGCTTTATTCCCAATGACCTGTATCTCGATGCAAACGGCGCCGCCATTCTGCTGCTCACGGGTCCGAATATGGGGGGAAAATCCACGTATCTGCGCCAGGCTGCCCTGCTGGTGATCATGGCGCAGATGGGCTGCTATGTTCCGGCGGATAGCATGCGCTATGGGCTGGTGGACCGGGTATATACCCGTATCGGAGCCAGCGACAATGTTGCGCGAGGACGCTCTACGTTCATGGTGGAGATGACGGAAACAGCTACCATCCTGAATACGGCGACAGAGCGATCTTTGATCCTGCTCGACGAGATGGGGCGAGGCACGGCGACTTTTGACGGCCTCTCGCTGGCATGGGCCACGCTGGAATATCTGCATTCGCAGATTGGCGCGCGGACGCTTTTTGCTACCCATTATCACGAATTGACGATGCTGGCCGAGCAGTTGGAGCATTTGAAAAATCTGCGTGTTTCCGTAAAGGAAACGCCCCAGGGCATCATTTTTCTTCATGCCATCGAGCCGGGTCCTGCGAGCAAAAGTTACGGTATTGAAGTAGCGCGACTGGCCGGGCTGCCGCAGCAGGTGATTCAACGCGCCCGCAAAGTGCTGAAACAGCATGAGCGATCGGAACGGTACAACGTGGCAGCCGAGACGGAGGCGCCTTTACAGCTCACGATGTTTACTCCGCTTTCGCAACGCATTCTCGACCGCCTGCAGGAGGCCGATATCAATTCCCTTACCCCGCTGCAGGCGCTTAACCTGCTTGAAGAGTTACAGAGCGAAATTAAGTCATCGCAGGGCGGCAACGCATGAGCAGTCCACTTCGGCACCAGGTTGGGCAACTGATAATTGCCGGGCTTGAAGGCACAGAATTGACATCGGTAGAGCGCGCCTGGCTGAAGCTTATCCGCCCCGGCGGAGTCATTCTTTTTCGGCGGAATATTGAACAAGCCGGCCAAACCGTGCAGCTTCTTAACGATGCGACAGGCGCGATTGGAAGCCCGGCTTTTCGCTGCATCGATCTGGAAGGCGGCCTGGTGGATCGTCTGCGCGACCTCATTGCTCCCATGCCTTCGCCCGCAGCCGTTTTCGCGTCGGGTAAGCGCTCTCATTTCAAAAAGCACGGCCATCTTATCGGCAAGGAAGCCCGTATTCTGGGCCTGAATACAGTGTTTGCTCCGGTGCTTGATCTTGCACTGCAGGAGTCAAGCTCAGTCATGCGGACCCGGGTTGTTTCTCCTCATGCCTCTGAAGTAACTCGGTACGCTGAGGCGTTTTTGCAGGGGCTGACTTCACAACGAATCCTGGGTTGTGGAAAGCATTTTCCCGGATTGGGGGGTGGCAATCTTGATTCTCACCACGCCATGCCGGTTATTGAACGCGCGTTTACGACTATGTGGGAAGAGGATATAGTCCCTTTTCGTGAATTGGCGGGGCAGTTACCGATGGTAATGGTGTCTCACGCCTCCTATCCGCATGCTTCGGGCACGTCTTTACCCGCGTCTGTTTCTGCCTTTTGGATCACAAATATATTGCGCAAGAAGTTGCGTTTTCGCGGCCTTGTTGTCTCCGATGATATGGAGATGGGCGGCATTCTTACGCAAATGCCGATAGAAGATGCCGCCATCGAAGCGGTTCTTGCGGGCACCGATCTGCTGGAGATATGCCGGGATCCCTCGCTCATTCTGTCCGCTTACGAAGCGCTGTTGTCGGAGGCCGAGCATTCGCCTTTTTTTCGCCTTAAAATTCAGGGCGCTGTTCGGCGCATAGAGCGCTCAAAGAAGAGACAATCTTTCACGCAAACGATTCCTCGGCCAAACAGCAAGATGCTGGAGCAATTACGGGCCGAGATCGAAACTTTTGAGCAGCAAGTGAACAAAAGCCGGGCTTGTATAAACAACTAAAAAAGCCACGGCTACATCTCATCGTGAGTATTTGTCACTGTGACGGTTGCATTCATTGCTGGAAGATGCTTTTGAGGCTCGTATCGCAGTTCCCTGTTCGCTCCCTCCCGGTATCCGCTGAAGCCGCCATGGCGATTCATGTCATCTTAAACTTTCAGGTGTTTTTACCGGACCTTTTTGGTATATACTCATGTTAGTAACTGGTTCTAACCCTTACTTACCAAGTGGCTGCCCGTTCTTTCTGCCTTTACTGAGCGGAGGGAATATCTGGAAATATCAAATCCGGCGTGGCAGGTTTCACGAGAAAAGTTGTATATCTCATTCACCGCTGAACGGACGTAAATTACATATCCGATGGGAAGATTTGCATCGGCAATAAGTTGATTTCCTGCTGTGTCGAGACAATTTTCTTAAGACAGAGTGTTCAAGATCATTATGGCTACGTCAGAGTTCATTCGAAGAAATAACCCTTCCGAAAAGCGGATGGATCAGCAAGCGAATCAGTGGAAGAAAACACATGTACGAGTAGCGGGCCCTGCTTTCGCTTCGAAGTTTTTACAGATGACCGGCGATGTAGTTGTGGCTACAGCAGCATTTATATTAGCCATTCTCATCAAGGTTCATTTTTTCGAATCCGGCGCCAATGCACATGTAAAGGCAATACATTTCTCTGCCGCACCCATTTATCTAGGCTTTTTTGCCTGGTTCCTGGTTTCGCTGATCGCTCTTTCTGAACATTACGGGCTTTATAATCCCATGCTTGCGGGAAGCGGAACCCGCGAAATACGGCTGACTTTTCAAGCTTCGCTGATTGCCGGGCTTCTACTCTGCGGCGGCCTCTATATGACGCACCTGGAGACTGTATCGCGGACAGTGGTTGTTCTTCTCATCTGCACGACGGCCGCGGCGCTTTGCCTCTGGCGAGCGGGCATCCGGCTCACACGTTACCGGAATTTCGAAAAAGGCATCCATACGCGCAATCTGGTTGTCCTGGGCACGAACTATCTGGGGCAGGCGCTGGCGCAGCATGTTGCCAGCAACTACCGCCTGGGATACCGGTTCCTCGGTTATATTTCGCCCTCGGCATCGAATACGCAGGAAGCGGATACGCCCGAAACACTGGGCAACATCACGCAGCTGAAGCAGCTTACGCGGTTGCACTTCATCGATGAAGTCATCATCACGCACACGCTTCCGACCGAAGAAGCCATTCTACTTCTTGAAGAGGCGCGTGAGCTCGGCATTGATATCCGCACCATTTCCGGCCTATACGGCGATCTGGCAGCGAACGCATCGATTGAATACCTCGGGCTCTACCCGGTTACATCTCTTCATCGCACGAAATCCCGCACTTTCTCGCTGTTCTTCAAGCGCGCCTTCGACATCGTGTTTTCCTCTGTCCTGCTGATCGCGATCACACCGCTGATGCTTTTGCTTGCTCTCATCATCAGGCTCGATAGCCCGGGACCTACGTTCTATGTTTCCGAGCGCGTAGGCAAGCGCGGGCGTATTTTTCTCTGCTTCAAATTCCGGACAATGGTTCGGGATGCGGAGAAGAGAAAACGCGAGCTTGCGGCTTTGAACGAGCGCGACGGCATTCTTTTCAAGATGTCCAACGATCCGCGCATTACGCGGGTTGGCAGAATTCTGCGCAAGTACAGCCTTGATGAGCTTCCGCAGCTCTTCAATGTGCTCCGCGGCGAAATGAGCATTGTGGGCCCGCGCCCGCCCATCGCAAGCGAAGTCCAGCAATATGAGCTGGAGCACTTCCGCCGCCTGGAAGTAACCCCGGGCCTCACGGGCTTATGGCAGGTTCAGGCAAGACAGGATTCGTCTTTTGCCAAGTACATTGAGCTGGATACAGCCTATGTGGAAAACTGGAGCTTCTGGCTTGATGTAAAAATTCTGGCGCGCACAGCGCATGTAGTGATCAGCGGCACAGGCACTTAGCCTGTGCTGCTTTACGAGGCGCCCACAGGCTGGGTCAGCACTCCATCTTTTGCAAACATCTGCTTTATTCCCCGCAATGCCTGCCTGGTTCTTTCTTCATTTTCAATCAGCGAGAAGCGCACATGTCCATCGCCGAATTCCCCAAAGCCAATGCCGGGACTGACGGCAACCTTCGCTTCTTTTAACAGTCGCGTTGAAAATTCAAGCGAACCGAGAGCCCGATATTGCTCGGGAATCGGGGCCCACACGAACATAGTTGCTTTGGGCAGCGGCACCTGCCAGCCTATTTTATTCAGGCCCTGGACGAGTACGTCGCGCCGCTTGCGATAGTTTTCACAGATATCCTGCACGCACTCCTGCGGGCCTTCAAGCGCAAGGATGGATGCTACCTGCACCGGGGTGAACGTTCCGTAGTCAAAATAGCTTTTGATGCGGGCCAACGCTGCGACGAGCTTCTTATTTCCGACCATGAAACCCACTCGCCACCCGGGCATGTTGTAGCTCTTGGAAAGGGTGAAAAACTCAACCGCAATATCCTTTGCTCCCGGGACCTCCAGAATGGAGGGAGCTTTATATCCATCGAAACAGATGTCGGCATAAGCCAGATCATGCACCAGATAAATATTCTGCTCTTTGCACAAGGCGACGACGCGCTCAAAAAATGAGATATCCGCGCACTGCGTCGTAGGATTCGCGGGGAAATTGAGGATCAGCATTTTGGGACGCGGATACATCAACGGAATCGTGCGCTCCAATTCGGCGAGGAACGCTTCCGTATCATGGATGGCCACGCTCTGAATGTTTGCTCCTGCGATGACCGGTCCATAAATGTGGATCGGGTAGCTGGGATTGGGGACGACAACGACATCGCCCTGATCGAGAGTGGCAAGGCACAGGTGCGCAATTCCCTCTTTGGAGCCGATCGTTGCAATGGCTTCCGTATCCGGATCGAGGGAAACATTGTAGCGCCGCTGATACCAGTTGCAGATGGCTTTCCTGAGGCGTGGAATGCCGCGCGAAAGCGAATATCGATGCGTGTCAGGCTTGCGCGCGGCTTCGATCATCTTGTCGACAATATGCTGCGGCGTGGCCCCGTCCGGATTGCCCATGCCGAAGTCGATGATGTCTTCGCCACGATGGCGCGCCGCTGCCTTCAACTCAGTTGTGATATTGAAAACATAAGCAGGCAGCCTCTTGAGTCTTGAAAATTCTTCCACGCAGTTCGTCCTCAGCTGTTGAATAGATCGCTGGTTCTCACTATAGAAGATAGCGAAAGAATTTTCCTAACACTTACTCAGGCTCCGTTGAGAGCCTCCTGCAACCGATCGCTGTAACTACGGCTGACGCGCAACGATGTCCCGTCTTTCAGGCGCAGCAGGCAGTCCCGATTCGCCAAGGCCTGCATCTCCGCAATCCGATCCAGACGGACGATTGTGGATCGATGAATGCGCACGAAAACGGCGGGATCCAGGCGGCGTTCGAGTATGTGCAACGGCTCACGCAGCAAATGCGTTTTGCCGCTTACATGCAATGCGGCATAATCGCCTTGCGCCTCAATCCATTCCACTTCATTGGCGGTGACAAAAAATATTCTCCGGCCATTGCGAATCGCAAAACGCTGCTGGTTCCCTGTGGCGCGCCGCGAATGCAGATCAGCCAGCAATGATTCGAGCCGCTCGCTTAAGGTTGTATCCTTCTCCATTTGAAGAACACGCTGTACCCGTTCCACGGCTTCGACAAAGCGAACGTCATCGATCGGCTTCAGAAGATAATCCGTCGCATGCACATCGAATGCGCGCAGGGCATACTGGTCGAAGGCGGTCAGGAAGATCACAGCCGGACGCTCATCTACCGGTAAATTCTCGAGCATTTCAAACCCATCCATCTCCGGCATCTGCACGTCCAGAAAGATGAGATGAGGATGATGCTCGGCAATTGCCACAAGAGCATCTTCGCCATTGCCACACTCGGCGACAATTTCAAATTGGGGATAAGGCTTTAAACGAGCGACGATTCCGCGGCGCGCCAGCGGCTCGTCATCGATCACAACGGTTTTGTAGGTCATAGCGCGTTATCCTCCAACTTTCTTGCTATCGCCGGCTCCAATGGAGCAGCATGCGTATGCAGCGGAATCTTGATGGTCACCTTGCATACATTTTCTGAAGAAAATTCGATATCGAACTGATGCGCATCTTTATAGAGTTGCTGCAAGCGCGTGCGAATATTCGTTAATCCAATGCCGTATGTACATGGCTTGCCGTGGAGCGGAACCAGATCATTCCGCACATGGATCAATAAGTCGTTTTCCTCACGGCGTGCTGCTATAAAGAGCTCACCGCCCTCGCGCCGTTTTGCGATGCCATGCCGCACAGCGTTTTCTACCAGCGGCTGCAGCAGCAAGCGGGGCACCCCGGCATCCAGCAATGCAGAGTCGGTTTCTTCGATGACGGTCAGCCGTTCTCCAAGCCTGGTCTTCTCTATTTCAAGGTATAGCCGCGTGATATCCAGCTCGTCGCGCAAAGTGCTTTCGTATGTTCCGTCATCGTCGAGCGTCGCACGCAAAAAATCTGCGAGCCGGGCAATCATGCGGTTCGCGGTGGCAGTATCGCGCTCATATACGAGGGTAGAAATCGAGTTGAGCGTATTGAATAAAAAGTGAGGATGAATCTGGTATTGCAGGGCCTTCAGTTCTGCCTGGTGCACCAGTACTTCCAACTGCAACAGTCGAGCCCGCTCTTCAGACTGCGCGCGATAATGCTTAATTCCGAAATAGAGCACGCTCCACAGCGCCAGCATAAAAGCAGGACTAAGCGCATTGGCGAAAATGGAGGACCACTGGAATTTTTCCCACTGCGGCATCAGATACGTAGCTTCCAGCCACAGCAGGATGGTGCCGCAAACAAGTCCCAGAAGATAACAGGCCAAGGCTACAACCCGAAGAACCTGCGCCCACGGTAATTGTTTCCGCCATAATCGACGGCATACGGCATGCAATGGAAAACTGGCGAGGAAGCAGACTGCACAAAAGATGAGCCGGTACAGCATATCTTCGCGCAGTTCTTTTGAGGGCAGGTAACTGAGCAGTACAACGCAAAAATAGATTGTCCAGCCCCCGATCTGAAATTGCCAGAACGAAGGAAGCCGATGCTCGTTGAGCTTGTTCACGCTGCGATTATGTTATCGGTAAAGCCAACCACGGGCTATGACTTTATATCGCAAAAAAGGCACGGTTCAACGTACCAAAACATAAAATTGGCTGCCGGAAACAACGATGCATTGCAATTAATCGGCATCCCTTACAATCGTGGAGAAGAACAACAATCATTATGGAATGGCATAACGTAATCGATCCGGAAAGCCTCGATCTCGACAGGCTGGCGGAGCAGTATCACCTGCATCCACTGCATATTGAAGATTGCCGCCAGCGTCTCGAAAACTCGAAGATTGAAGAGGGCGAAGGCTATTTGTTCACGGTTGTTAAATGTATCGAGCTGCAACCTGACGGCGGAATCGATGCTCATGACATCGATCTCTTTCTAGGCAAAAACTTCATCATCACAGTGATTGAGCCTGACGATAAAGACACGCGGGAACGTATCGAGCACTTGCGGGCAATAAACAATCAAAAGCGTGCTGACCAGGTCTATTACCGCATTCTCGACACCACAATCGATACCTATTTCCCGGTGCTCGATCACTATAGCGAGTTGATCGATGCTCTTGAAGACAGCGCGCTGGAAGCGGCTACCCCACACACCTTGTCGCGCATCTTCGAAATTAAACGCATCCTCATCGACCTGCGACGCATTTTCATACACACGCGGGATATCATGGCACACCTGCAGCGAGTCGAGTCGCCCTACATCGAACGGGACATGTGGCCGTTTTTGCGCGACATTTATGACCATATAGCGCGCAATCTTGACCAGGTGGAAATGCTTCGCGACATCCTCAGCGGGTGCCTCGATGTCTACCTATCCAGCGTAGCCAACCGGACAAATCAGGTAATGAAAGTGCTTACCATACTTAGCACTATTGCACTTCCGGCGCTGGTGCTTTCCGGAATCTACGGCATGAACGTGAAAGGGCTGCCGGGCACAGAGTCTCCTCATGGGCTGCTGATTGTTCTAGCTGCGATGGCCGCATGCACGGCTTTTCTGCTGTGGATGCTGCGCAGGTTTCGCTGGCTATGAACAGCTGCATAGTTTCTTGAGGTTTGCGGACATATTTCATGACGAGCTCCGGATTTTCATCGACACAACCCGCAAATACATCTTTCACACAGCTTCGGCACCGTTATTTTGCTGCGTGGCCACAGTCCGATTCTGTCGTCGAACTGAAAAACGGTTCCGTATGGGACCATAGCTTTCCTGCTGAATGGCGCTATTCGCTCGCCGTTCTGTCTGTTGCAGAGCAGAGCATTCAGGATCACAGCCTGCATTTCTATCTCACAAAAGATGCAAATAAGCTTCCTGAATATGGCCCTCACGTCGTCGCAGTTCTGCTTCAGGAAGAACACTGCAGAATTCCGGCATATGCGTGTCATATCCGCGGCGTTGTTCGCAGCCTGCCCTCTACTCCATTTCCCGGCTTCCGTTCCCATCCGCTCAACCTGGTTTTGGCATTTGAATATTTGCGCGACCAGATGTTTCATAAGCGTTCTAAACAGTTACTGCGCGCCGCGCATCCTGAGTGGCCTTCCCGGCTTCATGCCATTCCCCGTATTTACACAATTCCGGTCGGGTATCACAGCCACGAAGAGCTTGCGCCTATGCCCATGCGCGAGCGCTCGATTGATCTTTTCTTTCCCGAGGAGACGGATGCGCCTTATCGCTTCTGGACTTCGGAAACTCAGACGCGCAGGCAGCTCCGGGAGGTTCTCGATCAATTAAGGAAGCATCCTGAATGGCACATTCATCTTGATAAGAGTAGTGCCGGCGACGCGGTTGCGCGTACTGCGCACAAAATGATGAACAGCCGCATCTGTCTTGCTCCGCGCGGCGCGACGGCAGAAACCTTTCGCCTTTATGAAGGGCTTCGCGCAGGCTGCCTTGTCATCGCGAATCCTTTACCCGAAGAGCCTTTCCTGAAAGGCGCGCCTGTTCTTCAGGTGAACCATTGGAATGAGCTGCCCGATTTGCTCAGGAAATATGCCCGCGATCTCGATGCCCTGGAGCATTATCATCAGGCAAGCCTCGACTGGTGGCAAAATCATTGCCATGAAAAAGTAATCGGTCCGCAGGTGGGGCTCTTTCTCAATGGCTGTCCCGGAGGCTGCCCATAAAACTCTCCTTGACATTCTAGGAGTGCGGGCGTTACTCTCCTAGTCATACTAGGAGGAAACCCGTTTGGCTCCAAAACAAAATGACCTTCTGCAAGGCACGCTGGATTTGATGGTGCTGAAGGCGGTATCGCTCGGCCCCCTGCACGGCTATGGCGTATTGTTACGCATTCAGCAAATTTCCGGAGATCGCCTGGAAATTCAGCAGGGCTCTCTATATCCCGCGCTCTATCGGCTGGAGCATGAAGGCTGGATCGAGAGCGAGTGGGGGCAGAGCGAAAACAATCGTAAGGCCAAATACTATCGCCTCACCGCGGCAGGACGACGGCGGCTCCGCTCCGAAACGGAAAAGTGGAACCACATGGCAGAGGCCATCGGCGCCATTTTGAGCGCAACTCCGGAGGAAGCATGAGTGTATCGAGCCGCTTGCGCACCTGGTGGAAGGCAGTAAAACATTCGGAGCAATTCAGCAGCGAGATGGATGACGAATTGGGCTTCCATATCGAAAGCTACGCTGAAGACCTGATAAAAGCCGGGCTTTCGCGCGAAGAAGCTTTTCGGCGCGCGCGTATCGAGCTTGGCGGTGTTGACGCGCAAAAAGAGAAATTGCGAGCCGCCTGGGGAACCCGTTTCTGGGATGAATTGCGCAGCGATCTGCGCTATGCCTTCCGCATGTTTGCCAAAAGCCCCGGATTTACCGCTATTGCTATCGGCTCTCTTGCTCTGGGCATTGGCGCCAATACTGTGATCTTCACGGTGACAAAGGCCATTCTGCTGGACAAACTGGCTGTACCGAATCCGGATCAGTTGCGTCTCCTCGCTATGACACAAGGAGACAAAGGAATCGCTCACAGGAATTGGGGATACTTCAATAACATGCCGGATGGGAAAACGCTGAGCACTTCGTTCACGTACCCGGTCTACCAACAGATACGCCAGCACAATCATGTTTTTGAAGACCTTTTTGCCTTTAAAGATTATGGACGCATGACTGCGACTATCGATAACAAGGCGGAAGCTGTCATGTCTGAGATGGTTTCGGGGAATTACTACCGGGCGCTCGGTGTTCGACCCGTGCTTGGCCGCGTCATTACTGACACAGATGACGGCGCGGTCGGCAGCGGTCCTGTGCTGTTGATCAGCTATGGGTTCTGGTCGCGTCGCTTTGGCCGCTCGCCCGATGTGATTGGCAAACAAATAGAGATCAATTCCACGCCGATGACGATCATAGGCGTGAATCCTCCTGACTTTACCGGCGTTTACAGCGTGCAGAACTCGCCGGATATTTTTCTTCCGTTCAGCATGCAGCCGATTGTTGCCCCTAAATTCAAGTCTTCCCTGCTCACAGATACAAAACTGTGGTGGGTCCTGATGATGGGTCGAATCAAGCCGAACATCTCGAATGAGGCGGCACGCGCGTCACTCGATGTTGACCTGAATGCTGCCGTTCGAGCCACGGTTCCTGTCGGCAAGGACGATGAGATTCCGCGCCTGCAACTTGAAAATGGCAGCCGCGGTCAAAATACCGCCGGAAGCGCTTTTGCCAAACCGATTTATGTGCTGATGTCGCTCGCAGGATTCGTGCTTCTGCTTGCCTGCGCAAACCTGGCGAACCTGCTCCTTGCCCGCGCCAGCAGCAGGCAGCGGGAAATGAGCGTGCGCCTTGCCTTGGGCGCAGGCCGCAGCCGGGTCATCCGCCAGATGCTGACCGAGAGCCTGATGCTTTCGATAACAGGGGGTATTGCAGGACTTCTGCTGGGCTATATAGGCCGCAATGCCATTCCGCACTTGCTCTCGTCCGCATGGCAACCGACGGTTCTGCAGAGCAAATTCGATTGGATGATCTTCGGATTTACAGCGGCTGTTTCCATCCTCACCGGGCTTCTATTCGGGCTCGCCCCGGCATGGCAGTCGACGCGTACGCAGGTCAGTTCCGGATTGAAAGACAACGCGCAAACAGCCACACAGCGCAAAGGCAATCTTACTGGTAAAACCCTGGTGGTCATTCAGGTAGCGCTTTCCATGCTGCTGCTTGTAGGCGCCGGACTTTTTGTCCGTACATTGATGAATCTCAACCATAGCCATCTGGGATTTGACCCGAACCATCTTCTCCTATTCGAGCTTGAATTGCCGCGGACTCGGTATCCGGGAACGAAAACCAATGAGCTCTACTACCAGGTAGAAGAAAAACTCAACGCGATACCGGGCATCGATTCTGCTACCGCAATCGAGCTTCCGCTGATCTCCGGGAGTGTCTCCAATTCCAGCGTTCTTGTCGATGGGCAGCCGCGGGACAAGAATAAAGGCGACGCGATTTCCCTGAACAATTCCGTCGGCAGCCGATTTTTTCAAACCTTCAGCATTCCCATCATTGCCGGACGGAGCCTGAACGAAGCAGATACGCCCGCATCGCAGTATGTTGCCGTGGTGAATCAGGCCTTCGTCAAGCAATTTTTCCCAAACACGAATCCCCTGGGCAAGACATTTCGGGCGGATGAAAAGAGCACGCAGCCCATTGAAATAGTTGGTATCGCCAAAGACGCGAAGTACTACACCCTGCGCGAGGATCCGCCTTCTACCTTCTACACTCCTTACAGGCAAAATGCTGATGGGACAGAGGGCATGACGTTTGCGGTGCATACCCGCATGCAGGCCGAGACTATTGTTCCCCTATTGCGAAGCGCCGTTTCCTCCATCGATAAAGACCTGCCGCTCCTCGATATCCGAACGCAGAACGAACAGATCGAAGACCGCACCAAGCAGGAACGCATTTTTGCCTCCCTGACCAGCGGCTTCGGTATGCTGGCGCTGATTCTTGCGTGCATCGGCATCTACGGGATCATGGCTTACACCGTCGCCCGGCGGACAAATGAGATTGGCATCCGCATGGCACTCGGCGCGGAAACCAGTCGCGTGCTGCGCATGGTTCTTCGTGAAGCTTCGTGGCTGGCCATTATCGGTGTGATCGCCGGCCTAGGCGCGGCACTTGCCATGGGACATTTAATTGCCAGTATGCTCTATGGCCTAAAAGCGTATGATCCCTACACACTTGGCGGAGCCGCACTTTTACTGGTCTTCATCGCCCTTGCGACCAGCTGGATTCCGGCACGCCGCGCAGCCAATATCGATCCGATCAAGGCGCTACGTCACGAGTAGGGCCATGACATACTGAAAATGTATGTCTGTTCACGAAGAATTTATGCGGCGAGCCATTGCGCTCGCCACGCAAAATGTTCGCAATCATGCAGGGGGCCCATTCGGCGCGGTCATTGTGAAAGACGGCAAAATTGTCGGCGAAGGGGTAAATACCGTTACTGCCGGCAACGACGCCACGGCTCACGCTGAGATCAACGCCATTCGGAATGCGTGTCGCAATCTTGGCACATTCGACCTTTCGAGTTGCGAGCTTTATACAAGCTGCGAGCCGTGCCCGATGTGCTGGTCCGCATCGTACTGGGCGCATATCCGCACAATCTATTACGGAAATCGCGCCGAAGATGCCGCACGCATCGATTTTGCGGATGCGTTCCTATATGAACAGCTGGCACTCCCACGGGAAAAACGCGTCATTCCCGAGCACGAGCTTCTGCATGAGGAAGCATGGGAGAGCTTTCAAGCATGGAAGGACAGCACAGACAAAATCGAATACTGATTTAAATCTATATTTATCAATGTTTTACATATAAAATACTCATTTGAAACATGAGGTCGCCTTCATCAGTAAGCAATGGTGAATCGTTGCCGAATGTGTTGTGGATTTTCCAACTCGTCGACGAGAGCGACTGCGTAATCCTCTGCGGAAATCTCGCTCTTACCATTCGCGTCCGCCAGTAAGGTGTCTTTTCCTAGACGGAATTTTCCTGTGCGTTCGCCTGGCTGGATCAGAGCGGCGGGGCTGAAATATGTCCAGTCCAGATCGGAGGCGCGTAGAACTTCCAGCGCATCTCCGTGTGCGAGCGCGATTGCCTTCCAGGCTGCCGGGAAATCAGGAGCATCGACAAGTCGCACATTCGGAGCAACCAAGAGGCTTCCCGCTCCACCAACTTCGATCACGCGCTTGACTCCAGCCTGCTTTGCAGCGCCGATGAGCGAATGCGTGGCATCGACGATAGCGGGCGCATTTTCTCCCGGGTTGTAAGCACTGATGACAGCGTCTGTTCCCTTTATCGTGGCAGCAACGCCGGCAGTATGCAGCAGATCGCCTTTTACAGCATTGACATTAGGATTTTGCGGCACGCGAGAAGGATCGCGCACCACGGCACTGACTTTGTGTCCGCGCGAAAGCAACTCACTGAGCACCCGGCTGCCGATCATTCCGGTAGCGCCGTAAAGAACTACGTTCATGGCATTTCTCCTGCAGCTTTGGATGTGCGGAATCCTGCCGGGATGAAATTATTTGTTTAAACGATCAATGGCAACAGCAACCAGCGAGTCCGCGCAACCATAGTACAGGAACCACTGGTCATGAAAATAGACCAACCCTTCGGCAAAGGTTGTCCCTGCAGCGTATTGGCCCGTCTTTTCGTAAGGCAGCTCAGGCTTGAGAACCGGCGCATCGGCCTGGGCGATGAAGCGCGCAGGATGATCCGCGGCAAAAAGCGCTTCGCCCGCGGCATAAGCGTTCGGGCCTAGTGCCGGATCGCCGTTTTCAGGAGCATTTTTGCCGTTGTAGAGAACCACTATGCCCGCCTTCGTAAGAACCGGCGGAGGGCCGGTTTCCGGGAACGAGCTATCGAAGTGTCCAGCGCGCGGGCGCAGCAGTT
>DASZUU010000022.1:0-49578 GCA_035547425.1 Alloacidobacterium sp. | reverse complement strand
CGCGCGCAGGGCCGCGGTGTTCGAGGCGATTATGGCCTGCGACCTTAATCACACAGCCCTCGGGCGCGATGTTGCCCTTGAGGATGACGAGCCCGCCGGTCTTCTTAATGGGCGCGCTTGCGGGATGAATCACATCCTGATCGGGAGCTTCGACCGCCTTGGCCGCCTCTTCGGCGAGCGTGTTGCCGGTGACGTTGATGCATTCGCTGTGCAGCAGGCCGGCTTCGATGAGACGCTTTGCGAAGAGAAGGCTGCCGCCAGCGTTCTGATAATCCACGGCAACGTATTTCCCGCCGGGCTTAAGATCGCAGAGCAAAGGCGTGTTGCGGCTGATGTTGTCGAAGTCGTCGACGGTAAGCTTCATGCCTGCTTCGTGTGCGATAGCGATGAGGTGCAGTACGGCATTGGTGGAGCCGCCGGAAGCGGCGACGCTGACGATAGCGTTTTCAAGAGACTTGCGCGTGATGATCTGGCTGGGGCGGATGTTCTTGCGTGCCAACTCCATCACGAGCGCTCCGGCTTTGCGTGCAGAGGCATGCTTTTCCGGAGAGAAGGCCGGCACGCCGGAAAGGCCTATCGGCGAGATGCCGAGAAATTCGCTGGCCATGGCGATGGTGTTGGCCGTGAACTGTCCACCGCAGGCGCCTACGCCGGGACAGGCATTGGCTTCGACTGCTTCGAGGCCAGCGTCATCGAGCTTGCCGGCAGAGTGCGCGCCGATGGCTTCGTAGACATCCTGAATGGTGATGTCTTTGCCGTTGAGATGTCCGGGGGCGATGGAGCCGCCGTAGATCATCAGGCCGGGAATGTCGAGACGAGCCAGCGCCATGACGGTGCCGGGCATGTTCTTATCGCAGCCTGCGATGCAGACGAGGCCGTCGAAGAGATTGCCGCGTGCGACGAGCTCGATGGAGTCGGCGATGACCTCGCGGCTGATGAGCGAAGCCTTCATGCCTTCGGTGCCCATGGTGATGCCGTCAGAGATGGTGACGGTGTTGAACTCCATGGGTGTGCCGCCGGCGTCGCGTACGCCCTGCTTCACGGCTTCGGCAATAGTGCGCAGATGGAAGTTGCAGGGGCCGATCTCGGTCCAGGTATTGGCAATGCCGATGATCGGCTTGTGCAGTTCTTCTTTGGTGAAACCAACACTGCGCAGCATGGCGCGCGCACCGGCGCGGTTCGGGCCTTCGGTGAGTGCGCTGCTTATCCGTTTTGCTTCGTCATTGCCGTTCTGACTCAAGGCGTTTTCTCCGTGATTACCCTCTGGCTGCAAGCCAGAATTCTTTGTCGTGGCTCTGTTCAAACCTATCGAGAGCGTCGGCATGGCGCAGTGTTAAGCCGATGTCGTCGAGCCCTTCGAGCAGGCAGTAACGGCGGAAGGGATCGATGGAAAACTTTGCCGAGAAGCCCTGATCGTCGCGCACGGTTTCATCTTCGAGCGAGATGTGGAGCTGGTAGCCTTCGGTTTTCGCAGCGCGATCGAGCAGCGTCTGCACCTGATCCTCCGGCAGCGTGATGAGCAGGATGCCGTTTTTTCCCGCGTTCGAGTGGAAGATGTCGGCGAAGGTGGGCGAGATGACGCAGCGGAAGCCGAAATCGGAGAGCGCCCACGCGGCGTGTTCGCGTGAAGAGCCGCAGCCGAAGTTCTTGGCGGTGACGAGAATCTGCGAGCCCTGATAGCGAGGCTGGTTGATCTCGAAGTTCGGGTCCTGTCGCCAGTCGAAGAAAAGAAACTCGCCGTAGCCGGTGCGCTCAATACGCTTGAGGAACTGCTTCGGGATGATCTGGTCGGTATCGACGTTGGCGCGATCGAGCGGCGTGACGACGGATGTGAGTGTGCGGAATGGCTGCATTAGGCCAGAACCTCCTCGCCTTTGAATTCCCACTGGCGGATGTCGGTGAAGTGACCGGTGACGGCTGCGGCTGCGGCCATCTCGGGGCTGACGAGATGCGTGCGTCCGCCGCGCCCCTGGCGGCCTTCAAAGTTGCGGTTGCTGGTGGAGGCGCAACGCTCGCCGGGTTGCAGGATGTCGGGGTTCATGCCGAGGCACATGGAGCAGCCTGGCTCGCGCCATTCGAAACCTGCTTCGAGAAAGATTTTGTCGAGGCCTTCTTTTTCTGCCTGAGCCTTCACCTGATGCGAACCGGGGACGACCATGGCGCGGACGTGCGGGCTGACGTGGTATCCGGTAACGACTTTCGCGGCGGCGCGCAGGTCTTCGATGCGCGAGTTGGTGCAGGAGCCCAGGAAGACGCGATCGACGGGGATTTCTTCGATGGCAACTCCGGCTTTCAGGTCCATGTATTCGAGCGCGCGCTCGAAGGCACGGCGGTCGACTTCAGAAGCGGCATTGGCAGGGTCAGGCACACGGTCGGTGACTTGAATGACCATGCCGGGGTTGGTGCCCCAGGTGACATAAGGTGCGAGGTCTTCAGCCTTGATGACCAGCTCGCGGTCGAACTTTGCATCGGGGTCGGATTTGAGCTTGCTCCACTCGGCGACAGCTTCATCCCACGCTGCGCCTTGGGGCGCGAAGCGGCGGCCCTTGAGATAGGCGAACGTGGTTTCATCGGGAGCGATCATACCGGCGCGCGCGCCTGCTTCGATGCTCATGTTGCAGATGGTCATGCGGCCTTCCATCGAGAGCGAGCGGATGGCTGAGCCTGCATATTCGACGGCATAGCCGGTGGCTCCGTCCGTCCCGATGCGTCCGATGATGCCGAGGACGATGTCTTTTGCGGTGACGCCCTGCGGCAGCTCACCTTCGACGGAGATGCGGAAGGTCTTGGGCTTCGATTGTGGCAGGCACTGCGTCGCCATAACGTGCTCGACTTCCGACGTGCCGATGCCGAAAGCCAATGCGCCGAAGGCTCCGTGGGTGGAAGTGTGCGAGTCGCCGCAGACGATGGTCATGCCCGGCTTGGTGAGGCCGAGCTCCGGCCCGATGACGTGCACAATGCCTTGTTCGGGAGCTTCCACGTCGTAGAGCTCGACACCGAATTCCTTGCAGTTCTTGCGCAGCGCGTTAATCTGCTTGTCGGCGATGGCGTCTTCAATGATGAGTCGGTTGCTGGTCGTCGGAACATTGTGATCGACGGTGGCCACGGTGCGGTCGGGGCGGCGCAGCTTGCGGCCGGCCATGCGGAGACCGTCGAAGGCCTGCGGCGAAGTGACCTCGTGGACGAGATGCAGGTCGATGTAGAGCAGGGTAGGCTCGTTTGCCGGTTCGGCGACGACATGCTGCTCCCATACTTTTTCGAAGAGTGTTTTTGCTGCCATTCTGACTCCAGTGTGTTGCGACCCGGGGCTAAAGCCTCGTTTTATCCGGCTTCTATTCACCGGGATGAAGCCCGGTGCTTCTACTGTCGGTCACGGCAGAAGCCGTGCTCCTTCAAAAACTAAACGGCGTGCAGAGCCTGCCGTCTGTCGATGATCTCGTTGAGTGCGTCGTGAACCTTACGGCCCATCTCCTGCGTGGAGAGCACCATCTTTTTGTCCTTTTCGCTGCGGGCGAGATCGGCGGTGCGATAGCCCTGCTCCAATACCTTGCGAACGGCGGCTTCAATTGCGCTGGCGTCCTGCTCGAGGTTCGCGGAATGACGCAGCAACATGGCTGCGGTCAGGATGGCGCCGAGCGGATTGGCAAGGCCCTTGCCGGCGATGTCGGGTGCGGAGCCGTGGACCGGCTCGTATAAGTTGACCTGTCCGCCGATGGTGGCCGAAGGCAGCATGCCGAGCGATCCGGTGATGACGGCGGACTCGTCGGAGAGAATGTCGCCGAAGAGATTTTCCGTGAGCACCACGTCATAGGTGCGCGGGGTATTCATCAGGTGCATGGACATGGCGTCGACATATTGGTGGTCGAGGGTGACGTCCGGGTAATCCTTGGCAACTTCGGTTACGGTGGCGCGCCAGAGCTGCGAGACTTCGAGTACGTTGGCCTTGTCGACCGAAGTGAGCTTTTTGCGGCGCTTCTGCGCCAGTTCAAAGGCAACGCGGGCTACGCGGACGACCTCATCGCGGGTGTAGCGCATGGTGTTCCATGCGGAATGGGCTTCGCGATCCCATTGGCGCGGTTCACCGAAGTAGAGGCCGCCGAGCAGCTCGCGGACGAAGATAATGTCGGCGCCGTCGATGACTTCGGGCTTGAGTGGTGAATTGGCGGCGAGGGCCGGGTGCGCGAAGGCGGGGCGGAGATTGGCGAATCCGCCGAGTGCCTGGCGGATTTGCAGCAAGCCCGCTTCGGGGCGGCGGTCGGGCGGAAGGCTGTTGAACTCATTACCGCCGACGGCTCCGAGCAGCACAGCATCGCTTTCGAGCGCGATGTCGAGCGTGGCTGCGGGCAGCGGCGTGCCCTGGGCCTTGATGGCGGCTCCGCCGATCAGGGCTTCACGGAATTCGAAGTCGTATCCGCCGAGCTCGGCGACTGAGCGCAGAATGCGGGTGGCTTCAGCGGTGACTTCGGGGCCAATACCATCTCCGGCAACAATGAGGACCTTCAGCTTCATCTGTTCTCCAAAAACTCCGGGGCCAAAGCCCCTCTTTCCTGTTCTTATTCACCGGGCTAAAGCCCGGTGCTTCTACGCTTTTCACTGCCTCTTGGATAGGGGCGTAAATCTCACAACGTTTGTCATCCTGACCATAGAGGACGAAGAGCAGGACCTGCTTTTCAGCTGGCTTCGCTGATCGGTTCGGCTGTGATCAAATCCTGATGGCGCTTGTGATGCGCGACGAGGTTGATCAAATCCTGGTCGTAGATGGACTTCTTCCTGTCGGCCAGTTCGGTGAAGGCGTGATAGGCCGCATCAAGATCGGCGGGCTCAAGCCGGTAGCCAAGATCGATAAGGCGCGAACGCAGTGCGTGGCGGCCCGAATGCTTGCCCAGCACCATGCGATTTGCGGGAACGCCGACCGAGGCGGGCGTCATGATTTCGTAAGTCAGCGGGTTTGAAAGCACGCCGTGCTGGTGGATGCCGGCTTCGTGCGCGAAGGCGTTGCTGCCGACGACCGCCTTGTTCGGCGAAGGCGCGAAGCTGATGATCTGCGCCAACCGCTGGCTTGTGGGATACAGCTGATCGAGCTTGAGGTTGTGGTCGATCTGATATTTATCGCGGCGGACGCTGAGGGCAGCGGCGATTTCTTCAAGGGCTGCGTTTCCGGCGCGCTCACCGATGCCGTTGATGGTGCATTCGACCTGGCGGGCTCCGCCTTCGATGGATCCGAGTGAATTGGCGACGGCGAGACCGAGATCGTTGTGGCAATGCGAAGAGAAGATGACCTTATCTGCGCCTGCGACACGCTCGCGTACGGTGCGGAACATGGCGGCGTACTCGTTGGGCGTGGTGTAGCCGACGGTGTCCGGCATATTGATGGTGGTGGCTCCGGCTTCGATGGCAACGGAGACGATCTTGCAGAGGAAATCGATATCGGTGCGGGTCGAATCTTCCGGAGAGAACTCGACGTCATCGACATAGGTGCGCGCCAGCGTAATGGATTTCGCCGCCTGTTCCAAGGCTTCTTCGCGGCTGATCTTCAGCTTGTATTCGAGGTGAATGTCGGAACTGGCAAGGAAAATATGGATGCGCGAGCGCTCGGCATGTTCGAGCGCGGCTGCGGCGCGTTCGATATCTTCGCGGCGGGCGCGGGCAAGCGATGTGATACGCGGCTTGCGGATGACTTTCGATACGGCCTGGACAGCGGCAAAGTCGCCGTCGGAAGAAATGGCGAAACCGGCTTCCAGTATGTCTACGCCAAGGTCTTCGAGGGCATGCGCCATCCAAACCTTTTCGTCGTGGGTCATGCTGCAGCCGGGCGATTGCTCGCCGTCACGGAGGGTGGTATCGAAAAATAGAACTCGATTTTCAGTCATATCGGGGGCGACCTCGAATGCACTTAGTGTCGCAAAAGTCTGGCCATAATTCAAATTTTTAATTTCTTGATTTATCATAATTTTTCGTTATGATGCTGGTGAGATGTCTGCCAGACCAGATTCATTCTTATAAAGCTGATTCTCATGGAATTATCCCAACTTGAGACTTTTCTGACCGTGGTGGAAGAGCGGAGCTTTTCCCGCGCGGCAGCGCGATTGCACCGGACGCAACCAGCGGTGAGCCAGGTCATCCGGAAACTTGAGGAGGAGACAGGCGAGCCGCTTTTCGAGCGGGCTTCTCGCGACGGCACCCTGACAGCTGCCGGGGAAGTGTTGCGCGAGTATGCGGAGCGGCTGTTGCAGCTGCGCAACGAAGCGGCAAGCGCGCTGGAGGAGGTCCGTTCATTGGAGCGGGGCAGGCTGACTTTGGCGGCAAACGAATATACATGCCTGTATCTGCTGCCGGTTTTGGATGAATTTCGCCGGCAATGCCCGCAGATCTCGATTCTGGTGCAGCGATCGCTGGCCAGCCGTATTCCTGATGACGTGCAGCGGCGGACGGTGGAGCTGGGTATTGTTTCCTTTCGCCCGGATGATGAACAATTGGGCGCAATTGCGGTATACGCGGATGATCTGGTGTTTGTAGTGCCGCCAAAACATGTGCTGGCACGAGAGAAGAAGGTGCGCATCCGCGATCTGGGAGCGGAAAATTTTATTGCGCACAATGTTTCGTCGCCGCGACGGAAGCTGGTGGAAGAATCTTTTGCCAGACATAAAACGCCCCTCAATATAGGGGTGGAACTGCCCAGCCTGGAGGCGATCAAGCGTTTTGTGGTCAGCGGAAATGGCGTGGCGCTGGTTCCGGCGCTTTCGGTACAGACAGAAATCGCCAGGGGAGAACTGGTACCGGTGGCGGTTCCGGAGCTGGACTGTGCGCGGCAACTCTGGCTGGTATATCGCAGAAACGGGACGCTCTCTTACGCGGCGCTGGCCTTTATGCGGGTGGTACGATCGTTGGCGGCGGACCGGGGCAGGCCGTTTCTTTATGACGAGAAAGAGATTCGCGCGTCTAAAGACGAGAAACGGTAGCTGTGCAAATGGCTTTCGACAGGTACAATGGCGAAGGTGGGGTTTGCGCTTCACCCAAATTTTAATTGACGAGCCCGAGAGGCGTTGTGCCTGCGGTGCTTTTGGCAGGCGAGAGGTTCACGAACGGATGAAGAAGATTTTGTTGTCTTTAGCGTTGCTGTCGTTTTCGGCAGTAGCTGGATTTGCGCAGGAAAGCAGACAGGATGTCAGCTTAAGTCTCGCGGGCCTGATTCCTCCCCACGTGGTCGGCAACACGGTGCAGCAGGATGGAACGATTGGCATCTACGGAATCCTGGGCAGCTACCGTTACATGCTGACACCCCGCAGCGCGCTGGAGCTGAACTATCAATACAACCAGGACGTGCAGAAATATGTGACGAGTTTTAACTCGATCCGCGTCCACACGCGCTATCAGGAAATCTCCGGCGCCTATGTCTATAACTTCACCTTCAAAAATTTCAATCCGTTTCTGGAAGCCGGTATTGGCGGTTACATCTTTGGCCCAATCAAGGACAAGAAGACCACGGATCTCGATGCCAAGCAGTCTACAAATATCGGCGCTTTGTATGGCGGCGGTATCGCCTACGAACTGAGCCCAAGCTGGGACATTCGCTTAGAGTATCGCGGCATCGTGATGAAGGCTCCGAACTTCGGCCTGAGCGATTACCGCACGAATCGCTACTACAACATCAATAATCCTGTGATCGGCGTGGCTTACCACTTCTAAGCAGGATCGAGTCAAAAAATCCCGGCGCTTTCGCCGGGATTTTTCACTTAAGGGCTGGATTAGTCGATCTGCGCGCGCTGCAGCTTGTCAGAGTAATCGACGTAGACGGACTTCCATGTTGTGTAGAAGTCGAGCGCGCCTGTGCCGCCTTCACGATGGCCGTTGCCGGTCTGCTTGACGCCGCCGAAAGGCAGATGGACTTCTGCGCCGATGGTGGGGGCATTGATATAGGTGATGCCGGCTTCCAGATCGCGCATGGCACGGAAGGCGTGGTTGACGTTGCGCGAATAGAGCGCGGTTGAGAGGCCGTATTGAATGCTGTTGGCGATGTCGAGGGCTTCGTCGAAGCTATCGCACTCAATAAGGCTGACGACCGGGCCGAAGACCTCTTCCTGGGCAATGCGCATCGTCGCTTTGACCCCGCCAACAACAGTGGGAGCGAAAAACGTGCCATTGGCATGGGGACCTTCCGTCAGGCGTTTTCCGCCGCAGAGAATTTTTGCGCCTTCTTCTTCAGCGATTTTGCTGTATTTTGTGGAAGTTTCGATCTGCTGCTCGTTGATTTGGGGACCCATTTCGATGGCTTCATCGAGGCCGTTGCCAACCTTAAGAGCTTTGGCGCGGGCAACAAGCTTTTCGGTGAATTCGGCGGCAATTTTTTTGTGCAGGATAATGCGGCTGGTGGCGGTGCACCGCTGACCGGCGGTGCCGAAGGCTCCCCAGACGGCTCCGTCGAGCGCGAGGTCGAGGTTGGCATCATCGAGGACGATCATGGCATTTTTGCCGCCCATTTCCAGCGAGCAGGGCTTGAAGTTGGCGGCTGCCGTCTGCCCGACGATGCGGCCTACCTCGGATGATCCGGTGAAAGAGACGGCGCGCACGCCGGGATGAGAAACGATAGGCGCTCCCGCATCGGGGCCGAAGCCGGTGACGATGTTGACAACGCCTTTGGGAAGGCCTGCGTCGATGAGCGTCTGGACGAGGTTGAAGGTCGAGAGCGGCGTGTCTTCCGCTGGTTTGATGACGCAGGTGTTGCCGCAGACGAGCGCCGGGAAGAGCTTCCATGACGGGATGGCCATGGGGAAGTTCCATGGGGCGATCATGCCGCAGACGCCGACCGGCATGCGGACGGACATGGCGAATTTGTTCTGTAGCTCCGAGGGAGTGGTCTGGCCGAAAAGGCGGCGGCCTTCGCCGGCCATATAGTAGGCGGTGTCGATGGCTTCCTGTACGTCGCCGCGGGTTTCGGCGATAACCTTGCCCATTTCCCGGGTCATTTCCTGCGCGTACTGTTCTTTGCGCTGCTCGAGCAACTGGCCGGTGCGATAGAGGATTTCGGCGCGTTTCGGAGCGGGGACAAGACGCCACGTTTTGAAGGCTTCCGCAGCGGCTTTTACCGCCGCATCTACATCGTCGGCACCTGAGGACTGGAATTCGCCGAGAACGTCGTTCTTGTCCGCGGGATTGATGTTGAGGAACGTTTTGCCGGTCCCGGCGGCGACCCATTCACCGGCAATGAGGTTTTTGTAGAGCTTATGTGCCATGCGTTTTATGCCTTTATCGAACTGTTATAGCCAAACTAAAGAGGATACCGCATTTCGGGAACCGAGCCGTTTTCATCAGGGCCGGATGCGGAGGGATAAGCTCCCTGGAAAACGATGACGATTTGAGTGCATCCAAGGAAATCAGGTGCGTTCGAATTCTTACATTATCTGGTTCATAGGGGCGGTGGTCTGGTGGATAGACGCGGCACTCCAATTGCATGGCGGTACGCGCGGACATGCTCTGCTTGCGATTACTGTTTCGCTGCTGTTCCTGATCGCCGGCGTGTACTTTCGCAGGCAGGCTTTGCGGAAGTAGACACTACTTTTTTATCGTTTCATCGATAACAACTTCATAGATGGCGACGCGCTGGTCGAAGCGGGAGAGCAGCTTACGGCCTGCTTCGGGAATGAGCGTATAGTTGAGTTCTTCACCCGCAGCGGCACGTATGGATTCCAGAGAATCGAAATAGGTAAGGGCAACAAATTCGACTTCCTGAAAAAGATTGCGACGGAGCAGCCTGCCGCCTAGAAAGCCGCGAATTTTGCGCAGTTGAGGAATGATTTCGTCGCGGACATATGTTTCATAGGTATCCGCGTTTTCCGGTGTTGTGTAACCTTGCCAAAGACGTGTGATCATAACGGCCCCTCCCGGGGAGACGAATGATGCGTATCGGCTGATCGTGAGGAGCGAGCCAGAGACAATTAAGTCTCCGGCTCGGTATCTTACACTGCGGAACCGGCAAGCGCACCGGATACCGCATGTTCGTTTTCAACGGATGAAATGCAATCCTCCAGGATGTCGAGAGCGATAGCGGCCTCATGCTCATTGACAATGAGAGGAGGAGCCAGACGAATGGAAGTTTCGCCGCAGCCGAGGATGAGCAAGCCGCGCTCGAAGGCTAAATCGACGATGCGATCGCGCCATGCTCCGGCGACTTCGCGAGTCGCCTGATCCTTGACGATCTCAATGCCGATCATCAGGCCGCGCCCGCGGACGTCGCCAACGATTGAGTGTTTTGCGGGCCATTCGCGCAGGCGGGTGAGCATCTGCTCGCCAATCTTCGCGGCATTGGCGATGCCTTCGCGCTCGAGAATATCCATAGTGGCCAGGGCGGCTGCGATGGAAACAGGATTGCCGCCGAAGGTCGAGGCGTGTGAGCCGGGCTTCCAATCCATGATCTCAGCGCGGGTCATGCAGACGCCGAGCGGCATGCCGGAAGCGATGCCTTTGGCCATGCAGACGATGTCGGGCTGAACGCCGGTGTGTTCAATGGCCCACCACTTGCCGGTGCGCCCGGCGCCGGCCTGAACCTCGTCGGCGACCAGGAGAATGCCGTACTTGTCGCAGATGCGGCGCAGTTCCTGCATGAAAACCGTGGGCGCGACGACATAGCCGCCCTCACCCTGAATAGGTTCGATAAAGATGGCGGCTACTTCTTCGGGCGCGAGGGTTGTTTTGAAGAGCTTTTCTTCGATATATCGCGCGCAGCCGAGAGCGAAAGCTTCCTCTTCCTGCGGGCCGCCGCTGCATCCGCGATAGGCATAGGGATAGCGGACATGGGTGACGCCGGGCACGAGAGGCGAGAAGCGACGGCGCTGCTGCGGCTTGGAGGCGGTGAGCGAAAGGGCGCCCATGGTGCGTCCGTGGAAGGCGCCAAAGAAGGCGATCACATGCTGGCGCTGCGTGTGATAACGAGCAATTTTCAGGGCGCACTCGACGGCTTCCGCGCCGGAATTGCCGTAATAGAAGCGATGCGGTCCGGGCATGGGAGCAACGGCTGAGAGTCGTTCCGAGATGGTGACCAGCGATTCGTAGTAAAAATCGGTGCCGGACATGTGGATCAGCTCCCCGGCCTGCTTCTGAATAGCGGCAACGACTTCCGGATGGCAGTGCCCGGTGGATGTGACGGCGATTCCGGCTGCAAAATCGAGGAATTCGTTGCCGTCTACGTCTTCGACGCGCACACCGCGGCCGCGTTTGGCCACCATCGGATAGGAGCGGGTATAGCTGGGAGAGATGAGGCGGTCATCTGCGGCAACAATGCGTTTTGCGTTCGGGCCGGGCACGGGACCGTTCAATTTTGGTCCGAATTTGCTCAGAATTTCAGTCGACTGCATGATTTTCTCCTTATAGGGCCTTGATTGAGGCTTCAGCCTGTGGGGTTGAGGTTCGGAAATGCGATACGGCTGTGGGAGGAAGTCTATCTTCGGACGATGACGTTTCCAGGCGATTCGAGGAGGATGGAGTAAAATCCTGACCGTAAGCGCGGTGGAGCGTCACGGGCAGCGGTGACTAGTCGCTGCCGAAGAGACTAGGTCGCGTGCGAGTAGGCAAGACGCGGAGATGCTTACGGGGAGCAATGGCGCGCGCATACGCCCTTGTCCAGCGGCGGGTGCTGGAGTCGTGGCCGGGAATTGTGACGTTCCTGCGCATATTGTCCCTGGGTGAAATGAGCATAGCACGCGAGAGCAAGGGCGGGGAATGGTTTTGTAAGGGCAAAGTTTTGTTGGAACTACGCAACCCTCCTTATAAGGGGAGATTCCTAATAAGGAGGAGGCCCTTATGCCGAATACTTTTGGCGTGCTTTTTCTCTTTGCGGCAGTGTTTGTGGGAGCGCTTCTATGGGCGACTCGCGGGCATACAGCCGATACCGAAGGTATGGGCGATGTAACCGGCCATCCCGGAAAAACGTCATAGACGTTTATTGAAGAACCACTCTAAAGTACTGTGTTTTCCTCATTTGAGGTGGTGTGTCGTGTGTCTCTGCGCGTAAGATTGTAGAAAGCTGATCCAGGAAGGGCTTTCAGCAGTTTTCCATAGACCCGCAGCGAATGGATACCACTACTATTACTGAAATTGAACACCGTGCCACCGAACCTGCACACAAGCCGCAGGACGATGAGATTTCTCTTCTGGACATTTTGATTGTTCTGGCGCGGCGGAAGTGGCTCATTCTGAAGATCACTTTTGGCCTGGCGCTTGCAGCATTGGTGATTTCGCTATTTCTACCCAAGAAGTACACAGCGATTACCACGGTATTGCCTCCCCAGCAAGGCTCTTCATTGAGCTCGGCGCTAATGTCACAGATCGGCAGCCTTGGCTCACTGGGGGCATTGGCTGGATCCAGCATGGGGCTGAAAAATCCCAATGACATGTACGTGGCGATGTTCAAAAGCCGTTCGGTGGAAGATGCCATGATTCAGCGTTTCGGGCTGATGGCTGAATACAAGCAGAAATACATGTCGACGGCGCGGAAGGCATTTGAAAAGCATGCCACGGTAGAAGCGGGTACCAAAGACAACCTGATTCAGATTTCAGTGGAAGATAAAGATCCAAAACGCGCTGCAGAGATGGCCAATGCGTATGTGGAGGAATATCGGAGGCTATCGCAACATCTCGCCATCAGTGAAGCATCGCAGCGCAGGCTTTTCTTCGAACAGCAGTTAGCGCAGGCAAAAGACAACCTGGCGAATGCGGAAGAAGCACTCAAAGAAACACAGCAGAAGACTGGAATGCTTCAGCTGGACAGCCAGGCACGCGCGCTGATTGAGTCCGCGGCATCGTTACGGGCGCAGATTGCAGCCAAAGAGGTGCAGTTGCAGGCGATGCGTACTTATGCGACAAGCGAAAATGCGAATGTGGTCCAGGCGCAGCAGGAATTGGATGGGCTGCGCGCGCAGCTGGCCAAGCTGGGCGGTAACACCGATGAAAGCAGCGCCGAATTGATTTTGCCGAGAGGGCAGGTATCTCAGGCGGGTATCGAATATGTGCGTAAACTCCGTGATGTAAAGTATTACGAAACAATTTTCGATATTCTGGCGCGGCAGTTCGAATTGGCAAAACTTGATGAAGCAAAAGAAGGAGCCTTGATCCAGGTTGTGGATCCGGCAGTCATTCCAGATTACAAGTCATTTCCGAAGCGCGGGTTAATTACTATAGTCGCAGGCGCGGCTGGATTATTTATCGGTATTTTTGTCGCCTTATTCCAAGAAGGCATGGAGCGGTTACGGCAAGACCCGGAACAAAGCAATCGTCTTAATCTCTTACGCAAAGAACTCTGGACCAAGAAGACAGCCTGAAAAATTATGACAAGCAGAAATGATTCGATCCTGGTAACAGGCGGTGCCGGATTTATCGGCTCTAATTTCGTACTGACGTGGCTTAAGGAGGTAGGTTCTCCCGTCATTAACCTTGATAGCCTGACCTATGCCGGCAATCGCAATAACCTACAGTCGCTGGATCAGGATTCGCGCCATATCTTTGTGCATGGAGATATTGCGGACGAAAAGCGGGTGGGGCAGCTTCTGCGCCAGCACAAGCCGCGAGCGATTCTGCATTTCGCTGCAGAAAGCCATGTCGATCGATCGATTGTCGGCCCCGATGCTTTTATTCAGACGAATGTTTTCGGCACCTTTGCCTTGTTGCAGACCGCACGCGGTTACTATGAAGAACTGAGCGAAGAGGAGAAGAAGCATTTCCGCTTCCTGCATGTTTCGACCGATGAAGTGTATGGCACGCTGGGGCCGGATGATCCGGCATTTTCGGAAACAACACCATATGCGCCGAATAGCCCCTATGCTGCCTCGAAGGCCGCTTCAGACCACCTGGTAAGAGCCTATTTCCATACCTATAAGCTGCCGGTTTTGACTACGAACTGCTCTAATAATTATGGGCCCTATCAGTTTCCGGAGAAGCTGATTCCGTTGATGATTTTGAACAGCCTTGAGGGCAAGCCTCTGCCGGTATATGGAGATGGCAAGAATGTGCGTGACTGGCTGTTTGTAGAGGATCATTGCTCGGCCATTCGTGCGGTGCTCGAACGCGGCAGACTTGGCGAAACCTATAACATTGGTGGATCAAGTGAACGCACGAACATCGATGTTGTGACTACCATCTGTGATTTGCTGGATAAGCTCGCGCCGAGTAAAGAGATTGGCTCGCGAAGAAAGCTGATTACTTATGTCAAGGACCGCCCAGGTCATGACCGGCGCTATGCGATCGATGCGCGCAAGATCAAACAGGAGCTGGGTTGGGAACCAGCCGAGCGCTTTGAATCGGGCATTCGTAAGACGGTTGAGTGGTATCTGGCAAACGAAGCATGGGTCGAGAATGTACGTTCCGGTGCCTATCAGAAGTGGATTGAAACCAACTATGCGGAGCGTGTAACGCGATGAAGGGAATTGTGCTGGCTGGTGGTTCCGGAACACGTCTTTATCCTGTAACGCATGTTGTTTCCAAACAGCTTCTCCCGGTATATGACAAGCCGATGATCTATTACCCGCTGACGACGCTCATGCTGGCGGGTATTCGCGAAATTCTTATTATCTCCACTCCGCAGGATACTTCGCGTTTTGCCGATCTGCTGGGCGATGGTTCGCAGTGGGGACTCAAGCTTTCTTATGCTGTCCAACCAAGTCCGGATGGATTGGCGCAGGCATTCATTATCGGCAAGGATTTTATTGGTTCCGACTCTTGCGCGCTGGTGCTGGGCGACAACATTTTCTATGGCCAGTCGCTTTCGGGTCAATTGATCAAAGCTGCGAATAAGACGAGCGGCGCAACCGTTTTTGCGTATCCAGTACATGATCCGGAGCGGTATGGCGTGGTGGAGTTCGATAAAAATGGCCGCGCGATCAGTCTCGAGGAGAAGCCAAGGGATCCAAAGTCGCGCTACGCGGTTACGGGTCTTTATTTTTACGACAACGATGTAGTGGAAATTGCCGCATCGCTCAAGCCCTCTCCTCGAGGTGAACTGGAGATAACCGACCTGAACCGCTGCTATCTGGAGCGAGGCACGCTCGATGTAACATTGATGAGCCGAGGCATGGCATGGCTGGATACGGGCACACACGATTCGCTCTTTGAAGCCGGCTTATTTATCCAGACAATTGAGCGGCGGCAGGGGCTGAAGATCGCCTGCCCGGAAGAAATTGCATTCCGACATGGGTACATTACAGCAAAACAACTCGAAGAGCTGGCTCAACCTGTGCGCAAGAGCGGTTATGGACAATACCTGCTGACATTGCTTAACGAACCCAATTTCCCTACCGACGGCATATAAAAATGAACATCATTAAGACTGCAATTCCTGAAGTTCTGATACTTGAGCCGCGTCAATTCAAGGACGAGCGTGGCGCTTTCTGCGAGACCTATAACGAGCGGTTGTTGCAGCAGGCTGGTTTGCCTGTTCACTGGGTGCAGGACAATTTCTCTGTATCAAAGAAGAATGTTGTTCGCGGTATTCATTACCAGATCAAGAACACGCAGGGAAAATTGGTGCGTGTTACGCATGGAGCTGTGTGGGATATTGCTGTTGACCTGCGTCGCAGTTCACCTACTTTCGGCAAGCATGTCGGGGTAGAGCTTTCCGGCGACAATGGGCGTTTGTTCTGGATTCCCGAGGGATTTGGTCATGCTTTCGTTGCATTGACCGACGTAGCCGGTTTTGCCTACAAGGTAACGGAATACTATTCGCCTGCGGATGAAAGAACCCTATTATGGAACGATCCTGCTTTAGGTATTGAATGGCCGGTGGCAGCGCAGGATGCGATTGTTTCAGGGAAAGACCAGCAGGGATTCACCCTGGACAAGGCTGAGCTTTTCGCATGAGCGCAGGACCCGTCATTTTGATTCTGGGTGCCAATGGACAAGTTGGCACCGAGTTGCAGCGCAGTTTTGCAGGAGTTGGGGCGATCACGGCATGCGACCGTAAACTCGCTGATCTGTCGCGGCCCGAAGAATTACGGCCACTGATCCGGAAGCTAAGGCCGCAGGTTATTTTGAATGCTGCCGCATATACGGCAGTGGATCGCGCGGAATCAGAAGCGGACCTTGCAATGGCCATCAATGGAGATGCGCCACGAGTGCTGGCTGAAGAAGCTGCCAAACTCGATGCGCTATTGGTTCACTATTCAACGGATTATGTTTTCGATGGATCGAAGACTTCTCCCTGGGTAGAGAATGATGCGACGAATCCGTTGAATATTTACGGAAAAACAAAGCGTGCAGGCGAGCAGGGAATCGAGGCTGTTGGCGGACGGTATTTCATTTTCCGCACAAGCTGGGTTTACGGCCCGCATGGGCACAATTTTCTACGCACAATGTTAAGACTCGGAAGTGAACGCGATCAGTTGAAAATTGTGGACGATCAATTTGGCGCGCCAACCTCTTCTATCGCAATTGCGGATGCTACGCGCGCTGCGGTTAACAAGGCGATAACGGCACGAGCACGTTATGGCGTCTATCACCTGACCTGTGGCGGCGAGACGACGTGGTGCCGGTTCGCGCAGGAAATTTTCGAGCAGAATCAGCAGAAATCCGGCACGAGATCGCCAGAGGTGATCGCTATTCCGTCGAGCGCGTATCCTACGCCGGCGGTACGTCCCGCCAACTCCGTGCTTTCTAATGAGAAGCTTAAACGCGAACTGGGTATCATGCTGCCGGACTGGCGAGAGGCGTTGCACACGACGATGCATCTGTTAGCGTGAGTATATTTTCCGGACGGCCATCTGCCTGGATGGAAGCGCATTTTTTATCTTTTGGATACACTGAAAAAAAGAGCCGTTTTCCCATTTGTGAGAATGGGATACCCGGATTTTTTAGAGACCGCTAGAGATTTTCTGCGTTTTGGGGCGTTCACGCATAACTCGTCGGCAACTTTTGCGCACCGCTGGAGCCTCTGGAATGCTGGCGCTGGGAGCGCCTGCAATTGGCGCAGCTGAAGGTTTCCAGAATCAGCCTCAGCCGCCACCGGTAAAGCCCGGCCAGGAGCCCCAGACAGAAGCCCAGGCAGCGCAGCAATATCAGCGTGGCGCGGGCGTCTTCATCAACCGTCCTCTCACCCAGGTTTCAAAACAGGCAGATACTCTGCTCGATGACCTGGAGGGGCGCGGCTGCGATTTCTTTTATAACGAAGCCAGCCAGAAAACAGGCTTAGTGCGCGACCGCGCACCGGCGGCAGGGCGTTCCTTAAGCCGTGTTGCCAGTATTGCCGCTACAGGATTCGGCCTGACGGCGATGTGTATCGCCTCCAAGCGAAGTTATCTGCCAAAACTCCAGTGTGAAGAGCGGGTGGAGAAGACGCTCGCTTTTCTGCTTGAAGATTGTCCTCACGAGCATGGTTTTTTGTATCACTTCATCGACATTGACAGCGGCCAGCGCATGTTCGGCTCTGAATTGTCGTCGATTGATACAGCATTATTGCTCTGCGGAGTTTTGACGTGCAGGCAGTATTTTTCCGGAAATGCGCGTATTGAAGCCCTGGCGACGACATTTTATCGGCGCATTGATTGGGACTGGATGCTGAACGGCGGCAAGACGCTCTCGATGGGATGGCTGCCCGATCAAGGATTTCTAAAGCATCGCTGGGATATTTATGCCGAGCTGATGACGATGTATCTGTTGGCGATCGGCTCGCCCACGCATCCGGTTCAGGCTCAAACGTGGAATGAGCTGCAGCGGCCTCTAGTGCAATTTGGGGGCATCGATTACATCAGTGGACTGGCTCCGCTGTTCATTCACCAATATGCCCATGCATGGTGCGATTATCGGGATCAGCGCGACCTGCATACCAACTACTTTACAAATTCGATTGCTGCGACACGCGTGCACCAGCTATGGTGCATGACGCTTGGAGCGAAGTTTCCCTGGATCGATCAGGACTTATGGGGGATTACGGCATCGGATTCCCGCGAAGGATATCGAGTGTGGGGTGGGCCGCCGGCAATGGGCCCGCTGGATGGAACAGTGGTGCCTTCGGCGTGTGCCGGTTCGCTGCCGTTTCTGCCTGCAGAGTGTTCTCATGTATTGCTGACCATGCGGCAGAAGTTTGGGGACAAGGTGTGGACGCGATATGGGTTTGTAGACGCATTTAATCCCAAGGCAAATTGGTATGCGCAGGATATTCTTGGAATTGACCAGGGAATCAGCGTGCTCATGGCTGAGAATTTGCGTTCCGGGTTTGTCTGGGAACAGTTTATGAAGAATCGCGAAATCGGTCATGCTATGCGAGAGGTGCAGTTTCATCCTGATCCGGAAGCAAATTCTCAGGTATTATGAGCCAGTTTTTTAATTTTTCACGCAACTGGAGTAGAGTTCTGATCGCGGTAGACGGGAGAACGGATCGTTATGACAGCACTGATGCCGCAGTATAAGTGGATCGATGGGCAAGGGACGGCTTTTGGTGCTCCCGGATTACAGCCGCGCTGGACTTCAAGCGCTAAAGACACCGTAGGCACTGCATATTCTTCGTCGAGCCGGGCTTGGTATACGGTTTCGCACGGCATTCTGAACGAAGTGTATTATCCGACGATTGACCGTCCGCAGATTCGGGATATGCAGCTCCTGATCACAGATGGTGAAACGTTCTTCCATGAAGAGCGGCGCGATCTGGAGCACGAATTTGAATATATCGATGCCGACTCACTGGCCGCGATGGTGCGCAACCGCGATCGTGAGGGACGCTACACGATCGTCAAGAAAATCATTAATGATCCGCACTATCCGGTAGTTCTGACGCATGTCTCGATCGAAGGCGATAAAGAGCTGCTGGAGAGATTGCGGGTTTACGTGCTGCTTTCGCCGCATATCGAAGGCGGCGGCATGGGAAACAGCGCCCGTATTGCCGAGATTGCAGGCGAGCGCGTGGCCGTGGCATGGAAAAATCGCACTTCGCTGGCTCTTGCCACAGATTGCGGATTCGAGCGCATGAGTTGCGGATATGTAGGCGCAAGCGACGGCTGGCAGGACCTGCGCGATAACTTCAAAATGGATTGGGAATTCGGTTCGGCGCTGGACGGCAACGTCGCCATCGTGGGCGAGGTTCGTCCCACGCGCAGCACAAACTTCACGCTGGCCCTGGGATTTGGAGAAGGACACCACGCAGCGCTTTCAGCCGCTATGGGAACGCTTTCCAAGCCGTTTGAAGAGCACCTGGCGCGATTTGTAGAACAGTGGCATCGCGCTGCCAGCCCGTATGAGCTGGCAACCAGCTCGACAGATGGCGGACGGTTGATGCAAATCAGCCACAACACTATTCTTGCGCATGAAGATAAGACCTACGCCGGCGCTTTCATTGCTTCAGCCTCCATTCCCTGGGGCTACGCCATGGGCGATGACGATCTTGGCGGGTATCATCTTGTATGGACGCGAGACATGGTGCAGAGCGCCACGGCGTTGCTGGCTTGCGGACGAGTGGAAACCGCGCGCAGGGCGCTTGTTTATCTGGCGTGCACCCAGAGGCCGGACGGCAGCTTTGCTCAGAACTTCTGGATCGATGGAACTCCTTACTGGAGAGGCCTGCAACTGGATGAAGTTGCGTTTCCGATCATTTTGGCGTGGAGGCTGTGGAAATGCGATGGACTGGGCAAATTTCATGCCTTTCCATTCGTAGAGCGAGCAGCAGGGTTTCTGGTCCGGTATGCGCCTGTAACGCAGCAGGAGCGCTGGGAGGAATGCGCCGGATATTCGCCCTCGACACTGGCAGCTGTGATTTCGGCGCTTATTTGCGCGGCTGATATCGCAAGGGCTCACAGCTCCCCTGAACTGGCGCAGTTTCTGGAAGAGCATGCGGACTGGATTGAAGGCCACCTGGAAGACTGGACGGTGACGAACGACGGCGTGCTGCTACCCGAGGTGAAGCGCCACTATATGCGCGTGCGTCCGCCTGAATGTGGCGATCCTTATGCGCATGAAGAGTGCGGGAAAGAAACTATCCGCATTGCGAACCGAGGCCCGGGCGAGAAGTATGAGTTCGAGGCGCGAGAGGTTATTGATGCCGGATTTCTGGAGTTGGTACGTTACGGTGTGCGCGCAGCAGACGATCCGTTGATCGTGGACTCATTGAAAGTAGTCGATGCTGTTCTGAAGCGCGATGCTCCGCAGGGCCCTTGCTGGCGGCGCTATAACCATGATGGTTATGGACAGACAAAGCAAGGCGGCCCCTACCTTGGGTGGGGACAGGGGCGCGCATGGCCTTTGCTGACAGGCGAGCGGGCTCATTATGAATTGGCTGCCGGCCGCGATATAAAACCTCTGATCTCCACTATCGAGAAATTTGCATCGACCGGGGGCATGCTACCGGAGCAGATATGGGATGAGCCGGATAAGAATGGATTGGTATTTGGCGGCCCGGCGGGCTCGGCCATGCCCCTGGTCTGGGCTCACGCCGAATATCTGAAGCTTTTGCGTTCCGTGACGGATGGAAAGGTCTTTGACCGCATTCCCGTGGTGGAAGAGCGTTATGCGAAAGGCAGGGCGCAGAGCCATATCGAGGTCTTTAAAATGCGTCGGCAGCTAAAAAAAATTCCTGCCGGGAAAACGCTGCGGATCACTGCGCATCATCGATTTAAGGTGATATGGTCCGCGGATGGATGGAAGACCAATCAACAGCTGGAAAGCTCATCGGTAGGGTACGCTGGGTCATTTGCCGACATTCCCACCGATGCAAAGCAAAGTGGCTCAGTTTCGTTTACTCTTTACTGGATAGAGGAAAATCGCTGGGAAGGGCGAAATTTTGAAGTAGCCCTGGAATCCGGCACTTGAATTTCCATCGTTTTGAGCAGGAAATACCGGACGCACAGCGCGAAATAGAAATATTTGGAATCGAGCAGTTTTTTAGAAAACGACATCTACAGGGTGCATGGGGCTAGTATTGCACTCTTTCCACGGAACAAATTTTTTTGGAGCGTGAAACAGTTATGAGCGATATAGATCAGCTTTCGATAAATGCACTTCGTTTTCTCGCGGTGGACGCCGTAGACAAGGCCAATAGCGGCCATCCAGGCGCGCCTCTGGGTGATGCGCCGATTGCGTATCTGCTGTTTCACAAGTACATGCGGCACAATCCGGCGAATTCGCACTGGTCGAACCGTGATCGCTTTGTTCTATCGAATGGGCATGCTTCGGCATTGCTGTACAGCGTGCTGCATCTTTCGGGGTACAAGGTCAGCCTTGAAGACCTGCAGAGCTTCCGCCAGTGGGGATCGAATACGCCGGGACACCCGGAGCGCGGCGATACGGATGGCGTTGAAGTGACGACTGGCCCTCTCGGGCAGGGATTTGCCATGGCCGTGGGCCTGGCTGCGGCAGAAAAGCACCTGGCGGCGGTTTACAACCAGCCGGGCTTCGATATCGTCGATCACTATACGTACGGCATCTGCGGCGACGGCGATTTGATGGAAGGCATATCGCATGAAGCGGCTTCGCTGGCGGGAACGCTGGGCCTGGGGAAGTTGATCTTCTTCTATGACGACAACCTGATTTCGCTGGATGGACCGACCGAATTGTCGTTCACCGAAGATGTAGAGAAGCGCTTTGAGGCCTACCACTGGCATGTGCAGAAGGTAGCCGATGGAAATGATCTGGAAGCGATCTCGAAGGCATTGGAAGCTGCGAAGGCAGTGAAAGACAAGCCTTCGATTATTGCAGTGCGTACGGTGATCGGCTACGGCAGCCCGCTGGCGGGCACGAATAAAGTTCACGGCGAAGCATTGAAGCCGGAAGAAGCAGCGGAGACAAAGAAGAACCTGGGTTGGCCTGCCGATAAGTTCTTCTACGTGCCGGATGACGCTCGCAAGAACTGGGACACGATTAAAGAGCGCGGCGCGAAGGCTGAGGCAGAGTGGAACACGCTCTTTGCAGAGTACAAAAAGAAGTTTCCGGAACTGGCTGCGGAATACGAGCGTACCCAGGAGGGCAAGCTGAAGGACGGCTGGGAAAAATCAATTCCTACCTTTGCAGCGGATTCCAAGCCGCAGGCGACACGCAACGCAGGCAATGCCATTATGAATGCGTTTGCCAAGGAAGTTCCTGAGTTGATTGGGGGCGCTGCAGACCTGACTGCTTCCACCAAGACCATTCTGAAGGATGGCGGTAATTTCCACGTCGATCCCAAGGGCAGAAACATCTGGTTTGGCGTGCGCGAGTTTGCCATGTGCGCAATTGTGAATGGCATGGCGGCGCACGGCGGCCTGATTCCTTACGGCTCCACTTTCTTCGTGTTCAGCGATTATTGCAAGTCTGCTCTGCGCATGGCGGCGATCATGCATACGCAGTCGCTGTTTATCTTTACGCATGATTCGATTGCCCTGGGCGAAGATGGTCCGACGCACCAGCCGATTGAGCACCTCATGGCGTTGCGTGCTGTGCCGAATCTGACGGACTTCCGTCCGGCGGATGCGAACGAGACGGCGGCTGCATGGCGTCTGGCATTGGAGCGGAAGAATGCTTCGTTCATGGCGTTGTCGCGGCAGGATCTGCCGATTCTCGATCCGGGCAAGCACAACATTTACGACGGCGTAAAGCATGGCGCTTATATTGTGGAGCAGGGCAGCAATTCGCCGGATGTGCTGATTGTTTCCACGGGCGCCGAGGTTTGGGCCTCTCTGAATGCGGCTGCGGAATTGAAGAAGGAAGGCCTGACGGCGCGCGTGGTTTCCATGCCGAGCTGGAAGATTTTCGAGGAGCAGAGCGAAGAGTACAAGGCTTCGATCTTCCCCGATCATCTGCCGAAGCTGGCTGTGGAAGCCGGCAGCCCGCTTGGATGGTGGAAATATGTTGGCCGCCATGGCGATGTGATCGGTCTCGAGCGTTTTGGCGCCTCGGCTCCGGGAAAAACTGCGTTGGAAAAACTCGGTTTCGGTTCGAGCAATATTGCGAGCCGTGCTAAAGCGCTGGTGGAGCGCGCGCGCAAAGCGGAAGCTGCAGTAGTGGGGAAATAACGTATGAAGCTGGTGATTGCAGCAGATCACGCAGGTTTTCCGTTGAAGGAAGAAGTGCGCGGGTATCTGGAGCGCCTGGGTCATGAAGTTACTGACCTGGGTGCTTACAATACTGAGCCTTCGGACTATCCGGATTTTGCCGAGGCCGTGGGCAAGGCGCTTGCAGCGGGACGGGTTGAGCGCGGCATTCTGATTTGCGGCAGCGGCGTGGGTGTGAATATTGCGGCAAATAAGATGCCCGGTATTCGCGCCAGCATGTGCCACGATACGTACTCGGCGCACCAGGGCGTGGAGCATGATGACATGAACGTGCTGGTTCTGGGCGCGAGAATCATTGGCCCCGCGCTGGCCTTCGATCTGGTTTCATCTTTTCTGAATGCGCGTTTCCAGAAACAGGAAGATCGTTTCGTACGCAGGCTGAACAAGGTGAAAGCGATTGAGGCTCGCAGCATGCCGGAAGCCGCTAAGCTGGAAAACAATACCGCAAAATAGATCAACGAACAGAACGAAGCACGACAGGGCGCGGAGACGGCAATGACAACCATCACGACCATTTTGTGGGATGTGGGCGGAGTGCTGTTAACCAATGGTTGGGACCATAAGGAGCGCGCTGCCGTGCTTTCGCGCTTTGGAATGAATCGCGGGGAGTTTGAGGAGCGGCATCCGGAGGCAAACGATGCCTGGGAAAAAGGATTGCTGACGGTTGAGGAATATCTGCAGAAGACGGTCTTTTACCAGCCGCGAAACTTTACTGCCGAAGATTTTCTGGCGGCGATGAAGTACGAGTCGAAAGTGCTGGAAGATAGCGCGCTTGGAATCCTTAGCTCTCTGGCAGCATCTGAAAGAGTATTGCTGGGCATGCTGAATAATGAAGCGCGCGAGCTGAACGATTATCGTATCAATCGGTTCAAGTTGCAGAATTTTTTCAAAGTATTTTTAAGTTCCTGCTATGTCGGGCTGCGCAAGCCGGATGAACATATATTTCGGCTGGCTTTGAATGTGCTGCAGCGCGAACCGCGGGAAGTTGCATTTGTGGATGATCGTGCCGGAAATGTTGAAGCTGCAAATGCTGTAGGAATGCATGGTATTCAATATCGCGGCGCAGAGCAGTTGAAGAGCGATTTGAATCGATTAGGAATTTTGGTCGGCTGATTCCGATGCCTTACTTATGGATTGAGGCCGGGGGCAGTTGGCAAGCCTGTTAAAGAGATTTGGAGGAGAGCATGGAACTTGGCATTATCGGACTGGGAAAGATGGGCGGCAATATGGCCGAGCGGCTTCGTGAAGCCGGTCACAAGGTCGTTGGCTTCGACTTTAACGCCGACGCGGTAAAGCGGCTTTCGGATGCGGGTTCTACAGGAGTTTCCTCGCTGGAAGACCTGGTGAAAAATCTGTCGGCTCCTCGTGCTATCTGGATCATGGTGCCTTCAGGCGATCCGGTAGATCAGACCATTGCAAAGCTGAAGCCTCTGATGCAGAAGGGCGATACTTTCATTGACGGCGGTAACTCCAATTACAAGGATTCGCAGCGGCGCCATGCACAGTTGACCGCCGAGGGATTCAACTTTGTCGATGTCGGTACGTCAGGCGGTGTTTGGGGGCTGAAAGAGGGATACAGCATGATGATCGGCGGCGACAAGGAGGCGGTTGAGAAGTTGACGCCGATTTTTGAAGCGCTTGCTCCTGCCAAGGATAAGGGTTGGGGACATGTTGGTCCTGCAGGCGCCGGTCACTTCGTTAAGATGGTGCACAACGGCATCGAGTACGGCATGATGCAGGCATATGCGGAAGGTTTCTCGATCATGAAGGCGAAGGAGCCGATGAATCTCGACCTGACGCAGATTTCCGAGATCTGGCGCTATGGCAGTGTGGTGCGTTCCTGGCTGCTGGATCTGACGGCTGAAGCGCTCAAAAAGAATCCGAACCTTGATGGCTTGGAAGCATATGTCGCTGATTCGGGTGAGGGTCGCTGGACAGTGTTTGAAGCAATTGACCTGAATGTTTCAGCGCCGGTGATTACCGAGTCGCTGATTCGCCGTATTCGCTCACGGGAGCAGAATAACTTTACCGACCGCATGCTTGCGATTCAACGCAATGCGTTTGGCGGGCATGCAGTGAAGAAAGACTGATCGGAGGCGTTATGGCGACGACGGAAGTAAGAATTGCCCCAGAAACAGTGAAAGCTGCGGCAACGCAGCGGAGTGAACGCATTCCTGATCCCGGCGTAGTCGTGATCTTCGGGGCGTCTGGCGATCTGACAAAGCGCAAGCTGTTGCCTGCGCTTTTTCACCTGGAGCAGCAAGGACTTTTGCCCGCAGAGTTCTCGATTGTTGGTGTAGCACGGCGTGATTTGAAGAGCACCTTTGCCTCTGACATGAAGGACGGCATTCTGAAATTCGGGGGCGGCAAAGAGGGCGATAGCACCATCGATTCTTTCATCGATAAAGTGGAATACCACGCGATGAACTTCGATGACGATGCCGGGTATATTGAGCTGAAGGCGCTTCTCGAACAGATTGATAAGGAACGTGGCACCGAAGGCAACCGGCTCTTTTATCTTGCCGTAGCTCCGGAATATTTTTCAGACATTATCAATCGATTGGGCGAGCATGGCATGGCGCACCCCGAAAAGGGCTACGCTCGAGTCATTATCGAAAAGCCATTCGGGCATGATCTGGAATCGGCCAAAGAGCTCAATGATGATGTGAACAAGGTTTTCAACGAAGGACAGATTTTCCGCATCGATCATTATCTCGGTAAAGAAACAGTGCAAAACATCCTGGTCTTTCGTTTTGCCAACGGCATTTTCGAGCCGATCTGGAATCAGAATTACATTGACCACATACAAATCACGGCAGCGGAAAATATCGGTATCGAAGGCCGCGGGCCTTTCTATGAAAAAGCCGGTGCTCTGCGCGATGTAGTGCAGAACCATGTGATGGAATTGCTTTCTTTTGTTGCGATGGAGCCTCCTGTCTCTTTTGAAGCCAATTCCATTCGCGGCGAAAAAGTGAAGGTATGGCGCGCCATTAAGCCGATTTCGATTGAGAATACCGTGCGCGGTCAGTATGCGCTCGGCAATGTCGACGGGCAGCAGGTGCAGGGCTATCGCGAAGAAGATCGCGTCGATCCGAATTCGTCTACAGAAACCTTCGCAGCTCTCAAACTGGAGATCGAAAACTGGCGATGGGCCGGTGTTCCCATTTATCTTCGCGCTGGAAAAAGATTGGCGAAACGCGTTACGGAAATCGTAATCCAGTTTAAGCAACCGCCACTGTTACTTTTTGATCGGCTCGGCGGCCCGTGCAATGAGATTCAGCCCAACCGCCTGATCATGCGTATTCAGCCGGACGAAGGCATCTCGCTGCGGTTTGGAGCAAAAGTGCCTGGTCCGGAGACGAATGTTTGCCCAGTCGTTATGGACTTCCAGTACGCATCGGCTTTTGGCGTGAACTCGGCTAACGGCTATGAGCGCCTGCTTCTGGATGCGATGCTCGGAGACCAGACTCTCTTTGCGCACCGCGATGGAGTAGAAGCGACATGGGCGCTTTATACGCCTGTTCTGGAAGCATGGGCAAAGTCGAAACCACGCGATTTCCCAAACTATACAAGCGGCACCTGGGGGCCAAAGGCAGCCGACGGACTGATCGGGCGCGATGGGCGCAAGTGGCATAACAGCGGAGCCTAGAAACGGATTAATCAATGGGGAAGACAATTGCGGTCGAATACCGCGTTTATGATGGGCCGGATGCACTGGCCCACGCCGCGGCGGAGTATGTTTTGGAAACGGCGAAGCAGAGTATCGACGCAAGAGGCCGCGCGCGTATTGCCGTATCTGGCGGCAACACTCCAAAGAGGACTTTTGAGCTGCTGGCGAATCCCGGCGAGAAATTTTTAAGCGCCATGCCATGGTCGCAGATTGAGCTTTTCTTTGTGGATGAACGAACCGTGCCTCCAACCGACAAAGACAGCAATTACCGCATGGCCCGGGAAGCGATGCTGGACAAGGTTCCGCTCAAACCGGAACAGGTCATTCGCATCGAAGGCGAGCTTCCTCCGGAAGAGGCGGCTGCGCGTTACGAGTCGGCGATCCGCAATCAATTTAAGCTGGAAGGCGCTGAAGTGCCGCGTTTCGATGTGCTGCAGCTCGGCATGGGAGACGATGGTCATACGGCGTCGATCTTTCCTCATACGGACGCGATCCATGAATTAGGCCGCATCGTGTATGCCAACCAGGTTCCGCAGAAAGATACCTGGCGCATCACCTTGACGTGGCCTGTCATTAATGAAGCAAGCGGAGTATTTTTCCTCATTGGCGGGAAGGATAAAGCTGAGCCATTGCAGCGAGTTCTGCAAGGCCCATATGATCCGGAGACGCTGCCGTCTCAGCTGATTCAACCAAAGAATGGCCGGCTGCTGTTCTTGTTGGATAAAGATGCCGCTGCGTTGTTGCCTGCCCCGGATGCAAATGGTGTAGGAAGACTGGAGATTGCACGATGATTCTTGCCGGGGACGTGGGCGGCACGAAAGTTCATTTAGCACTATATGGATTTCAGAATGGTGAGCTCACGCATGTCAGGGATAAGAAGTTTCCGGCACAAGAATATTCGGGCCTTGAGGTTGTCACAAAGAGATTTCTGGAAGAGAGTGGCAATCCGGAAGTAACAGCCGCATGCTTTGGTGTTCCCGGCCCTGTACGGCAGGGACGATTGAAACTGACCAATCTTCCGTGGGTGCTGGATAGCGCCGAATTATCGAGCGGTTTGAAAATTCAGCATCTTTTTCTGATCAATGATCTCGAAGCGAATGGCTACGGCATCGCAGAACTGCATGCAGACCAGATTTATGTATTGAGTGAGGGAGATGCCAGCGCAGTAGGCAATCGTGCGCTGGTTTCCGCCGGTACAGGATTGGGTGAAGCAATACTTGTCTGGAATGGCAAGATGCACGTGCCGATGGCTTCTGAAGGCGGACATGCCGACTTTGCTCCTCGAAATGAAGAAGAAATCGATCTGCTTCGCTATCTGCAGAAGCAGCTCAGCGGCCGGGTGAGTTTCGAGCGCGTTGTTTCGGGCATCGGTCTTAAAAATATTTATGCCTTTCTGCGCGATGAAAAGGGCATGGAAGAACCTGCGTGGCTGAAGGAGCGGATGCTCCAGGAAGACCCAAATGCAGTGATTGGGGAATTGGGCGAGGCCGGAACAAACGAGCTGTGCGTGAAGACACTTGAAATCTTCGTCTCAGCCTATGGCGCGGAAGCGGGAAATCTTGCATTGAAGGTGCTGTCTGTCGGCGGATTTTACCTTGGCGGCGGTATTGCGCCGAAGATTTTAAAGACGATGAAGAGCGGCATTTTTATGAATGCCTTTACTGACAAGGGTCGCCTGAGTGAACTGCTTGTGCACATGCCGGTGCGAATTATCCTGGAGAGCCGAGCAGCCTTGATGGGCGCAGCCGCTTATGCCGAAGCACGTGCTGCAGAGATCAGCGGGCAGTCTGTGCGTGCCGCATCCGTGCAGTTTTCCTGAATCGTCCCGGCGTCCCGTGCGTCTTTGTAAATAGGAGAGATGAATGAAAATACTCCGATTTAGTCCGAAATATTTGCTGACGACGGTTTTACTTTCCGTGGCTATGTTTATACCCAGGTTGGCGATGGCGCATGCGGTTTTATTAGCTTCTACTCCAGTTGCGCACGCCACGGTAAAAGGTCCGGAGTTGACGGTTCAGCTTAAATTCAATTCGCGCATCGATGGATCCCGTTCTCGTCTTTACGTGGTAAGCGCTACAGGAAAGTCTCAGCCTCTTACGCTTGTATCGCAAAGCGCTCCCGATACGCTTGTGGCACAAGGCGTGAAACTCGCCGCAGGCACCTATACGATTCGCTGGCAGGCGCTGGCAAGTGATGGGCACATCACCCGCGGAGAGATTCCGTTCGTCGTCCGATAGTTCACTTTGATTTGGCTACTTAAAGATTTCGATCTGCTTTCCGTTCTTTTGCGGGCAGGCACATTGTCGCTGGAGGCTCTGACCCTTGGTGGAGTGATCTTCCTGCTCTTTGCGGCGCTGCCCTTGCGCAGCAGTGAAGACAGACTTCGTCGATTGCGACGCATAACGGGAGTGGCGGCACTAGCTCTCTGCGTGACGCAGGTTGCGTCGATCTCTACCAGCGTTGCCATTCTCGTGGGTGGATCTGGATTTACTTTTCGCGACATTCTCAGTGCCGACTTTTTCTTTCTCGGTGTTCTACTGTCCTTGAGCGCGTTGACAATTTTTCTGTTGATGCAAACGTCTTCGCGTCGCATATCTGCTTCTTTGCTTCTATGTTCCTTGTTGATCCTGGGAGCCTCGGTCGGAATGAGCCATGCAGCTGCCCGGCTCGATCATCGTATCCTTTTGCTCATACTCACAGCGCTTCACCATGTCGGTACTGCGGCGTGGATCGGAGCGATGCCATTCCTGCTGATAGCGCTGCGTGGTGAGGGCGACGATAGAACTGCGTTGCATTACGCCCGGCGGTTTTCAACGATGGCTATCGTTTCCGTGTTGTTGCTGTTGCTCGGCGGCATTGGTATGTCGCTGTTTTATATCGGCTCATGGCAAGGATTGTACGGAACGACCTACGGTGTCATGGTGCTGGCAAAGGCATATTTGCTGCTGCTGATTCTGGCCATGGGAGCTGGAAATTTCTTCCTCGTGCGGCAGCTAAAACGCGCCCCTGCGCCTCTGCTGGTGCGGCTGCGGAGATTCAGCGAAGCAGAAATAGGCTTAGGCTTCACCGCGATTCTGGCAGCGGCATCTCTTACTTCGCAACCACCTGCTGTGGATCTGGTGCATGACCGACTGACGAGTCACGAAATTATTGAGCGCATGCGCTGGGAAGCACCTCGCCTGACAAGCCCGCCTTTTAAAGCACTGACGCCGACCACATCGATTCAGGTTGGAGTGCGCGAATCACTTTATAACGGGGGCGCCGAGAATGATGCGAATGATCGCGCATGGAGTGAATATAACCATCACTGGGCTGGAATAATTGTGCTTTTTGCAGGGCTCTTTGCCTTGCTTGCGCGATCGCGCCGACTCTCCTGGGCGCGCCATTGGCCGCTGCTATTTATCGGATTGGCTGTTTTCATCATATTGCGGGCCGACCCTGAAAATTGGCCGCTTGGGCCAAGGCCTTTCTGGGCCAGTTTTTCCGCTCCCGATGTCTTGCAGCACCGACTGTATGCATTGCTGATCACTGGCTTTGCCATCTTTGAATGGGCAGTGGAAACAGGAAGGTTGGCTTCTCGCGGGGCATCCTACGTTTTTCCTTTAATGTGCGCAGCAGGCGGAGCTTTATTACTGACGCATTCTCATGCGCTTGGCAACGTGAAGGACGAAATGTTGGCCGAAATGAGCCATACCCCAATTGCGCTTTTAGGCGCGACAGCTGGCTGGAGTCGCTGGCTGGAATTACGGCTTCAAAGCAAGCGTAACGCGAAAATTGCATCGTATATCTGGCCGGTTTGCCTGATATTAGTCGGAATTGTGCTGCTCGATTATCGCGAATCCTGATTCTGTTTTCTTCCTTTTGTTACGTTGCGATATGGTAAGTACAGCGCTCTGAAAGGGCATTTGAGCCAGCAGCGCATGTTTTTCTTGCAAAGGAAGCTTATGTCGCAACACATTGCATTTCGTTCTGGATTCTCAAGGGGTATCTTCGCATGCGCCGTTCTTGGAATTCTGCTTGGTCCTATGGCTCGCGCGCAGCGATTGCCGCAAACGGTTCGCCCCGAGCACTATACATTGGTGCTTACACCTGATCTGAAAACAGCAACCTTTACCGGTAGCGAAAAAATAGATGTTCAGGTGCAGCAGCCGACTCATACCATTACGCTGAATTCGGCCGAGATCAAATTTCAAAGCGTAAAGACAAAGGTAAAGGGCAAGACGCTGGAGGCATCGGTTACGGAGGATGCCGATAAGCAACAGGCGACATTTGATTTTCACCAACAGCTGCCGGCGGGCAAGGCGACTCTGGAAATTGAATATACCGGTATATTGAATAACGAACTTCGCGGGTTTTATCTCTCCAAAACAGCGAAACGCAATTACGCTGTCACCCAGTTTGAGCCTACGGATGCGCGCCGCGCTTTCCCTTCGTTCGATGAGCCCGCGTTCAAAGCAACCTACGATGTGACGCTGATTGTCGATAAGGGCGATACGGCAATTTCAAACACAAATGTCATTTCTGACACGCCGGGGCCGGGCGCCGATAAGCACACAGTTCACTTCGCAACCACGCCCAAAATGTCTTCTTACCTGGTTGCGTTCCTTGTTGGTGATTTTCAATGCACAACAGGTGAAAGCGATGGGGTGCCGATTCGCGGATGCGCGACTCCGGACAAGGTTGAGCTGACAAAATATGCTGTGAAGTCCGCCGAATTTATTTTGCATTACTATGACACGTATTTTGGCATTAAGTATCCAATGCCGAAACTCGATATGATCGCGATTCCTGATTTCGAAGCAGGCGCAATGGAAAACTTCGGCGCGATCACATATCGCGAAACCGATTTGTTGATTGATGAAAGTACCGCATCCGTTGGCGCTAAGAAGAATGTCGCAGAGGTGGTTGCACACGAGATGGCGCACCAATGGTTCGGCGATATGGTCACGATGCAATGGTGGAACAACATCTGGCTGAATGAAGGCTTTGCCTCCTGGATGGAGAATAAACCGGTCGCAGCCTGGCATCCGGAGTGGAATATTTCTCAAGATGTAGCCCAGGGCCTGAACAATACCCTGAATCTGGATGCACAGCGCGTAACCCGCACCATCCGCGCGAAAGCCGACACTCCGGATGAGATCAACCAGATGTTCGACGGCATCTCTTACGGCAAAGCAGGCGCGGTTTTGCTGATGGTTGAGAACTATCTCGGCGAGGAAACGTTCCGCAAAGGCGTGCACAATTACCTGGCGGCGCATATGTATGGTAATGCGACTGCGGAAGATTTCTGGGGCGCGCAAACCTCGACGAGTCACAAGCCTGTCGACAAGATTATGGATAGCTTTGTGTCGCAGCCCGGCGTGCCGATTCTGACCTTTAGTCAACCACAAAACGGAAGCGTTGCTATAAGCCAGCAGCGTTTCTTTCTAAGTCCAAGTGCAAAGGCGGATAGCGCGCAGTCATGGTCGCTGCCTGTCTGCATGAGATCGGCTGCGGGCGGTGAGGATTGCGAGGTGCTCTCTTCTGCGCAGCAAACACTGAAGACTCCCGAGGCGCAATTTTTCTTCGCAAATGCCGAAGGCAAGGGCTACTACCGCAGCACCTATCCCGCGGATGTATATGCCAAGATTGTCAACAATGTTGAGACCGGTCTAAAACCGGAGGAGCGCATCAGCTTGCTCGGTGACGTCTGGGCTCAGGTACATGCCGGTAAAATGTCGGTAGGCGATTACCTGAACCTCGCAGCGGCCGTGAAGGATGATTCCAGCGCCGCCGTAGTGAACACGGCGTTGGGCGCAGTGGCAGCCATTGACAGCCAGATTGCTGCTACAGATGAAGAGCGTAAGGCTTTATCCGCATGGGTACGCGCGAACTTCAAGCCAGACTATGAGAAGTTGGGTGCTCCTTCAGACAGTGATACGCCGGAGAAGAAGGAGCTTCGCGCATCCTTATTCGGAGCCTTGGGAACCATTGGCGAGGATCCGGATATCATTGCGTCTGCAAAACAGATTGCCGATAAATATCTTGCGAATCCATCGTCTATAGAGCCTACCCTCGGACAGACAGCGACCAGCATAGCGGCTATCAATGGCGACGCAGCCTTCTTCGATCGCTTGCAGAAGACCTTTGAGACTGCCGAGAATCCGCAATTGCAAGAGACTGCTCTGCGGCTGCTTGCGCAATTCAAAGATCAATCTCTGGAACGTCGCGCTCTGGATTACACAGTTTCCAACAAGGTGCGTAATCAGGATGCAGCTATCGAGTTTTTGATCATGCTGCGCGGGCGTAATACTCGCGATCAGGCCTGGCAATTTATTCAGCAGAACTGGGACAAAGTGCAAGCTCAGTTAACAACTTCGATGGGCGCTTATCTTGTAGGTGGCACCGGCTCTTTCTGCAGTGCGGATATTCGCGACCAGGTGGAGAGCTTTTTTTCCACGCATAAGGTTGCTGCCTCCGAGCGTGCTCTGACGCGCGCGAAGAACCAGATCAATGACTGCATGGAGCTTCGCAGCACACAGGAACCGAAACTGAAGGAATGGATTGCGTCACAGAAATAAATTGCATCAGCAATCTTTCAAAGGCCGGAGCTTGTCTCCGGCTTTTTATTGAAGACGGCTGTTACTGTAAACACGAGAAATCGCCCGCAGGATCTGCCGTTTGGGCAGAGAGTCAATGTTATCGGCAAAAAAAGCCTCTCCTACGCGCTTTGCTTGTGGACGATAAAGCCAACGGCTGAAAAGGCAGAGATGATCAGAAATGATCTGACTTGTTGGTTTTAATTCCGTCGTGAGCGAATTCAATTCAGAAAGTGTTTGCTGCAGGCGTTCTTCCAGTACGTTGCGTGAGACAGTTTGAACGGCTACTCCTTCGGCAGTGAGCGGAACCGCTTCTACCGCGGTGGGCTGCACATAGAGTGATGTCGATCCTGACTGCTCATTGTGCAGACGCATGCCTTGCACAGAAAAGATTGCTGGACCGTAGATGACGCCTTGTGTCAGAAGAAAGCAGGCAACACCTTCTTCTGCAACAGCAGGTTGAACAATGAACGCATTTAACTTTGATAGTTGATGGACCGCATCCGGAAGAAGAGCAACGGCTGCCTGAACTTTCTGCAACCTGGTGTGTGCCTGTGCGGCTTTTTCAAATTCCAGTTCGGCAGATGCGGCCTCGCGTTCTGCAGTAATCTTTTCAATGAAGCTTGTGCCGCGTGTTTCAAGAAACGATCGTACTGCAACAGTTTCCTCGGCATAGCGCTCGTCTGAACAGCCTTGGAAACAGGGCGCAAGGCACATTTTCATTTCGGAATATATGCAGCCGGGAAAGTTTGGATCAGGATGTAAATCTTCATGACAACGTCGAAGCTGGAAGAGGTTAAGCATTTCATCGCTGAACTTTTCAGCTGAAGCGCGCGAAGGAAACGGGCCGAAAAGATCGTTCAAGCCTGCTTTCGTAACCCTTCCAGTTACATACACACGTGGATAAGGGTTGTCATTCGCCACGCGCAGAAGCGAAGGAGAATGCAGGTGCATGCGTTTGCGTGTTCTTTCCCCAAAGGCCTGCATGGATGCATAGTAGAGAATCAAGGAAGATTCAAAGTCGGAAGCTGTGAGCGTGTACTCGATTCTTGCTATTTTTTCTGTGAGGCGCAGACGCCGCATTTGGGTCGATTGCGCATTTAAAAAACGAGTCAGCCGGCGCTTGAGATTCGGCGTCCGGCTCAAGTATGGTTCAGAACGTTCATCTGCGCCAAAAAGCGCGAATACGCCGGGATGCGCCGGTACCTGCGCAAGAGCTTCCGCAGGATTCTTAGGATCAAAAGAAATGGAGTGGACGAGCATGTGACTCGTCCTTATTATTCGCCAGCGATGGTCATGCCGTCGATGCGTAATGTTGGGGACGCGACCGATCCGCGAAAAACGAGGTCATTGCCGATGGCTGTAATCTTACGAAACATATCTTTTAAATTGCCTGCAATGGTTACTTCCTGCACTGGAAAGGCCAGCTCTCCATTCTCGATCCAGAGGCCGGATGCCCCACGCGAGTAGTCGCCTGTAACCATGTTCACGCCCTGGCCCAGAAGCTCGGTGACATAAAAGCCGCTTTTGATCTCGCGCAGAATTTCTTCCTGCGAGAATGTGCCCGCTTCAAGATAAAGATTGCCGCTGCCAATACCTGGATTACCTGCAAGCCCGCGAACCGCATTTCCCGTGCTTTGCATATTGAGCTTGCGCGCGGTGTAGGTATTTAAGAGATATGTCCTCAAGACACCGTTTTCTACGATGACCTTGCGGCGTGTTGGCAAGCCTTCGCCGTCAAATGGCGAAGAGCCATATCCACCGACAATCGTGCCATCGTCAATGACGTTGATAGATTCAGCCGCAACCTGCTCGCCAAGTTTTCCAGTGAAAAACGAAGCGGCGCGATAAATGCTGTCGCCGTTGGCGGCTTCAAAGATTGCTCCAACCAAAGAGCGAGCGATTTCCGGAGCGAAGACAATCGGAACGCGTTGCGTCTTTACGCGGCGGCCATCAAGCCGTCGCAGCGTGCGGCGTGCTGCCTCCACGCCTACAGATTCAGGTGTGTCCAGCTTCTGAATTGTGCGGGCCGTGGAATACCAGTAATCCCGCTGCATCTCACCATTTTTTCCCATGGCAATGGGGCTGGTGGAGACAGAGCAGTACGATGATCGGTATTCACCGACAAAACCGCGCGAATTGGCCAACACTTTGCGCCCGGTGGCAGCGTCGAAGCTGCCTCCATCGCTGTTCTGAATACGTGTATCAGCCGAGAGAGCTGCAGCCTCACAGCGACGCGCATATTCAATGCGCTTTTCTGTTGGAAGCGAGTAGACATCTTCGTGATAGAGCTGCAAATCGACATCGAGTTGGCCAAATTCGCTTGGATCAGCCAACCCGGCAAAAGGGTCTTCTGAAGTAACGCGAGCCAGCGCCAGTGCTCCTGAGATCAGGTGATCGATGCCTTCTGAGGTAAAGTCGCTCGACGATGTGCTGGCAACTCGTTGCCCAACAAACACGCGTAGTCCTATGCCGCGCGAGCCCGATTTTTTCAGCGTTTCTACTTCACCCAGACGGACGGTAGTGGAAAATTCATCGCCTTCGCGGATGACAACTTCCGCATCGGTTGCGCCGGCCTTGCGCGCTTTTGTAACTACATCGGTTGCTAGTTGCTGTAGGTCGGTCGTAACTCTGTTTGCCTGTATCATTTTTAACTTAATTCCCGGTGCCGCCCACCGTCATGCGATCGAGCTTGATCGTTGGCATGCCGACGCCGACAGGCACGCTCTGGCCGTCTTTGCCGCAGGTGCCCACGCCTTCGTCGAGTTGCAGGTCGTGGCCTACCATGGAGACGTACTTCAATGCTTCAGGGCCATTGCCGATGAGCGTGGCGTCGCGCACAGGCGCAGTGATCTTTCCGTCTTCGATCAGATACGCTTCCGATGCGCTGAAGACAAATTTTCCACTGGTAATATCGACAGAGCCTCCGCCAAAGTTAACGGCATAAAGCCCTCGTTTTACGCTGCGCAAAATATCTTCCGGAGCGTCTTCGCCGGCAAGCATGTAAGTGTTGGTCATGCGCGGCATCGGAATCTGCTGATAGCTTTCACGGCGTCCGTTGCCGGTATGCGGCATATTCATGAGGCGAGCGGAGAGCTTATCGCTTAGATAGCCTTTGAGGATGCCATTCTCGATGAGCACTGTTTCTTGTGTAGGCGAGCCTTCGTCGTCCACATTCAAAGATCCGCGTCTCGACGGCATCGTGCCGTTATCCACGACCGTAACTTTGGAACTGGCTACTTGCCTGCCGATTAAGCCGGCAAAGGCGGAGGTCTTCTTACGGTTGAAATCGGCTTCCAGGCCATGGCCGACAGCTTCATGCAGCAACACGCCGGGCCAGCCGGGGCCGAGGACTACTTCCATATCGCCTGCGGGAGCAGCCACTGCGCCCAGTTGCAGGATTGCAGTACGCGCTGCTTCATTGGCAAAGTGCTCGGGTGTTTTCTCGGTCAGGAAATAGCTGATATCCACTCGTCCGCCGCCGCCGCTGGTTCCTCGGGTCGCCTGATTCCCGTCGTTGGCAAACACAAAGATGCTGAGGCGCGCGAGCGGTTGCGTATCGCTCGCATAGGTGCCGTCAGAAGCGGCAATGAGAATTCGCTTCAATTCGTCGGAGTAGCTGGCGCGTACCTGTTTAATGCGAGCGTCGTAAGCACGCGCGGCACGGTCGGCGCGCATCACCAGATCGAGCTTTGTACTAAGGTCAGAACTTAGTTCTGCAGCGGGAATCGGATATAAATTGGGCGACTGTGTTTCGGTGAATCCGGTAACCGGCTGCTTCGCAGGCCCGCTTGCGATCAGCGCAGCTGTACGTGCTGCATGAAGTAACCGCTCGGCGGAAAGATTGTCCGTATAGGCGTATCCTGTGCGTTCGCCCGAGACGACACGTATGCCGCAGCCAGCGCTTACGCCCTGGCTGGCGGACTTGACCAGCGATTCATCGACGCCGATAGATGTTGCCGAGACAGATTCAAAATACAGGTCGGCATAATCGCCGCCGGCAGAGAGGGCTTCGCCCAGGCAGCGTTCCAGCAGGCGTTCTGTTAGGCCGAATTTTTCAAAGAAATACCGCTTGTGACTTTCCGTCGTTGTTGTCATGAGGGACCTATGTTTTAGATGAGGCGAAGCGTTGCTCCGATTCTACGCTGGCGAATGCACTCCATGGGAAGGAGTTAGAGCCTCTAGCGATGCAGTGCTCCACCATTGAGCAAATGAGGCCAACGAGCGCTCGCACTGGATGCGATGTCTTTCCTTCTTATCGCGAATCTTCTTCCGTAGTTCGTCTTCGAGCGGCACGAGCAGATCGAAGGTGATGTTGGCGGGCTGGAAATGCTTTGCATCGGCCTGGGTGATGTAGTTTACGAGTGATCCAAGAGCCGTTTCGCGCGGAATGGCTTGCACTGGCGTGCTCCGGGCTGCTGCAGCGGCATAGATGCCGGCCAGAAGGCCGGTGGCTATGGATTCGGTGTAGCCTTCGACGCCGGATATCTGTCCGGCGAAGTAGATGCTGGGGTGCTCGCGTAGATTGAGCGTAGGGGTGATGACTTTGGGCGCGTTGATATAGGTATTCCGGTGGATCTGGCCGTAGCGCAGGAACTTCGCGTTCTCCAGGCCGGGGATAAGGCGCAGGACGCGGGATTGCTCGCCGTATTTGAGGTGATTCTGGAAGCCGACCAGGTTGTAGGAGTTGGCGCGGAGGTTCTCGCAGCGGAGTTGCACGACGGCGTACGGGGTTTTCCCGGTGCGCGGGTCGCGCAGGCCGACGGGCTTCATGCAGCCGAAGCGGAGGGTGTCGCGTCCGCGACGGGCCAACTCCTCGATGGGCAGGCACCCCTCGAAGTAACAGAGCTTCTCCCACTCCTTCTCCTGCACGGTTTCGGCGGAGACGAGCGCGTCGTAGAAGGTGTCGTACTCCTCTTTTGTGAAGGGGCAGTTGATGTAATCGGCGGTGCCTTTGTCCCAGCGGGCAGCGAAGTAGACGCGATCCATGTTGATGGAGTCGGCTTCGACGATGGGGCTGATGGAGTCGTAGAAGGCCAGGTGGTCGCTGCCGGTGAGGCGGGCTATCTCCTGCGACAGGGCAGAGGAGGTTAGCGGGCCGCTGGCGATGATGGTGATGCCGTCTTCCGGGTCGAGGCTGGTGACCTCTTCGCGGTGGACGGTGATGCGCGGCTCGCGCTCAATGGCCTCGTTGATGCGGCGGGAGAACTCGACGCGGTCGACTGCGAGGGCGTGACCGGCGGGAACGGCGCTCGCGTCGGCGCAGGCGAGGAGCGGTGAGCTGGCCCGGCGCATCTCCTGCTTGAGGAGCCAGGGAGCGGTGTTCTCGCTCTCAGACTTGAGGGAGTTGGAACAGACCAGCTCGCCAAAGTCGGCGGTCTGATGCGCGGGCGTGGAGCGGACGGGGCGCATCTCGTAGAGGTCTACATCCACACCGGCCCGGGCGGCGACGAGGGTGGCTTCCGGGCCGGCAAGCCCACCGCCGATGACACGGATGCGGCTCATGCCGTCACCGCGTCGGGTGTTGCCAGCAACTGCAAGGCGTCGCCGGTGACGCGCATGCGACGCCACTCGTCGAGCATGACGGCTCCGATGGAGTGGTAGAAGTCGATGGCGGGCTGATTCCAGTCGAGCACGTCCCATTGCAGGCGGGCGCAGCCGCGCCTGACCGCTGCTGCGGCTACGGCTTGCAGCAGGGCTTTTCCGGTGCCGCGGCACCGGAATTCGGGGCGGACGAAGAGGTCTTCAAGGTGCAGGCTTGGGCCTTGCCAGGTGCTGTAGATGGGGAAGTAGAGGGCGAAACCTGCGGGCTGACCGTCTTCCTCTGCGATGAGGCATTCGTAGTACGGATTGGGGCCGAAACCGGCGCGCAACAGCTCATTTTCCGTGATTTTTACAGCGTTCGGCTCGCGTTCGTATTCGGCGAGCGCGCGGACGAGCGAGTGGATGAGCGGGATGTCAGATGGGGTCGCCTGACGAATGGTGGTCATGTGTTTTATTGTATCGGCGGTCTTTCGGGAGGGGGTGGGGTGTCTGTAAATTGCTGAAAACAGGAGGCGTCTGTAGAGATGGCTCTATTTGTTTGATTCTAAAAGGGATATTCGTATCTGTTTGATTTTATTAGAGCTTACTTTTTAAATCCCTTTGTTTTTATTATACCGTTCGTGTCAAGCATTTTGCTTGTCCTCCGGGGTGGTGGTATCTGAGACGAAAAGCAGGTCCTTCCGCTTCGTTCCTCAACGTCAGGATGACAAGCTTTGGGTGGGTTGAGGGGGTTGGTTTTAGCCTTCATCGGTGAAGTCCCCACCCTTCGCCCTTCGGCTCCGTTCCGGCCTCAGGATGGGGCACCCAGAGTTGTTTTTGCTGCTTATTCGAAGAAAAAAACAGCGGCGGCAGCAATGTTTCGCTGTCGCCGCTGTGGGAGAGGTTCCGTTAGAACTCGTAGCGCAGACTGAACTGCATCTGACGGTCCGAAGCGTAGGTTCCACCCTTGCTGGTTACCTTGCCGAAGGTCGAACTCGTCGGATTTGTGTTGGGGTTGTCGAGGTTAGGATGGTTCACGAAATTAAACGCTTCAGCTTTGAAGATGAGGCGGCTGTTTTCAAGAGCGGGAATAAGGGGAAATGCTTTTTGCATAGCGATATTCCAGCTCTGGAATCCGGGGCCATAGACCTGGTTGCGAGACTCACGAGGGGCAAAGGTACCTGCAGCCGGTTTTTGGAAGACGTTTGTTGTAAACCACAGATTGCTATTGACGTTGTTGGGTGAGCTCTTTTTCAGCATCTGTATCGGACCATTCCGTACCCATAGCTGGTTGCCGGAACCGGGGCCGACACCGGCAAAGTCATCGCCGGTGGACACGGACAGAGGATAGCCGCTCTGGAACTGTGTGGTTCCGGAGAGCTGCCAGCGTCCGAGTACATTTCTTTCCGCCCAGTTAGAAGCATGATCGGCGTAGGTTAAATCCCATACATAGTTGATGACCACAATGTGACGCGTATCGTAGTCACTCGGTCCATAGAATTCCTTCGGATCGTAGTAGTTGGGGATGTTATTGCCGGCATCTGAAGTGCTATCCATGCTCTTGGACCAGGTGTAGGCGACACCAAACATCAGGCCATGCGTCACGCGGCGCCTGAGGTTTGCCTGCAGGCCGTGATACATGGATACACCGTCGTTGGTCTGCTGCTGGATAACAGAGAAGCCTTGATACGGACGCAAGGCATCCGGCTTGGCAACATTGGGGTTAGCCTGCCGCGTGCCGGGAAGCAGCTGGTTGATGTTTTCCAGGTGCTGCAGGTGGAGGCCATGGCGGCCAACATAGCCGAGAGTGAAGACGCCGAGTCCGGAAAACTCGTGTTCGGCGGTCAGCGTCCACGACCATGCTTCCGGCGAGGGGAAGTGATAGGGATAGGACGTCATGTTAATGGGGTAGTTATTGGCGCCGACACCGCCTGGATTATTTACCGATCCGTAGCTCACGGTTGCAGAAGGCTGGAAGGGCGGGTTGCCACCAAGGTGCACGCTGTCACTCACGCCGAGGCGGTCAAAGTAGCGGCCCCCGCCTGCGCGGATCACAGTGGTTGGAGTGAGTGCCCAGGTGATGCCAAAACGCGGCTGAATGTTGGTCCAGACGGTTGGGTTGTAGCCGCGATCAAAGCCGTGGAGCCCTTGATAGTAGCTGCTGTTGAGGATGTCATCGGGCACATGGCCTTTGGCGGAGCTGGGGAATTTGCTGCCGGGGATCACGATGCCGTCATAGAGATTGCTGCCGGAAACAAACCCTGTGGTCGGGTCTACCGTAGGAGCAGTGGATGGATTGTAAGCCGCGGGCGAGAAGACGGACAGGTTGCCCCAGCGAGCATAGTAGGGCTGCATGATGCTGTGGCGAATGCCGTATTCAATGACAAGGTTATTGCGCGCGCGCCATGTGTCCTGAGCGAAGTACTCGTACATATTCGACAGGAAGATGGTGTAGGCACGGACGCCGATTTCTCCATAAGTATCGAAAAGTCCCAGAGCGGCATTACCGACAGCAGCCTTGGAGGTGGGGTTGCCGCCGCGGGTATCTGTGAAGGTAAAGAAGCCGTTCTGGTTGTTGGTGGCGCCGGGAGTAGTGGAGCTTACGTTGATCTGGTCGAAGTCGTTCTGGCTCTCGCGCTCATAGAGGAAGCCAAATTTCAGAGTGTGATTACCGATGATTTTTGTAAGACTGTCCGCCGCGTTCCAAATGACGCCGCCGGAGTGCGATGGATATGGGCCGCCGTCCAGAGTGTCAAAATTTGCGATCTGGATGGTGGGAATCTTGTCGGGAATTTCTTTATCACCCTGCGGGAAGAGAAACGGATAGTTGATCCCGTAGTTAGTGCGGTTGTAGAGGCCGCTGCTGGTATCGATGCCGATGCGTACGTGATCGGCGCTACCGGAGAAGTAGGCCTCATTGACCATAGTCGGACTGATGGTCCAGGTGTAGTGAAGGACGGCTACCTGGTTGGGACGGTGCCATACCTGCGGCGTGCGATTGAAGTTGCCGTAGTGAGGCGAGATGCTGTCGTAGTTGTAGTTGAGCAGCGAGAAGCGGATATGGTGGCTGTCACTGGGAACGTAGTCGACTACGAGCGTGTCTTTGCGCTGATCTTCCGGATAATTCGCTGCGTCGTACCAGTTGTAGGTAGGATTGGTGGCGTTGGGCTCAGGATAGGCATTCAACAAGCCGAGCCCGTTGGCGCTGAGCTGATCCGGTGGGATGATGTTTCCCGGATAATCGGCGCCCGTGCTGGGGTTTACGAGTTGCACGGCCTTGCCGTAGTAGTTGTAAATATTTCCTGGATCAAGAAGCTCGCTGAAGTTGCCCTGGCGCATGAGCATGCTGGGAACTTTGCGCGTATCGGTATCGACGTGGCGGTAGCGAATCCATTCCTGCCCGGCGAGGAAGAAGAGCTTTCTCTTGCTGGCGTTGAATCCCAGTCCGGGAATCCATACGGGGCCGTTGAAGTTCCAGCCAAACTGATTGAAGCGGAAGGCGGGCGGATGGCCGTTGATGGTTGGATCGGTGTTGGAATTACGGACCCAGGTATTGGCATTGAAGAAGGAGTTGCGCAGGTATTCGAAGACAGCTCCGTGGAAGTCGCTGGTACCGCTTTTGGGGACGATGCGGATGATGCCGCCGGAGGCGCGTCCGTATTCTGCCGGATAGGCGGCGGTGAGGACCTGCATTTCCGAGGTGGAGTCGGTGTCGGCGACGCCGATGCTGGTGCCGTTGCCGCGGCTGCGCACCATGGGGACGCCGTCGAAGGTCATGCCGTTTTCGCGGCTGTTGGAGCCGTTGATATTGATGCCGTTGTCGAGCCCAAAGTTGAAGTTGGAGATCGATGAGCTGCGGCGCACGCCAGGCTCAAGCTGCGCGAGGTACATAGGGTTGCGGCCGTTGAGCTGGATGGCTTTGACCTGTTGCTGGGTCACGAGCTGACCGACGGCTGCGGTTTGCGTCTGCACCACGTTGGCGTTGGCAATGACGTTGACGGTGGTGGCAGAACTGCCTACCTGCAAGGCGGCATCGACGCGCATACCGATGCTGGGATCCAGATGCGTGTGGCTTTGAACGTAGGATCCGAAGCCCGAGGATTCGACGCGCACGGTGTAGTTGCCCGGAGGCAGATTGGTGATAGTATAGGCGCCGGCGTCGTTGGATGTAACGGTACGGGCTTCGTTGGTGGCTTCGTTCGTAACGGTGATGCTGGCATGGGGCACGACTGCGCCGGCTGAGTCGGTGATGGTGCCGGAGATCGATGAGTTATCGGATTGCGAGTAGGCTAAAGGGGCGAGAAGCAGGAGAGCGAGAGACAATACGGATCTCACCCCTGAACGAGTGCGCATAAACTTCCTCCTCAGAAAAAAGTGCTGCCAAAAGTGCGTACCAGTGGAAACGCTACCCTATATCTTTTGCACGCTTGGAATCGATACCAACCGTCGGGCGAAACTGTACTGGCGCCACTGATTCATTGTCAAGAAGAACTATGCAATATCGATCAATCGGTTGAATGTGAATAATTGCTAAAACCTTGAGGGAAGGATGTGCTTGCAGGTCGAAGAGGGATGCCGTAACCTCATGGCACGCATGACGATTCTCTCTGCTGCCGATGCTCTCGGACCTGCCTTTCGACGGACGCGGGTGGTGCTGGCCGCGCCATTCCGGCTGGGATTTTTTCTGAAAAATGCGCTTGTGGCGGCGCTGACGCAGCCGGGGTTTTACTCGGTGATGATTTCGTATCCGCTGCAAGGGGCGCAGCTGGCTGCCGGCGGGGCGACGGGGCATGCGCAGCACATGGATTTTACCGGCGGAGGCGGCGTGGCTGCCATCGGGATGGCTGTCGCGGCGGTATTGGCGCTGGCGGGGATTGCGCTATGGGTGCTGGCAACGTATCTTTTCTGCCGGTTGCGGTTCACGCTGTTTGACCTGGTGGTTTACCGGCAAGGGCGGGTGCGTGAAGCCTGGAAGAAATACGAGCGGCAGACATGGCGCTACTTCGGCGTGGTGCTGCTGACTTCGTTCGTTTTTCTGATTCTGGCCACGGCGAGCGTGGGGCCGTTTTTCATACACATGCTGAAAACGATGAAGGCGGCCGGGGCGCAGGGAGTGAATGCGAATCCGATGGCGGTGGCGGTGCAGATGCTGCCGCTGATTGGGATTTTTGCGCTGCTGGGGCTGCTGTGGGTGGTGATTGACGCGGTGTTGCAGGATTTTATTCTGCCTCCGATGGCGGTTGAGGATGCTCCGATAGAAAGCGCGCTGAGCCGGTTTTTTACCCTGCTGCGGGAGGAGCCGGGGCAGTTGTTTGTGTATCTGCTGCTGCGCTTTGTGGTGGCGATGGGCATCAGCTGGGCTCTGCTGATGGCGGTGTTTATCGCATTGATGCTGGTGGCGCTGGCAGGGCTGGCGATGGGGTTCGGGCTGTACCATGCGCTGTGGCATGGCGGGATCGGGCTGCGGGTGGTTTTCATAGTGATAACGGCGTTGATGGCGCTGGGGTTGCTGGCGCTTTACGCGCTGGCCATGGTGACGGTGTACGGGACGGCGGCGGTATTCAAGCAATCGTACGCGGCGTACTTTTTTGGAGGGCGCTATCGGGAGCTGGGGGATCGGCTGGAGCCTCCGGAAGAGGATTTTGTGGGGGTGCGGGTCGAGCCGCCGTTGCCTCCGCTGCCTCCTTTGAGCGAGCCGCCGCCGGTGTGGTGATTTTTGACCGGAAATGAACAGGCTCGTCCGGATATGGACAACTGGTAAATTCGGGAGCTCTCGTTTATCGGACGATATCTGGATTTATTTCAATTAGATAGAGTTTGTATCTCTATTGGCCCTTGGTGTGCGGACAGTTTTGTGTTGAGGTGTCCGCTTATGGTTTTTCTTGAAGATTTGCGGTATGCGGCGCGGCAGGTAGCGAAGGCGCCGGCATTTGCAGCAACGGCGATTCTTACGCTTGCGCTCGGAATTGGGGCCAATACTGCCATTTTCAGCGTGATTCACGCGGTTTTGATGCACCCTTCGGGCGTGGATGCTCCGGAGCGCGTGGGCATGATGCGGACGAAATATGCCGCGCTGGGGCTGGATTTTCCGGTCGTGTCGGTGCCGGACTTTGCTGACGCGGAATCGATGAAAAATCAGGTGGAGGCTGCCGCGCTGGAACAGGGCGACAGCATGAACCTTGTTCATGACGGCGTGACGGAGCACTTTATTGCCGATCGGGTGACGTGGCAATGGTTCAAGGTATTCGGTGCGAAGCCGATCCTGGGGCGGACGTTTGTTCCGGAGGAGGATCATCCGGGAGCCAACCAAGTCGGAGTGTTGAGCTATGCCGCGTGGCAGCGGGTTTTTGGCGGCGACCCGGGTATTGTTGGCCGGACGGTGATGCTGGATCAAAAGCCCGTGCGGGTGATCGGCGTGATGCGCAGCGATTTTGATTGGCCGCGCGGCAAGGATATCTGGCTGCCGATGGGGCTTGCTCCCACAGAGTATGACGACGGGAATCGCTTTAATGAGTCGTATCACGCGGCTATTCGGCTGAAGCCCGGCGTAACCATGCAGCAATGGAATGCGGGCCTGGCGGTGAAGACGCGCGAGGAGATTTTGCGGAAGGGCGGCTTCGCAGGGAAGGCGCAATGGGGTATGTCGGCAACCGCGCTGACCGAGTATGCGGCTGGTTCGTTGCGCAAGCCGCTGTATGTGCTCTTCGGCGTAGTGGTGCTGGTGCTGCTGATTGCGTCGGCGAATGTGGCAGGACTTTTCCTGGCGCGGTCTTCGGCTCGCGGACAGGAGTTTGCGATTCGCACTGCGCTGGGCGCCAGCGCATGGCGGCTCGTAGGCCAGATGTTGACGGAGACGTTGCTGCTGGCGGCGGTTGCCACGATTCTCGGCATAGCGCTGGGACCGGTTTTCGGGCGCATGCTGTTGTGGCTCGTGCCTCAGAAACTGGCTGAGGGCTACGCCGTGCAGATGTCGCCAGGTGTGCTGGCATTTACCGCGGGCATTGGGTTGTTGACCGCTATGATTGCCGGATTGGCTCCGGCAGCGAAGGTGATACGCGCACAGAAGCGCCTTGAGTTACACGAGGGAAGAAGCTCGACTGCTTCTGTCGATAAGCAGAGAATGCGCAGCGCTTTTGTGATTGGGGAAGTCGCGCTGGCCTTTGTATTGCTGGTGGGAACCGGGCTTTTTCTCACGAGCCTGAAGCAATTGCAGCAAATGGACCCGGGATTCAATCCGCATGGCGTGGCTGTGGGCAACGTGTACTTCTCCGATCCCAATTACAAGGAAGATCAGCAGCGGCAAAATACATTTGTAGCGACTGTACTGGACAATCTGAGCGCGCGACCGGGAGTGAAGGCCGCGGCTGCCATTACTTTTCTGCCATTTACCGATATGAGCAGCGCAAACTCGTTCCATATCGAAGGCCGGCCGCGGAGTACGAATGATCCGGGACCTCACAGCCAGCTGGCATTTACTACAGCAAATTATTTAAAGGTCATGCAGATTCCTCTCATCGCAGGTCGATGGATCAACGAGAGAGATCGTTCCAATACACAACCAGTGGTTGTGATCGATCAGCGGCTGGCGCATAAATATTGGCCAAACCAGAATCCGATTGGACAGCATTTGCGTTTTGATGAACGGGCGCAGTGGTCTGAGGTGGTGGGTGTTGTAGGGGATGTGCGAGTGAGCTCGCTGGAGGAAGATACGAGCGATGGAATTCGCTATTACCCTTATGCGCAAGGCACGCATGAAATGGCCGCCTTTGTAGCGCGCTCTGATGGCGATGCGGCTCAGGCAATTGGATTGCTCAAGAGCGCAGTTGAGACAGTCGATCCATCGCAGACGGTCGCCGATACAGGCACTATGCAAGCTGCGGTCGAAGCATCGCTGGCTCCGCGTCGCTTGATTGTGCGGTTGCTGACGGCTTTTGCCGGGCTGGCGTTGGTGCTGGCTCTGGTTGGCATATACGGGCTGATCAGCTATGTGACGGCACAGCGCACGAATGAGATTGGCATTCGCATGGCTTTAGGGGCGCAACGCTTGCAAGTGGTTGAGCTGGTGATGAAGAGCGCGTTGACATGGGTGGGAATCGGGCTTGCTCTTGGGATTGGGCTCTCATTGATGGCCACAGCGGTACTGCGGCAGCAGTTTGCGGTTTTTGGCGGCGGGGTTGTTTCTTCATTGTTGATTGCCATGGCTGCCTTGCTTGCTGTGGGTGGCGTGGCGGGGTTGCTTCCGGCGCGAAGAGCGGCTTCGATTGATCCGGCGAAGACCTTGCGGAATGAGTGAAATTTTTGATGAGATGAGGACGCTTATCCCACCTTACTCTTCGTTCAGGATGGGGCACCCGGGTTTGTGCTTGTTTGAGCGTAAGGATGATGTGCGGTGAATCGAGGTGTTTTGGGGCAGGGCGGAGAAAAATGCAGGTCCTTCGACTTCGCGTCTTCGACGCTGCGCTCAGGATGACAACCTTTTAAGTACGACAGCAACCTTAAGCACAACAGCAACTTTATGTACGATAGCAACCCTTAAGTGCGACAGCAATATCCGGGTGGCAGCAGTATTCAGTCAAGATTTTGCGGAACATCGGCACGCGTTCCATCGTAAGGAGACGGCATGCAGGCAATTTTCGAGGATATTCGCTATGCTTTGCGGCAGTTTCGCAAGGCGCCCGGTTTCACCGTCACCGCTGTGTTGACGCTGGCACTGGGCATTGGCGCTACGACGGCGATCTTTACGCTGGTGCATGCGGTGCTGTTGAAGTCGCTGCCGGTGACGAAGCCGGAAGAGCTGTGGCGCATTGGCAATACGGAAAATTGCTGCATCAACGGCGGCATGCAGGATGACTGGTCGCTGTTTTCGTATGCGCAGTACAAAATTTTCCGCGACAACAACCCGGAATTTGAGCAGATGGCTGCTTTCCAATCGGGCGCGAACCAGATCAGCGTGAGACGGCAGGGCAGCGATCATCCGGCGGAGAGCTTTATCAGCCAGATCATCTCGGGCAATGCGTTCGATACGTTCGGGATTCATGCTTATATCGGCCGCCTGCTGCAGCCATCGGACGATCATAAGGGCGCAGCTCCGGTTGTGGTGATGAGTTATCGCACGTGGCAGCAGAAGTTTGGGCAGGATCCTTCGGTTGTGGGATCGAGCTTCATCATCAATGGACGGCCTTATACCGTGATCGGCATTACGCCGCCGGGCTACTATGGCGAGCGGCTGACGAGCGATCCCGCATCTTTCTTTTTCCCCATCTCGAGCGAGCCTGAAATTGATGGGGTGATGACGGTAGTGGATCGGCCCGATCTGCAGTGGCTGAATGTGATTGGACGCGCGAAGCCGGGCACAAATATCAAAGCTGTCGAAGCGCGGATGCAGGTGCAGTTGCGGCAGTTTCTGCTGAGCCCTGAAAGCAAGGTGGAGCAGCGCGATCAGGCGCTGGTTCCGAAACAGACGCTGCACATTGTGCCGGGCGGCGGCGGCGTGCAGCGCATGCGGGACGAGTATCAGGATGGACTGCACCTGTTGATGTGGATCTCGTCGTTCGTGCTGCTGATTGCGTGCGCGAACCTGGCGAACCTGATGCTGGTGCGGGCGGCAACGCGCAAACTGCAGACCTCGGTTCGCTCGGCGCTGGGCGCTCCGCGCATGCGGCTGGTGCGGCAGGCGCTGACGGAGAGCGTGGTGCTGGCGGTGATGGGCGGCATTGTGAGCCTTATCTTTGCGTATGGCGGAACGAAGCTGATTCTGCACCTGGCTTTCCAGAAGAGCTATGTGCCGATTCATGCGACGCCTTCGCTGCCGGTGCTTGGATTTGCATTTGCAGTCTCGCTGCTGACGGGAATTGTTTTCGGCGTGGCGCCGGCGTGGATGACGGCGCATGCGAATCCGATTGAGGCGCTGCGGGGCGCGAATCGTTCGACGGGGCAGGGAAGCTCGCTGGCGCAGAAGACGCTGGTGGTGGTGCAGGCGGCGGTGTCTCTGGTGCTGCTGTGCGCGGCGGGATTGCTGACGCAGAGCCTGCGCAATATGCAGCATCAGCATTTCGGATTCGATACGACGAACCGCTACATTCTGCACATCGATCCGCAGATGGCGGGATACAAGCCGGAGCAGATGGATGCCTTCTACAAGCAATTGCATGATGGGCTGGCTGCGATTCCTGGGATGAAGAGCGTGGCGTACTCGCTCTACAGTCCGATGGAAGGCAACAACTGGGGCACGGGCGTGTACTTCGAGGGGCAGGCTCCTCCTCCGCCGGGCAGCAATGAGAACAATGCTTCGTGGGTGCGGGCGAGCGCCGGGTATTTCGACACGATCGGCACGAAGATCATTCAGGGGCGCGAGTTTACCGACCTGGACACGTCGTCGACGCGGGCGGTAGCGGTGGTGAACAAGACTTTTGCGAAGAAGTTTTTCAAGGACGGCAATGCGATTGGACGACATTTCGGCGTAGACAAGAAGGCTTCGGGAACGTTTGAAATTGTCGGGGTGACCGAGGACACGCAATATTGGCAGCCGACGAGCAAGATTCGTCCGATGTTTTTTCTGGCGGCTACGCAATGGGTAAAGTATGACGACCCGGATATGAACACGTTCGAGAATGTTTCGCATAGCATGTTGAATGCGATTGAGCTGTATACGGCGGGGAATATTCCCGGGCTGGAGGCGCAGGTGCGGCGCGCGATTTCGCAGGTGAATCCGAATTTGACGGTGATTGCCCTCGATACGTTTGAAGAGCAAGTGAAGGGCAATTTCAATCAACAGGAGATGATTGCGCAACTGACTTCGCTGTTTGGGCTGCTGGCGCTG
>DASZUU010000021.1:0-12457 GCA_035547425.1 Alloacidobacterium sp. | reverse complement strand
CATGCTCCATGACCAGCTTACCCAGGTTGAATGGAATCAATGAGGTCTTCAGCGTTACTGGATCCATGCGCTCGATGACCGCATAATTCCAGTCAATTTCGGGAGCCGATAGCTTTACGTCATTCTTACGTACGGCTGCAGCAGTATTTTCAGTGACGATTTGCGCCTGTCGTCCCGCCAGGCTACCGCTGCTTGCCAGTTGCGATGGATTCAGCACCCCGGGCTGCGTAGAAGAATAAGGTGAATTCAACGTTGGCTGCTGGCCGAGAACCGTCGTCCCATTGGCTCCGTTCGCATCCGACTGCTGCGGCTGTTGCCCATTCGCCGGCGGCAGAATGGTGTACTGCTGGTCACCCTGCAAATACACATTCCCTTGCGCGTAGGGATATTCGTTGACAGCAGATTTATTTTGTCCGGCTGATAGGCCGCCGGGCTGGTTTTGATCCGGATTTACAAAGACATATTGCCCATTCGGCAGCCGCTGTACGCGGTTCTGCATCTGCCATTGCTGATATGCCTGCCTGGATTGAAGATCGATCGCCTGCGATGGCTGATATTGCACCGGCCCGGCTACATAAGGCTGAAACTCCGGCGTCGGCAGGCCCAGCTGCGCGCGTCTCCAATAATAGTCGCGGGTGATGAGCGCATCGCGGTCGGGGATCAGATCGCTCAACTTCATTCCCTCATGCCAGGCAAAATGACCCGGATTCGCCGTATTCCCGCGAAGCGTAATCGTCTTCTGATAGCGGGGCACAACCGAAAGGACGCGCAACACATCGCCATCGCGCAACGTCGTTCCCAATCCCGTCGCATCGAAGGCGACTTCCATCGCCTCGCGGGCATGATGCTCCTGAATGCGCTCAATCGAGATACGGGAATCAGAAGCTGTCGTCGATGCGCCGCCCGCGTCTGCCAGCAATTGCCGCAGCGTGGTATTGTCATCGCGCAATTCATAAATAGCCGGATGCCGGACACTACCTGTCAGCGCCACCTGGGGCCCTGCCGGTGGAATAAAGATCACATCGCCCGGCAGAAGCTGCGCGTCTTTCGACTTATCGCCGTTCACCAACAGATCGTAAAGATCGAAATCGGTAACTGTATTCCCTCCGCGCTTCAGCAAAATGTGACGGAGAGAGCCCTGTGTCGATGGCCCGCCCGAGGCAAACAACGCATTTACCAGCGTGCTCAGCGAGCTGATCGTATAGGAGCCCGGTCTGCGCGCCTGGCCTACCACAAACACTTGGATCGAGCGCAACTGCCCGGCATCTACCGTAAGGTCAAAATTCCGATAAACGCGGCCAATTTCCGTGCGAATATGCGGCTCCAGCTCCGAAAATTTCAAGCCCGCAACGTGAATCGCCCCCACCTGGGGCAAGTACACGGAACCGGAGCGATCCACACGCACGTCTGCGTTGAAATTTACCTGGCCCCAGACCCGTATCCGCAACTCATCGTCCGGACCGACAATGTAGTCCGGCGTTACCGGAATCTGCTCGACCGGCGCAAATGTAGAAGGAACATTGCGGAACAGGTCGGCGCCAAAAATAGGCAGCACTTCGCCCGTGGTTCCTGCAACGAACTTCTGAAATTCCGTCAGTTGCTCGGGCGGCGCCGGAACCGTGGAAGGGTAAGGATTGTAATTTTTATTGAGTCCGTTGGTAGAGGTGCCAAGATCGGAATAATTCCGTGTATTCAGCATGGCTCCCGGAGGAACATTGCTTTCACCGCCCTGCCCGGTAACTCCCGCGGGAGCATAGTTATTCAGGCCGTATTGCCCTGACTGGTCGGAGCTGCAGGAAGGAGACATGGCGTTCATCGGATCGGAGCAATCCGAGCTCTGCGATTGCCCTGTTGTCCCCGTCATGCTGCTGCTTTGAGAAAATGCGTACGGCATGGCCGCCAGCAACGAAAGAAAAAAAGAGAGCGCCAGTCGTTTACGCATAAACCCATGCAGTGGGAGCCACCGCGTCTTTACTCCTTAGAAATCACAAAAGTTACGGCTATCGCTTTCGAGTGCCATATGCAGTGTAGAACCTTCGGCACGCGAAAAAAACAGAATGTGTCATTTTGCGGAATCTATCAGGTTACTGAAACCCATTTCGAGTCGAATCCGCCTCATAAACTGGGCATTTCTGCGCAATCACATGAAATTTTCAAGCTCATCCCTTCTTCGCGCTTGAAAATAGGACTGAAGTTGTCGTATATTTGAATTGTTCAGGACACATTGTCTTCCTGAACCAATCAAACAGGCTCTGAAATAACCAGAGCCTCGCGGCTCGATCTCTTGGCGGAGAAACCGCGAGGCTTCCGGGGACCACAGCCTCAAGCTGCGGACTGCTAATCATATTAAAGTCCGCTGACTGACAACTTCAACACGGGAAGGCCACATACTCCTTGCCCGGCTTTCGGAGAGTCACGTGAGTAAAAAGCAGCGGAAACTCGCCCGGCATCGCGCCTGGCTGGCACTTGGTACAGTAACGGCATGCGCAGCCGTCAGCGCCACGGGAAACGCACAAGCAGCCGGCGCGCAGGCAAATACGCCTCAGGGGTCTGGAAATACCCAGGCTCAACTTCCCGTACAGCGTTTTGATATTTCCGCCGGTCCACTGGATGCCGTATTAGCGCAGTTCTCAAGAACCACTGGGCTGGTAGTCACCTATACCATTCCTCCGGCAACCGTTCCCGGCTTTCATTCTTCCGGAGTCTCCGGTCTCTATTCCGCCCCCCAGGCGCTTCGCCAGCTTCTCGACAACACCGGCCTCACCTTCTCCTTTACCGGACAGAACAGCATCAGCATCGGCCTCCAGAACGCCGAATCGGTGAATGTTTCGGCCAGTATCGCCGACAGCGTGGCTCTCAATTCCATTCCGACGCCGCTGCTGGACACGGCTCAGTCCATCACCGCGATTCCCAAAGATGTTCTCGAACAGCAGGGCGCCACGACGCTCCGCGACGCTTTGCGCAATGCCCCTGGAATCAGCCTCGCAGCCGGTGAAGGTGGGTCGCAGGGCGATAACCTGACCATTCGCGGCTTCACCGCGCGCAACGACATCTTCCTGGACGGCATGCGCGACTTCGGCAGCTATTACCGCGATCCTTTTAACTACGATCAAATCGATGTGCTCGAAGGCCCAGCAGGCGTTCAGTTTGGACGCGGTTCCACCGGCGGCGTCGTCAACCAGGAAAGCAAAATGCCTGCGCTTCGCCCCTTCATCAACATGGAAGGCGACTTCGGCACTGATCTTACGCGCCGCTTTACCGCCGATATCAATCAGCCTCTGCCGGAGTTTGCCCACGGATCGGCAGTCCGCCTGACCGTCATGGCACATGAGTCGAATGTGGCCGAACGCGACGTCACCGAAAACCGCCGTTTCGGTTTTGCGCCGACTCTTTCCTTTGGCCTGCAAACGCCTACGCGTTTCACGCTCGGCTACTTTCACTTCTCTGAAAACGATATTCCCGACTACGGCATTCCGTGGTATTTCAACACTGTCTCCCCTGTAGCCCGGCACAATTACTACGGCTTCCGCGATGCCAATTTCCTGAAGACCGATGTCGATATGGTCACGGCAAAGGGAGAACACGATCTGGCCGAAGGCTCTTTGGTACGCGATCAATTCCGTTTTGCAAATTATGTCCGCAAGGCACAGATTACCGAGCCTCAGCTGAACACTGCGACCTCCGGCGCAATCACGCCGTCAACGCCGCTCGATCAGATTGTCGTGAACCGCAACCAGATTACGGTGGACAGCACGGAAAGCTTCCTCTGGGATCAGGCCGACATCACCCTCAACAAGAGAATCTTCGGCATGCGCCATCTTGGAGTGGCAGGAATCGAAGGCGGCAGGGAAACTTCCGATCCGGTTCGCCCCACCTTCTATGCGCCGCAGATCGTTAACGGCAAGGTGGCAAGCATCAATACTGTGCCGACGACCAGCCTGCTGCACCCCGACGAAAACCAGCTCTTCAGCGGATCGGCGCTGCCAAGCTCGAATGTGCACACCACTTCCACCAGCGTTGGCGTGTACGCACTCGATACCATCGAAATCGGCAAGCGCTGGATCCTCAGCGGCGGCGGACGCTGGGATCGCTTCAACACCGATTACAACGCGGTGAACTATGCGTATCCCGCGCCCGGCCAATCCACAGTCACGGCTTCGCAGTTCAATCGTGTGGACGAAAAGCCAACCTGGCGCGCCGCGCTCGTCTTTAAGCCCGCGGCAGCCGGCAGTATCTATTTCGACTACGGAACATCTTTCAATCCATCGGCGGAAACGTTGTCGCTCAGCCAGGGAACTGCGAACCTGCCGCCGGAAGAAAACCAGACCTATGAGTTCGGCAGCAAGTGGGACGTAAACGGAGGCAAGCTCGCGCTGCGCGCCTCTCTCTTTCGCACCGATAAAGAAAATGCGCGCGAATCTTCACCCACCAACTCGCTGCTGTACGTACTTGCCGGAAACCAGCGCGTGGACGGCGCAGAAATGGAAGTGCAGGGGCACATCAATCCCCGATGGGAAGTGCTCTCCAGCTACACCTATATGCACAGCGAAGTAGTAAAGTCGCAGTTCTATCCTGCGTCAGTGGGTCATCCGCTGGCCAATGTACCGCAGAATCTCTTCAACTTGTGGACGGAATACCGCCTTCCGCGTGGATTTGAAGTAGGCGCAGGCGGCAACTTTGTCGACAGCCGTACCGCCAGCTCCACCGTGCCGATGGATCCTACAACCGGCCTCATCAAGCAGGTTCCCAGCTATGTCGTCTTCAATGCGATGGCGAAATACGAGATCAGCGAGCGCGTCCAGTTGCAGGCTAATGTCTACAACGTAGGCAACCGCAACTACATCGATGAAATCCATCCGGCGCACATCGTTCCCGGAGCAGGCACATCGGCGCTCTTCGGCATGAAGTTTCATTTCTAACATTCGCGCCCTCATCCGAAGTCAACACGGATGAGGGTTTTTCAGTCATAAGCAAGAGGCAGCCATGTTACTTACCATTCCCGATATCCTCACCCCCGAACAGGTAGCGCACGCGCGGCAACGCTTCGACGGCGTCGAATGGGTGGACGGACGCGTCACCGCAGGCCATCAATCTGCGCTTACGAAAGACAATGTGCAGTTGCCGGAAGGCTCGCCTGTTGCCCGGGAAATCGGCGATGTGATTCTGGACGCGCTGGCGAAGAGCAGTCTCTTCGTATCGGCCGCATTGCCGCTTCGTGTTTTTCCTCCGCTCTTCAATCGATATTCCGGTGGCCAGTCCTTCGGCACGCACGTCGATAACGCGATCCGCCAGATTACCGGAACCGGCCACCGCATTCGCACCGATCTATCCGCAACCCTCTTCTTCAGCAATCCGGATGAGTACGATGGCGGCGAGCTTGTCATCGAAGATACCTACGGCATTCACAGCGTAAAGCTGCCTGCCGGGCACATGGTTCTGTACCCATCCACCAGCCTCCACCATGTGCGGCCTGTAACGCGCGGGGCGCGCACCTCATCGTTTTTCTGGATTCAGAGCATGATCCGCGACGATGGCCAGCGCACATTGCTTTTCGATCTCGATGTAGCCACGCAGCGTATTGCGGCAGACGACCCTTCGCATCCTTCTGCTGTGCAGCTCACCGGCATTTATCACAATCTTCTGCGACGCTGGGCGGAAATGTAAGCCATGTCTATGACGCCTCGAAGAGTCCTGTTCTGGCTCCACCTCACTGCCGGCGTCATCGCCGGTATTGTTGTATTTTTTCTCTCCATCACCGGCGCCTGCATCGCCTATCAGCGTCAGGCGATTTCCTGGGCAGACCGCGGACATCGCGTAGCCGCGCAGAACAGCCCCCGGCAGCACTTATCGGTGTTGATGGAAAACGCGCAGCACTATGCGCATGCTCCTGCGACTGGAATCAGCATTCACAGCGATGCGTCGATACCGGTCGAGGTCACCATCGGACGGGAACTCGCGCGGGTGGTGCTGCTCGATCCTTACTCCGGCAGTGTTCTCGGCGATTCCGCTCCGCGACTGCGCGCTTTCTTTGCGGAAGCCACAGCGCTGCACCGCTGGTTCGGCATGCAGGGAGCCAATCGCGCAACCGCGCGGGCAATCAAAGGCGCCTTCACTCTGGCCATGCTCTTCCTCGTCTGCTCCGGCGTCATTCTCTGGATACCGCGCAAGTGGACTCGGAGCCACGTTGGCAAAGCTCTGCTCTTTCGTCGCAACTTGCAGGCGCGCGCACGCAATTGGAACTGGCACAATGTCATCGGCATCTGGCTCTCTGTGCCGTTGCTGCTGATTTCCCTGACCGGGGTGATCATGGCCTATCCCTGGGCAAATGATCTGCTCTATCGGATCACCGGGAATGAGCCTCCACCGCGACAGACTGAAGGGGCCGGACGCGGCCCGGTCGCTGCGCCGGATAAGGCATTCGGTGAGAAGCACCGTTCGCACAATTCGAATGCAGCCATCCGTGTCGAAGCCCTGATCGCCGCCGCAAACCAAAGCGTTCCCGGCTGGCAGACCATTACCCTGCGCATCGGCGGTCCACAGGCCGGCGGATTGGTGATCCAGGCCGACCGCGGTGACGGCGGACGCCCCGATCTGCGCACGCAGATTACGCTGGATAGCGCGACAGGCCGCCCCATACGCGTAGAACCGTTCAGCAGCTACAACGCCGGTCGTCGCTTGCGCATGTGGGCACGCTTTACCCACACCGGAGAAGCCGGCGGCCTTGCCGGAGAGACGATCGCAGCCATTGCCGCGCTTGGTGCAGCGGCTCTGATGTGGACCGGCTTCGCACTCGCGCTGCACAGGCTGCGCGCTCGTCTGCACCGGAAACCGGCTCATGTCGGAATCGTTACCGGGGCCGCGGCATCGTCAGATCGAGATCCTGTTTACACATCTGCTTCGTTAAAAGAATGATCTGCCCGGTATGCTGCTGGAGATGCCCGACGACATGATAGATCGCCTCCAGAACGAAGACCTCGCCTCTCTTCTGCGGATCGGTGCGGTCAGGGAGCCGCTCATGCGGCAGCGTCTCCAGCGCGGCAATCACTTCCTCGACAGTCGATTGAAAAATCTTTAGCAGCTCACCTTTGGGAAATCCGCCGTCGGCGCTGAATTCCGCGTCTCGCGCGCGCACATCCGGCCGTCCGGCGACGCCGTGAAGAATCCACTGCCGCATGTTACCGCTCAGATGCAGCAGCAGGTTCGCCACGCTGTTTTCATAAGCCGCATGACGCTCCCATACCTGCTCCTTGCTGAGCCGGTTCAGGCAGTTTTCGATCAGCGCGGCCATTTCACGCAGCTTGCTGATAGAACAATCGAGAAAGATGGCAGGAACGGATGTGCTCATGCGTTCAGCATACCGGCTTGATGCCGTGACAGTCAGCATCGTGCAAGTCGCCATAGGCACATCAGGCAAATGACAAAAGCCTCCGATCTTCGGAGGCTTTTGCATACTTCCTTGAGGCAATTTACTTCATCTTGCCGGTGTTATCCATCACGATACCGCCAGGCTGGTTGAGCTTCTTCTCCTCGTTCGCCTTACGGGTACCCATGGTCTTCTCGCGCCATTGATCGGCCTGCGCAATATCGTCCTTGCGAGCCTGATCGTTACCGCATTCCAGATTGGCCTTCTGGCGATACATGAGGTTCATGTATGCCATGGCATCGTCATAGTTGGGCCGGATGTCGAGAGCTTTCTGGAGATACTGCATGCCTTCGCTGACGATTCCGGAATTCTGGGCTACGATCGCCTCGCAAACTTTCTTCGACGCCTTCGGATTGCCGTTGCCGTCGTCCTGCAGGCCGGCCTCGGTGAGAGCCTTTACAGAATTCTTGTGCGCAACGCCCCAATCGATTACGCCAATGGTGTAAGCCGCTTCGGCGTCCTGCGGATCGACCGCCAGCACCTTCTCCTGCCACTCCTTGGCCTTATCGAACTGATCGATCTGGAAGTACAAGCCTGCAATACCTTTAAGGCTGCTGATGTCCTTAGGATCCTTGTCCAACACGGCCTGAAAACCCTGGATTGCCATGTTGGCGTTCTTCAGGTTGTCGGGCGTCGTCAGGTCGGGGACAACCTGTTGAGCATATGCCGTTGCGAGATAGAGCTTCGCCATGGGCAAGCTGGGATCGAGATTCACCGCATTCTGGAAATGACCAATTGCCTCTTCGTACTTGGCATTCTTATAAGCCGCTACGCCTTTGTTCAATTGGTCGCGGGCCTTGAGGCGGTTGCACCCGGTCGTCATGGTCAGCATCGCCAGGAACGCAGCTGCCATTACCGGAAAACGTGCGATTCGATTCATTCTGTCTCTCATCTCCTTTGATCGCCTGATCGCCAGCTTACGCCCGATGTACCGCGTATAGCATTGGGGATACAAAAAAAGTCTCTGCGCAGTGATTGTAATTGGTTTCCACCGATTAGCAAGCCTGTATCGCTGAACAGGCCTAGGGAGAGAAGCCTATCCAACCATAGAAAGGCGGGCCTATTGGCCCGCTGCAATCTTAGGTGTAATCAGGCCGACGTGGTCCACTCCAACACCGCGTCCCATGTCCACCACTTCAGCCACCGATGTAAAGTTCAGATCGGGATCGCCCTTGATAAACATGACCCTCTCGCTCTCGCCGCGAGTCGCATAGATGGCGTCGAGACGATTGCGAAGATCACTCTTGGGAACATCGTCCTGATTGATCTTGTAGGACGGCGTTCCGCCGGGGCTGGATAGGATCGAAACCACGATCGTACGGTCATTCGGCTGCTGCTGCTGCGGGTTCTTCGGCGGCTGCGGAACCAGCGCGTCGAGGCCCTTTGGCGTTACCGGCACGATCACCATGAAGATGATCAGAAGCACCAGCAGAACGTCGATCAGCGGGGTCACATTGATATCGGCATTAAGTCCGCCAGGACCGCTGCCACTTCCCATAGCCATAAGTCAGTTCCTCATTTCTCTGATGCGTTGCAGTTATTCACCACCAGCAGCCGGGGCCGGGTGATTCTCAGTGCCCTGGCGCTGCTCGGTCAACAGACCAATCTGCTCCACGCCAGTTGTACGCACGGCGTCGATCGCATCCATTACCGTGCCGTAATGCGCGCGCGCATCGGAACGAAAATAAACAGTTTTATTCGTTTTATTCTGCAGCATATCGCCGACTTTAGCTCCCAGATCGGCGAGCGAAACCTGATCCTGCCCCAGAAATACCTTGCTGTCGCGGGTGACAGCCACGACTACCGCATCTTCGTGGTCGGCATCGGGCATCGCCGTTGGATTGTCGGTCTGCGCCAGCTCCACATTCACCTTGTTCTGGAGCATGGGAGTAATGACCATGAAGATAATGAGCAACACCAGCATGACGTCCACCATCGGTGTGACGTTGATATTGGAGTTGACCTTTTTGCCTTCGTCTCTCTTATTTAATGCCATTTGTTGTGCTCCCCCGCACTGTATCTCAGGCCGGGCTTTCAGATCGGGCTTCTTCCAGCTTATTGCGAGCCCCGGATTTTTACGAAATTGCCGGAGCAGAGCGTTCCAGCCCTGCTCCAGGCCCAGGATTCTCGCTGTTCAGTGCGATGCCGCTTAGCGGCGATTGCCCTGCTTGAGGAAGTAGTCGATCAGTTCGCTCGAGGAGTTGTCCATTTCCACGTCGAACGCTTCTACCTTGTTGGTGAAGTAGTTGAACGTCATAACGGCAGGGATAGCGACCAGCAGGCCGAACGCAGTCGTAACCAGAGCTTCCGAGATACCGCCGGCGACTGCGCCGATACCCGAGGTCTTCTGCGTTGCGATCTGACGGAACGCGTTCAAGATACCGACGACCGTTCCGAAGAGTCCGATAAATGGTGCGGTCGAACCGATGGTGGCCAGGCCGCCAAGACCGCGCTTCAGCTTGGCGTGAACGATGGCTTCCGCCCGCTCCAGTGCGCGCTTCGAGGACTCGATCTGCTCCTCGGTCACGGCGCCGCCGCTGCCATAGTTGCGGAACTCCTGCAGGCCGGCGGTAACAACTTCCGCCAGGTGCGACTTCTTGTTGCGGTCTGCAACTTTTACGGCTTCGTCCAGCTTGCCTTCCTTCAGAGCGCCGGCAACACGGGGAGCAAACTCACGCGACTGCTTGCGGGCTGCGCTGAAGTAGAGCCAGCGGTCAATGATAACGGCCAGCGACCAGATCGACATGATGAACAGGATGATGACCACGCCCTTGGCGAGCGAGCCCATGTTGTTCCACAGATCAATGGGGCTGAAACCAACAGTCTGATCCTGGAAAAAGGCCAGAGTAGCCGGGTGAAATGCTTGTGTCAGATGAGCGAGAATCACTTGAATCTTTCCTCCTGAGGAGTTTTCTTCTTTAGGGAAAAACCTGCGCGAAACCTTTCGCGTGGCCTGCCTGCGGTTTACTCTGCCCGCTTATGCGGACAGAGCAGGATGATGAAGACGGGCATCAACCTCCGAGGCTGAAGACCACGTTAACCTGGGTTTCCACCTCTACCGGCTCGCCATTGAGCAGGTAGGGCTTATACCTCCAGGACTTTACGGCGTCCATGGCTGCCGACTGCAACATCGGCGGACCACTGATGACGTGAAGATTGGTGATGGTGCCGGTCTTGGAAATCGTCGCCTGTAGAACGACGGTTCCTTGGATGCGGGCAGCCTTGGCAATGGCTGGATACTGCGGCATAGTTTTTACCAGCAGGTTGCCTTGCATCACGCCCGACGACACGGCAACTTTTTTCGGTGCCGCAGCCTTCACTACCGGAGCAGGACCGTTGCCGATTCCGCCCAGTACACCGCCAAGAACACCGCCCGCAGAACCGCCGCCCATGCCTTCCATACCGGCAACACCCGTGCTCGGCGGAGCGGATTCCTCCTTCACCATGTTCACTTTCTTCGGAATCACGGTGGGCGCCGTCAGCTGATTATTCAGCACCTGGGGCACAACTTTGACGTGAACCGGAGCCTGCGGCGGCGGTGGTGGCGGAGGCGGAGGTGGTGGTGGCGGTGCGACCAGCAGGGTCGCCATGGCCGCCTTCGGCAGCGCTTCCGGATAAATCAGCGGAACAAGGATCATCGCAGCAAGAATCGAGCCATTGAGCACAAAGCCAATGATCGTAAAATACTTGCTTTTGGTCTTGATCTTGCCGCCTGATTCCATCAGGGCATCTTCAAACATGGCCTACCTCTTCCAAGCAGAACTTGTTACTAGCTATAGACACCGGAGGGGTGTTTATTTGTTCCCGGTTGCCCGGACTTTTTTTGAACGGGTGCACGACTGCGAAAAGCCGAGTGAGAAACCTATATCACACTCGGCATATCTCTGAAAACGTTACACCCGCGCTTTTTTTGCCGCCGGCAATACTGCCGTCTTTCCGCGCTTCTGCCGCCACTCCTGGTATGCCACCAGCATCGGCGCGGCAACAGCAATTGATGAGTATGTGCCGATCAAAATACCAATCACCAGCGCGAAGGAAAATCCATGCAGCACTTCGCCGCCGAACAGATAAAGCGAGAGCACCGTCAGGAATGTCAGGCCCGAGGTTAACACCGTCCGGCTCAGCGTCTGGTTAATGCTGCGGTTCACGATATCGGCCAGCGGTTCGCGGCGCGTCAGGCGCAGGTTCTCTCGGATACGGTCGAAGACCACGATCGTATCGTTCATCGAGTAGCCGACCAGCGTCAGGATAGCCGCGACGACCGTCAGCGAAATTTCCGTGTTGGTAAGGCTGAAAGCGCCCACTGTAATCAGCGTGTCATGGAAGACCGCCACCACAGCGGCAACGCCGTAGATCAGCTCGAAACGGAACCAGAGATACACCAGCATGCCCAGCAGCGAATAAAGCGTAGCCAGCAGCGCCTGCTTCTTCAACTGCGCGCCCACCTGCGGCCCTACGATCTCAACATTGCGGATGGTAAAACCGGAGAGATACGCATCCTGCTTCAATTCGCCGAGAACCGCGGGCGTCGTAACCCCGCCCAGGCTGTCGATCGAATCGATTAAGCCCCCGCGCCCATTGCGATAATTGAAGATAGCGCTCGCCTGCTGCGCGTAGTGCTGCGTGGCTGCGTCGCCGCCGCCCAGATGCTCCGGGTCTTTCTGCACCAGCCAGTTGGCCAGCGAGTTTTCGCCTTCGTTGTCGAGATCGAACTTCCCGGATCCGCCTGCGCTCTGCGAGTAGTTTGTCTCCAGCGTCTGCAGAATCGTCGAGCGGCTCGCGTCCAGCGAGGCTTCATTCGCCTTCTGCGCCAGCTGGATAATCACTTCGTTGCTCGTCGCCTGGCCGCCGCCCTTGATGCTCTGAATGCGCGCGTCCTTGATGCCTGCCTTATCAGCGGCATTGCGGATGCGATCGATATTGGGCTGCTGGTCAAACTTTACCCGGACTACGGTGCCCCCGCGGAAGTCCACATCCTGCGGCAACCCATGCCAGAAGAGCAGCGAAAGCACGCCGGCCACGCTGAAGATGAGT